>CAZNOC010000180.1:0-8568 GCA_964574545.1 uncultured Bifidobacteriaceae bacterium | reverse complement strand
CCACCATCGCCTCCCGCCCCGGCGCGAAGCCCTGGACCACCGACGTCTGCGTGCCCATCGCCCACCTTGCCGCCTGCATCGTCGAGACGCAGGCGGACCTCCGCGCCGCTGGCGTGACCGCGCCGCTCGTCGGACACGCCGGCGACGGCAACTTCCACTTGATCTTCATGGTGGATCTCGAGGATCCAGCGGACCTCGAGCGAGTGAAGATCCTGAACGGGCGCCTCGTCGAGCGCGCGCTGCGCTTTGGCGGTACGTGTTCCGGCGAGCACGGCGTAGGGATCGGCAAGCTGCCGTACCTCGAGGCCGAGCACGGCGCCTCGCTCGACGTGATGCGCACGATCAAGCACGCCCTGGATCCACAGAACATCATGAATCCAGGCAAGCTGATTCCGTGAGACGTACGTACAAACGCGAAGAACACGATGAGACGAAGAACGCGCGAAGAACATTGGTTGTCCGACTGGATATTGCCGGTGTGCCACGTGCGTGAATGACGCTTCTTCGTGCGTCTTCGTGTCCTTCGTGACCTTCGTGTTTGTACGTGAGATACAGTAAGGAACCGTGGCAAAGCGCAGGTCCGAACCCTCTCTGTTCGATCTCCCAGACAGCACACCGGACGATGGCGGGACGCCTCCTGGCGGGCCGGGCAGCGGCGGATCGACGCCGTTCGATGGGTCGAGTTCCGTGTCCCTGCACGAGGCGGCGCAGAGCCGGTACCTGAACTACGCGCTCTCGGTCATTACCTCGCGCGCGCTGCCGGATGTGCGCGACGGGCTGAAACCCGTACAGCGCCGCATCCTCTACACGATGTGGCAGCAGAACCTGACGGCCGACGCGAAGCACCGCAAGTGCGCCAAGGTCGTCGGCGACGTCATGGGCGGCTACCATCCCCACGGGGATTCCGCGCTCTACGAGACGCTGGTTCGCATGGCTCAGCACTTTGCCCTGCGGTATCCCCTGGTGGACGGGTCCGGGAACTTCGGGTCGCTCGATGGCGACGCGGCGGCCGCCATGCGTTACACAGAGTGCCGTCTCGCGAGGATCTCGGACGAGATCCTGCAGGAGATCGAGCAGCAGACGGTCCCGTTCCGGCCCAACTACGACGGCACGAAGACCGAGCCCGTCGTTCTTCCGTCGCGCATCCCGAATCTGCTGGCCAACGGCGCGACTGGAATCGCCGTGGGCATGGCCACCAACATCCCGCCCCACAACCTCACCGAGGTGTGCCAGGCGCTCGTGAAGCTGCTCGACAACCCCGACCTGTCCACGGCTCAGCTCTGTCGGTGGGTGAAGGGACCGGACTTCCCAACGGGCGGCCACATCCTGAACTCCGCCGACGAGATCAAGGAGATCTACCGCACGGGAAGCGGCAGCATCCGTCTGCGGGCCACGTGGGAGCGCGGGCCGGCATCTCGGACCGGCAAGACGATCTACGTCACAAGCGTGCCGTACATGGTCAACAAGTCGCTGCTCGTCGAACGTATCGGCGACGTGGTGCTTGGCCGGAAGCTGCCGCAACTGCTGGACGTGCGGGACCTCTCCACCGATGATGTGCGCATCGAGCTGGAGTTGAAGCGGGACGCCGACGAGAAGATGGTGATGGCGTACCTCTTCAAGCACACGCCGCTTCAGACGAACTTCGCCGTCAACCTGACATGCCTCGTGCCCACGGAGAACCCCGAGGCGGGCCGCCCTGAACGGCTCGATCTGAAGCAGATTCTCTGGCACTTCCTTCACTTCAGGCTGGACGTGGTGACCAGCCGGCTCGAGCACGAGCTGGAGCAGCTCGAACGGCGCATCCACATCCTCGAGGGATTCGAGAAGGTCTTCGACGCCCTCGACGAGATCATCCGCATCATCCGCAAGTCTGACGGCAAGGCCGACGCGGCGGAGAAGATCATCACGCGCTTCTCGCTCGACGCAGAGCAGGCCGACGCCATCCTGGAGCTGAAGCTCTATCGCCTGGCGCGTCTCGAGATTCTTGTGATTCAGAAAGAGCTGGCCGACAAGCGCAAGCGCGCGCGGCAGATCGGCACCCTGCTGAAGGACGAAGCAGGCCGCTGGACGCTCGTGCGCGACGAGCTCGCGGACGTGCAGAAGGCGTACGGGGACGCGCGTCGAAGCCGCATCGAGGAGGCCGAGGAGGTCGAGTACTCAGCCGACGACTTCATTGTGGACGAGGACAACGTCGTGCTCGTGTCGCGCGACGGGTGGGTGAAGCGGCAGAAGGAGGTGCGGGACCTCGCCACGACCCGGCTGCGGGAGGGCGACGCGGTACTCGCGGCGATGGCCGGGAGCACGCGGGCGACGGTGGTGTTCTTCACCAACGCCGGCGTGGCGTACACCGCCCGCATCATCGATGTGCCCGCGTCCACCGGCTACGGCGAGCCGATCCAGCGTCTGTTCAAGTTCAAGGACGGCGAGAAGGTGGTGGCGGCCTTCAGCCTCGACCCGCGTGCGTCCGGCGTCATTACGGCGAAGAAGGAGGGGGAGGTGCCGCCGGTGCACGCGCTGGCCGTCACGAGCGATGGCTACGCGCTGCGCTTCTCGCTCGAGGGGTTCGTCGAGGCAAGCACGAGGTCAGGCCGCCGCTACGCAAGGCCCGCCGGATCGAGCGAGGTCGTCGGCGTGGCGCTCGTCACCGGCGACGAGACGGCGATCGCCGCCACCCGCCAGGCGCGCGCGATGCTGTGCCCGGTGGAGGAGGTCAACTTCCTCTCCGGCCCAGGCAAGGGCGTCATCCTGATCAAGGTCGGGGCGGACGACAAGGTGATCGGCTTCATGGCCTCGACCGGCGATCGCAATCTGATGACGGTGGAGACGAGCCGGGGGGCGGAACAGACGATCAGCACCACGAAGTACGAGGTGACCGGCCGCGGCGGCAAGGGCCGGGAGTTGCTGCAGCGCGGCCAGTTCGTGCGTGTCGTCGTCCCCGAGGTGCCGCTGCCCGTGCTGCAGGGGGAGGGCTGAGAAGGGGCCTCCCGGGCTAGAAGACCCTCCACTTGAGGAGGATGGCGACGACGGCGGGGGCGCCAAAAAGGAGGAGCATGATCGGAAGCTCCTCGGCGACCGAGTAGCCTGCTTTGGCAACGCCCACCCGCATGTTGAAGGCCGTCACGGCGAACCACCCGACGACGAAAGCGGTCGTGGCCCAGGTGGCCGCTGCAGGATAGTAGGGGGAGAACAGCCTCGCGAGCACGAAGGAGGCTGCCAGGAGCAGGAAGCCTGTCAGCAGAAACAGTGCAGAGCGCATGGATTCCTCCTATGAAAGGGATCTCAACACAGGCCGCGTCAGCCCAGCACGACCGCATTGGCATCATCCGGCCGCCGGGCCAGCCGCAGTTCGAGATGCCGGCGCACATCCGGCCACTCCGCAGCCAGCACGCTGTACATCACCGAATCGCGTGCCGTGCCGTCACGCCGCGGGTAGTGGTGGCGGATCACGCCGTCCTTCCTGGCGCCAAGGGACTCGATGGCCCGCTGTGACCGGAAGTTGAAGTTGTCGGTTCTGAGGCCGACCACGCGGCACCCGAGCGTCTCGAACGCGTGCGCGAACAGCAGCAGCTTGCACGCCGTGTTCACGTGGCTGCGCTGCCACCGCGCGCCGTACCACGTGTAGCCGATCTCCACCCGGTCGATGGCCGGGACGATGTCGTGGTAACGGGTGCTGCCGACGATCGCCCCGCTCGCGACGTCGCGCACGGCCCACGGCAGCATGTGCCCCGCCTCGGCTCCGGCGAGCGCGTCCATGATGTAGGCATCCGTGTCGCCGGGCTCGGGCACCGACGTGAACCAGAGTTCCCACAGGCGGCCGTCGGCCGCCGCGGCGGCGAGCCCGTTCCGATGATCGAGCGCCAACGGCTCGAGGCGGACGCCATGGCCCTCCAGCGTGACGGCGGCAGGCGCAATCATGCGAGCTCCTTCGTGTGCATGGGTTACTCCCAGCGAAACACTTTCGCGGCCACGGCCGCACTCAGGACGAAGACGATCCCCAGCCCGGCGACGTTCACCCAGTATGCCGTCCAGGGCCCGCCGTCCCACGCGCCCTGCATCAGCGCCACTGCGTGGGTCGTCGGCAGTGCCCATGCGACGGTCCGCAGCATCGGCGGGAGCGTGTCGAGCGGGAAGAACAGGCCTGACAGCACGACCATCGGGTAGAGGATCGCCGCGCCCAACGGCTGCGCGAACCGGGCCGTCGGCACGAGGCTGGCGATCACGAAGCCGAGCGACAGGATGCTCAGCACGCTCAGCAGCACCGCTGCGGAGAACCCGGCCCAATGGGGCGTGATGGCGCCGGGGAAGAACTGACGGCCGGCCAGCAGGAGCAACGCAAGGCTGGCTGCCGTGAACCCCAGCTTCACGAGCACGTGCGCACCGAGGATCGTCAGCGGCGAGAGTGGCGTCGCGCGGAGGCGTTTCAGGATCCCGCCCTCGCGGTAGATGGCCATGATCGCCACGAGCGAAAGGACCGCGCTGACGGCGATGAGCAGTGCCGCGAGAATGGCGACATTGAAGGGCGGTGGCGACCCGGAAGCCGCGCTTCGCGCGCCAGTGCCGAGAGCTCGGCCCAGCACGACGAAGAGCACGACGGGCATGGCCAGTGTCCCGACGAGGCCCATTGGTTCTCGCACGAAGATCTTCGTTTCGAGCCAGGCGAGCGTCCAGAGTCCCTTGAACACGATCAATCCCGGATCCCGTGGCCCGTCAGTTTCAGGAACACGTCCTCGAGCGTCGGGACTTCCGTGCGGAACCCCCGGACGTGGATGCCCTGTCGGGCGATCACGTGAATGACACCGGTCACGAAGTCGTCGCCCTCGCCGTGGAGCGTGTGCGTCACGCCGTCAATGCCGGCGCGATGGACGCCCGGCGCGTCCCCGAGGCGGACCGCCACGTCCGGGCTGTCGCTCGTGAACACCACACGGCGCTCCGGACAGTGCTTCGTCACGAGTGCAGCCGGCGCGCCAACTTCGATCAGCCGGCCATGCTCGATGATCCCGACGCGGTCGCAGAGCCGCTCGGCTTCCTCCATCAGATGGGTCGTCAGGAACACGGTCTTCCCGCGATCGCGGATGCCCTTCACGAGCTCCCAGATCGCGCGCCGCGCCTGCGGATCGAGGCCAGTGGTCAACTCGTCGAGGAAGACGACTTCCGGATCGTGAATCAGGGCGAGCGCGATGAACAGGCGCTGCTTCTGGCCTCCCGAGAGCGTCATGAACCACGCGTGGCGCTTGCCCTCGAGGCCGAGGCGTTCGAGAAGGGCACCGGCGTCGATCGACCGCCCGTAGAGCGACGCCCAGAGGTCGATGGCTTCCCACACCTTGATGCGCTTCTGGAGGTGCGCGTCCTGATGCTGGACACCGATCCGCTGCCGCAGCGCCGGCGCATCTCGGATCGGGTCGAGGCCCAGCACCGAGATCACGCCACGGTCCGCCCGGCGAAGGCCCTCGACGCACTCCATCGTGGTGGTCTTGCCCGCTCCGTTCGGGCCGATGAGCCCGAAGATCTCGCCCTCGCGCACCTCGAGCGAGACATCGTCCACCGCCACGGTGGCGCCGTAGGTCTTGCGCAGCTGGGAAACGGTGATGACCGGGACTGGCATGAGGGCGTCGCTACAGGATGACACACCGCGCATCGGTCCTCGGAGCGCCCGCCTCCTCGCCCGGTGGGGCGTCGCGGCGACCGGGTGAGCGGCGGCCCGCGGAGACAAATGGCCGCTGCCCGGGAGACAACCCTTGGGATTTCAGCCCCTTCATCCGGGCGTTCCACGAACAGTCAACGGTTTACAGTCGAGGCGGAGTTCTTGCAGCGGATCCAAGGTGGCCACGTTCACCCGACCGTCGCCGCCCGGGAGGTACCAGGAGAACGTGGACGTTTCGGCCAGCCCCGCCAGTTCCGCCCGGACCGCCGCGGACGCGTCTCCGCCGCAGCGGATCACGTACATCTCGTGGGCCCAGGACTGCAGCCGCTCAGACCACACGGCACGGGAGCTGGGCGGGCGGTCCCACATGGTCTACGCGCCTCGCTTCGGCAGCCGCGTGTCCACAATCGCCTTCAAGTATGCCGCCCAGTGGAAAGCGACAGCACGCATCCTGAAGGAGGAGCGGCCCGACGTCGTCTTCGTGATGACGCCACCCGTGTTCGCCGCGCTGCCCGCGTTCTGGTACGCCTGGCGGCATCGCAGGCAGGTGGTGCTGGACGCGCACACCTGCGCGTTCGTGCTCCCCCGCTGGCGTCCGTTCCAGTGGCTGCAGCGGATGCTGTGCCGACGTGCTGTCACGACGCTCGTCACCAACGAACACATCGCCGGCCTCGTACGCACGGCGGGAGGCGACGCCACGCTCGTGCCCGATGTCCCGGTCGTGTTCCCCGAGCACGGCCACTTCGCGCGTCCCTCCGCATTCACCGTGGCCGTCGTGTGCTCCTTCAGTGGCGACGAGCCGCTCGACGCCATCTTCGCCGCCGCCGCTGACCTGCCCGACGTGCGTTTCTTCGTGACAGGGGATTCCGCGTCCCTGCCCGCCGCGACAAAGGAGAGCCTGACGGCCAACGTCACGCTGACCGGCTTCCTGAGCACCTCGGACTACGGCGGCCTGATCAGCAACGCCGACGTCGTGATGGACCTGACGACCCTGGACCACACGATGCTGCGGGGCGCTTTCGAGGCCATCTACCAGGGTGTGCCGGTGATCGTGTCGGACTGGCCGGTCCTCCGTGACGCGTTCCCGGAAGGGGCGGTGCACGTGGACAACACCCGCGCGGCGATCGCCCGCGCGGTGCGCGACGTGCAGGCGGCCCCACAGGAGTTCAAGAAGGGGGCCGGGCGGCTCCGCCGCCTGAAACTCGAGCGCTGGCAGTGGACCAGGCGCCGGATCCTTGCCCGCATCAGCGCCCATCCGGCTACCGACGCGTCCGGTCGCGGGGACGATGCCCCCTCCCCATCCCCTCGCGGCGTGGGAATCGCGACGTTGCCGGCGCAACTCTCCGCGCGCACGGTCAGGATCGGGCAGGATCTCGAGGCTCATGGCTTCGCCGCGGCGCGCCGCGTCCTTGACCCCCGCGACGTGGCCATCGTCGAGGGGATCCTCGACCCGATCGTGCTTCAACGGTCGCTGCCCGCCCTGGTCGGGTTGCGCCGCGACCTGTCGGACGATGCCGTGCGGACGACGCCCCGGCAGCCCGAGGTGACCCGCCCGACACTTGTCGCGCCAAGCCTGAAGCAGACCGCGGTGTACGCGGCGTGCCGCGACCTTGCGGCCGATCTGCTCGGGTGCCGGGCGCACTATCTCTTTGACCACGCCATCTACAAGATGCCCTGGAGCGATACGGAGACCCCCTGGCACCAGGACCTGGCCTACCTGGGCCGATTCGCCGGTTCGATTCGAAGCCTGCATTTCTGGATTCCGCTGCAGGACACGTCCGTCGAGGGGGGCGCGTTGCGGTTCGTGCCGGGAAGCCACAGATGGGCGCTTCTTGACCACGGCCGGGCGTACGAACACAACCCGCATGTCCTGCAGGCGATACGCTCGACCGACGTTCTGAGCGCCGAAGCCGTGCCTCTCTCTCGCGGCGACGTGTCGATCCACACCAGCCGGACCCTGCACGCCTCCGGCCCGAACAGGACGGCCGGCACGCGGAAGGCGTGGATCATCCACTTCGGGGACAGGTCAGCGGCCTCGAAGCATCTGATGAAGCTGCGGAACCTGATGCTGTCCTGGCCGTGATCGACGGAGCGTCCCGGGCCGGCGATGCCGCTGCTGGCATCGTGGATTGCAGCGCTGCCGTATTCGCCCCGCGCATGTTCCACAGGAGCAACAGCGCGACCGCCCACGCCAGCCCCACGGTGATCCATGCCACCGGAGCGCCGCTCAAAGACCAGGGGTCCGTCGCACCAGGCACGGCGGTGGGGACGATGCCCGTGGTGTTGTTCACCGAGGCGTGCATGATCATCACCAGCAGCAGGCTGCCGCCCGTCTTCCAGTACAGCCAGGCCATGGCCACCGACAGGGCCGTGACGTGCAGCAGGTAGATCGGGAATGATTGTCCGTCGCTGCCGCTGCCTGTCAGATAGAAGAGCGGCAGGTGCCACACCGCCCAGATGATGCCGAGGACGAGGCTCGCGCCGCCGAGTCCCATGCGCGACGAGAGGCGCGGCAGCGCGTAGCCGCGCCATCCGATCTCTTCCCCCGCCTGTGCCCACATCGAAAACAGGATCGCCCCGAGCATCAAGGGGAGCGGCGTTTCGCCGAAGATGGGCCATGCGCCGGTGGTGGCGCGAAGGATCACCGCCGCCGTCAGCTTTGTCGCCATGAGGTAGCCGACGGCGAACACGTAGTACCGCGCCCCGACGTCCCATCGTCCGATGCGCGCAAGCAGCCGCCAGACGCCGTCCCGGCCTTCGGCTCGCATCGTGAGCGCGAGCGCCACCAGCGCCGGTGCGAAGACCCCAAGCAGGAACACCGGACCGCCGAGCCCGAGGACGCTCGAGCCGGCAGGGTCCACGATCGCCGCAGGCACGAGCCACGCGGCCCACGTGACCGCAAACGTCAGGAGGAGGAAGGCGGCCAG
>CAZNOC010000179.1:4804-8709 GCA_964574545.1 uncultured Bifidobacteriaceae bacterium | reverse complement strand
TCTCAACCCGCCAGCCCCAGGCAGAGCCTCGACGCCCTCACCGCCTTGTCGTGATGCGCACGCCGACATCGGCGCCGCGAATCGGCGCGGTCGGGGCGCCGCGCGCCAGGCGTCCTTCCGTCTCCGACGTCAGGTCTCCCCCATCGTCCTGCAGGTCAGGTCCCACGCTGTAGATCGTGTAGCCAATCCCGCTCGCGAGGTACCGGAGCGGGCGTCCGGCGTAGGGATCCACTGGCACTGCGTCGAGGTACACAGGCACGACGTCGTCAAGCGACACCGGCAGCGCGTCCTCGTGGTCGCGCCGATAACGCTCGACCGCGACGGCGGCGCGCGCCGCGCGATCGGCCACCAGCGAGTCGCCGTCCATTGCGGCGCCGAAGAGGCCGAGCGGCACGACGGCCCCCACCATCGTCGAGAAGATGCC
Source organism: uncultured Bifidobacteriaceae bacterium (assembly GCA_964574545.1). Classification (GTDB taxonomy): domain Bacteria; phylum Acidobacteriota; class Vicinamibacteria; order Vicinamibacterales; family UBA2999; genus JAUXWO01. The sequence goes on along the minus strand of CAZNOC010000179.1, from coordinate 8,285 downwards.
GCCCGCCTGTCCGCGACGCGGCGACGGATGAGCCATCGTCAGCTCCTCATAGCGCGCGCGCCATTCGGCTCGAGGTCGGCCGGCAAGGTCGATGAGCGTCGCCCAGACTCGCAACGCACTCACGGCGTTGCGCGACACAATGGGCCTGACAAGCGTCCCGCTGATTGGCATCCCGAAGGCACCCGGCGCGTCCGGCGTCGCCCCATAGTGACGCCGCCAGACGACGTCGAGGTAGCGGGCACGTTCCCGGACGAGCGTGTCGAGAACCTCGGTGGGGCGCTCGGCATCTTCCAGGGCCTGCTGCAGTCGTCCGAGCGCCACGTCGGACGGCCGCGAGAGGCTGAGGACGACAGGCACGTCGTGGGTACCGACCGACACCCATAACGCGTCGCGGATCGCCTGTCGGAGCCTCAGCCACACGAGTGCGGACTCCACCGCCTCGTCGCCACGTCCGGTCGTCGCCTCATGCAGCGTGCGCGCCGCGACCATTGTCGAGAGCGCAGCGAGGCTCGACGCCCGGTAGCTGTACTCGGTGCCGGGTGGCAGCCCCTCGAACACCCGTCGCGCGCCCTCATCGGCGAGGCTCAGGGCATCGGTGTTGTCCCGCACGGTGTTCGCCAGTGCCTCGACAAGATCCGGTGGCGGCGGCTCTTCGGCCGGCGCCAGGATCGCCCACTGCCGGAAGCGCGCGGTGTCCCGGCTCGCGTTCGATCCGAGAGCCAGCATCGCGCCTGCCAGGTAGTAGCGCCCCGCACTGTCCTTGCCCGGCTGGCGCAGAGCACCCGCCTGTGACCCAGTGACCGGTTCTCCCCTGCGCTTGATCTCCTCGATCTCGGCGACCAGGCGCCGGATCTCGAGATAGTCCCAGAGGCGATGGGCAGCCATCGGGACGAGCACGATGCAGGCGACGATGGCCAGCGTCCGTACCGAGCGGCGCACGCGGCGCGGCGCTGTGACCGTGTCTTGACTCATCGGTCCTCTCTCCCTGACGTCGCCTGCGGCTCGACCGCGTCGCGCAGGAACCGTTGATGCGCCACGACGGTCTCGGCCCAGGCCCTCGCGCGGTCGTCGCCGCCGAGGACGTCGCCAAGCGCCCGCGTCGCCTGCCCCTCGACGTCCTGCCAAGACGCCACGCGGACGTCGAGCAGTATCGAGGACGCACGCCACGACGCGCCGACAGCCAGGACGGCGAGCAGTGCGGCAGCGGCCAGCCACGGCCAGAGCTGTGGCGGCCGCGCCAGCAACCGGGCGCGGAGACCCGCCACCGGCGCCACCGGCCGATATCGTTTCAAGAGCGCTTCGAGAGCGGCATCGTCCATGGCGTCTCCCATTCAGGAGGGTTCCAGCAGGCGTCGCAGGCGGTCGAGCGCGTAGCGGTAGCGCGACGCCACGGTGTTGGCCGAGGCCTCGGTCGCGTCGGCGATGGCCCGAAACGTCCAGCCTTCGTAGACGTGCAGGTGCACGACCTCGCGCTGCTCCGGCGGCAGGCTCCGCAGCGCCCGTTCGAGTGCGATCCGCTCGTCGAGCGCAACGCCAGCGTCACGCGGCTCCAGGAATGCCGTCTCCGGCATACGGTCGCTGCGCCGGCGTCTCAGAATCGAGTAGCACTCGTTCCGCACCGCGCGCCGCAGGTAGTGTGCTTCGTTCTCGAGGCGCGGCGTCCGCCGGAGCATCGTCGTGAACACCTGCTGCAGGGCATCCTCCGCCGCTGCGGCGTCGGCCAGGAGCAACGCCGCGTAGCGATAGAGCGACGCACCGTAGGCGTCGTAGAGCCGGCCCACGAGCGCACGCCCGTCCTCGTTCGGCCGGTCAGGCATCGCGTCATTCTATAGACGCGCTGAATGATGGGATTTGTGTGCGCGACTCAGTCTGGGAGCAGCATCAACGGCGCCACCTTGCCGCGGAAGGCGCGGTCAAGCGTCACCAATGTGACCTGAGAGGTCTCCGCGAACGCGGCAAGATACGAGTCGGCCCACGCCTTGGGTGTCGCCTGCCGGCTCCGCGTACGCTGGCGAAACCGGCGTTCGAGGCCAGGCGGCGCCTCGAGCAGGGTCGCGTGGCCGTGGGTCATCCGTCGATCGTCGGCAGCCCACGCATCAACCTGACTCAGCACCTCCTCGCCCATCACCGCCTCGGAGGCCAGGAGCCGGAGAACGCCGCGCAGAATCAGGGCCTTCGCCGGACGGCCATCAGCAGCCGCCCGGGCCTTGAGCCGCCGATACATCGCGTCGGGGATGTCGATCGTGGTTCGCATCGGTGACCCGGCCTGCCATATTCATGGCTGCTCCACCGCGCCTGCCCCCCAGCTGCGCACCAGCACGATTGCGCCGGCAACGCCGGCTCCGAAGAGCAGTCCCTCGATCCCACCGAGCGCGATCTCGGTCAGCTCGCCGAAACGCACCTCGCCAAAGAAGCGGCCCAGCGGATCGAGGTTGAGCCGCGAGTCGACAAACGACCTGGCGAGCAGGGCCAGGCTGCCGCCCATCAGGTTGCCGCCGGCGAGCGGGATCGCGATGCCTGCGATCATCCCTCCCACCGCCGCGCCGGCAACGGGCCGCCACCGTGGCGGCCGGTCGAGCCCGCCGGCGAGCTGCGCGCCCGCCGCAAGGGCGGCGCCGAGCACACCGCCCTCGAGGCCACCCGTCATGCCGACCGGCGCGCGGCCGAAGAGGAGGTTGAACACGTCGAGGCCGAGGAGCGTTGCGACCCCTCCGGCAAGCAGCCCACCCACGGCCGCGCCCGCTATCCGGGCCGCCGCGCTGCCGACGATCGCGCCCCCGGCGGCCATCCCGAAGCTGACGCCGAACGCGCCCGCCGCGCCGACAAGCACGTTCAAGACGATGAGAACGAGAAGAATCGAGGCGGTCCCGACGCCGGCCTCGGTGGGCGTGAACGCCAGGGCGATGCCGTCCCTGGTGCGGTTTGGCATGGCGGTCAATGGCGGCAGGCTGCTGCAACCGGCCACGGTCGAACTGCTCCAGACGTCACAGCGGCTGGCCTCGGCTCAGGAGACGGGCTACGGACTTGGCTGGGACGTGGGGACCGTCGAGGTGGCAGGTGCACCCACGCGCCTGGCCGGCCACGCCGGAGAGTCGCTGGGCGGGCCGGTGGCATCTTTCATGACGTTCCCCGATCTCGGGATCGTGGTGGCCGTCACGTCGAACATCTCGTACGCGCAGGTGGCGCCGCTGGCGCTGGCGATCGCGGAGACGTTCGCAAAGGACGCGGGTCGGTGACAGGGCGCCACACCCGTCCCCCGTCACGGTCACTCAAGAGATCCGGGTGCACGCCTCGATCGACGCTGAACGGCGACGTCGCGGCCATGCCCGGCGACGTGGCGCTGGCCTGGCGGTTCGCGCGCGCCACGCTCGACCGCGACCCAGGCGTCGCGTGGCAGCGGAATGCGGGAGCCGGGCGGCCTCGTCCAGACGGCCGCATTCGAGATCGAGGGCGATCTCGTCACGGCGATCTACGTCGTGCG
>CAZNOC010000179.1:0-4704 GCA_964574545.1 uncultured Bifidobacteriaceae bacterium | reverse complement strand
TCAGCCGAGGCGCTTCATTAGCACCTTCGACCGCCGCCCGCTGCGGTGATACTTCTCCCGGCGGGCGGACGGCAGATCGGCGGGATCACCTTCGACGAACCCGGCCTTCGACTGGAAGTACGTGAACGCCTGCGTGGAGAGCGCGAAGATCTGCGTGAGGCCCAGTTCGCGCGCGCGGCTCTCGACAAACTGCACGAGCTTCCGTCCGATCCCCTGATGCTCGTGCGACGGGCTCACGTAGAGGCAGGCCAGTTCGGCCTTGCGATCGACCGCGTCCACGTGAAGGGCCACGCAGCCGACGGGATTCCGGTCGATCTCGAAGACGTAGAAGTCGCCGAGCGTCTTCTCGATGCTCGCGCGGCCCCGCTCCACGAGCTCCTCCGCCTCGACACCCGTGCGGATCAGCGCCTGAATCGCAGGCACGTCCGCCTTTCTCGCGGACCGAATCTGCTGATACTCGTTCGCATGGATCAGCGTGCCGATACCTTCGTTGGAGAACACCTCGGCCAGCAGCCCGTCGTCCTCCGCGCCATTGATGACGTGGACGCGCTCGACGCCGGCGCGGCAGGCGGCCACGGCATGCTGCGCCTTCGAGACGCTCGCCGGCAGGAAGTCGCCTCGCGTCTTCTGGAGGAGCCCCTCCAGGTCGCCGACCTTCATCTGACGGATCAACTCGCCCTTCACGATCAGCCCGTCCTCGGTCGTGATGTAGATGAGCTTGATGGCCTTCAGGGCGTTGGCCACGGCCACGGCCGCCGCATCGGAGTTCAACCGGTAGGTTCCACCGTCGCCATCGAACCCGAGCGGCGGGACGACAGGAACGATGCCGTGGGCAAGCAGGGTCTGCAGCAACTCGACGTCCACCCGCTCGACCCGGCCGGTGAACCCGAGATCAACGCCTCGGATGATGCCGGCGGGATGGGCGATCACCGCATTCGTCGCGGCCGCACGCAAGTCGTTGGCCGACAGGCCTTCGAGAATCTCGTGCGTGAGCCGGTTGGCCGCCGTCAGCGCGAGCGCGAGCGTCGCGGCGTCGGTGACACCCGTGCCGTCCAGGTCGCTCGGCGTGATTCCCTGCTCGCCGCCCATCCGCTCGATCAGCGCCGCCGCCCCGTGGACGAGCACCACGCGGATGTTCAGCGATCGAAGGACGGCAACGTCCAGCAGGATGTTCGCGAAGTTCTCGTCGGCGACAATGGCGCCGTCCACGGCGAGGATGAACGTCCGCTCGCGATAACGGGGAATGTATTGCAGGATGCCGCGCAGGTCGGTGGGTTTCACGAGTGATGTGCGCCTTGAACGCTCTCACAGGATTGTAGCGGAGTGTCGAGGCGGGCGGCGCAGACATGGCGGGGTCGGGGCGCGAACGTCGGGCAGGCCGTGCCGGTGGGACAGGGCCAATGCGCTGCGACATGGCTGCTCTACGCCGACACCTGGGACTCGGACGGTGGGCCGGCCAGCACTTCGAGGGACACAGACTTGATCAGCGCATTGAGCGACAGACCGGCGACGATCCCGAGCTCCGTCACGGCGTCCCGGGTCACCTCCGCCAGAAGCCGCACCTCGCCGACGGTGATCTGAACCACGGCGTGATCGTCGCGGGCGTCGCTGTGGACGGCGGAGACACGGCCGGACAGCACGTTGTGCAGGCTGAGGCCCTGTGGCCGCTCGCGGGCCAGAATCACCTCGCGCGCGGGCACCCGCACCCGCACGCGCGTGCCCTCCGCCAACCGGCGGCTCGGTGCCAGCAGCGTGCCACCGTCGAAAGCCAGCGCCGCTAACCCCCGCGAGGCGTCCACCCGGACGACGGTCGCGTCGAAGAGGCTGCCAAGGCCCGCCGCCTCGCGGAGCCAGGGCAGGTCGGGCCGGCTCGTCAGCGCCTCGAGCGCGCCGACGGCAACGGTCTGACCGTGGTCCAGCAGCAGCAGATCCGTGGCGAGGCGCAGCACGTCCTCGAAGTCGTGCGTGACGAGGACGAGCGGGATGGCGAGCGATCGCCGAATCTCGTCGATCTCGTCCTGCAGGTGCCGCCGCACCGCGCGATCGACGGCGGCGAAGGGTTCATCGAGCAGCAGGACCGCAGGCTCACGCGCGAGAGCCCTGGCCACCGCGACACGTTGGCGCTCTCCGCCCGACAGTGCCGCGGGACGACGGTCCAGATGGCTGGAGAGATGCACGAGGTCGAGCAGCGCCAACGCGCGCGCATGGCGTTCGCTGCGCGGCAGATGCCCGAGCGCCGTCATGACGTTGCCGACCGCGGTCAGATGCGGAAAGAGCGCGTATTCCTGAAAGACGAACCCGACCGCGCGGCGGTGGACGGGCACCGCCTCGTGGACGGCCGTATCCAGCCAGGTGTGCGCGCCGACGCGGACGAGTGCCTCCGCGGGCGCATAGAGGCCCGCGATCGTTCGGAGGATCGTGGTCTTGCCGCTGCCGGACGGCCCGAAGATGGCCAGCACCTGCCCCGGTCCGCACGTGAACGACACGTCGAGCGGAATCGGCGCGGCCTGCCGCAGCGTCACGGCGAGGGTGCGATCATCCACGACGACGACCCGCGGAGGATCCGAGCCAGGTAGTGGCGGTGAGCGTCGCCACGGCAATCGCAAGCAGGGTGGCCGCCATCACGCCGGCGGCCCGATCGTCGAAGGCCTGCATGCGGTCGTAGATGGCGATGCTCAGCGTGCGCGTCTCGCCGGGGATGCTGCCGCCCACCATCAGCACCACGCCGAACTCCCCCAGCGTGTGCGCGAACGCCAGAATCGCCGCCGTCAGGATGCCGGGCCACGCGAGCGGGACCTCGATTCGGAAGAACCGCTGCAACGGAGTCAGTCCACAGCACGCCGCCGCCTCGCGGATCTCGTCGGGCACGGACTCGAACGCGCGCTGAATCGGCTGCACCACGAACGGGATGTTCGCGATCACGGACGCCACGACCAGCCCCGCGAACGAAAACGCCAGCGTCTGGCCGGCCACGGCTTCGAACGCCGCGCCAAGCGGCGAACGCGGGCTGAAGGTCACGAGCAGATAGAAGCCGAGCACTGTCGGCGGCAGGATGAGCGGAATCGCGACGAGGGCCTCGACGAACGCCTTTCCACGGAAGCGCCGGACCGCCAGCGCATGCCCCGCCCAGATGCCGAGCGGCAGCAGCACCACGACGGTGACGATGGCGAGCGACAGCGAGACGCGCAGCGCGGCGGTATCCATCGTCTACTCCGGGAGCACGAACCCGTATCGCGTCATCGTCGCGCGCGCAGCCGGTTCCTGCAGATAGCGGTAGAACCGCCCGGCCGTGTCCGCCGCTCGCTCCAGCAGCACCATGCGTTGCCTGAGCGGATCGTGGTCGCCCTCGGGGACGAGCGCGTGCGTGCCCCGCTCCCGCATCGCCGGGGCCAGCGCGAGCGAATAGGCGATGATCCCCCCCACCGCATTCCCCGTCGTCGCAAACTGCGCGGCCTGCGAGACGTTCTCACCGAGCACCAGCGCCGGCTGCAGCCCTTCCCACAGTCCTCGTTTGCGGAGTGCCTGCTCCGCCGCGCGGCCGTACGGGGCGTGCTCGGGGTTGGCGATCGCGAACCGAGGCACCCTTCCCTCGGCGATCAACCGCGCGAGGCCGTCGAGCCCCTCGTCGGGCACCAGCGGCGATCCAGAAGGAGCGAAGAGAACGATGCGTCCGACGGCGTAGAGCGCACCCCGATCGCGCGTGCGTCCCTCGCGGACCAGTTGATCGACGAACGCCTCGTCAGCCGACAGAAACAGGTCGAACGGCGCGCCGTCCAGGATCTGCCGCGTCAGCAGCCCGGAGGATCCAAAGACCACGTCCACGCGATCCCCGGTCGTGTTCGCGAACTGGCCGGCCACCTCGGTCAACGCGAACTGCAGGTCCGAGGCGGCTGCCACCCTGGGAGCGGTGGAGGGCGAGGCGCAGGCGGATCCGAACAGGACGACGAGCAGGATGGCCGCAGCCCGGGGGACGGCGGCGAGACCGGGCGGGGGCACCATGCTATGATCCTGTCTCATCGGAGGCACTATCATGTCAACAACGTCAGCGCTCGCGCAACTGCGGCGGGACCGGGGCTGGTCGCAGGCGGATCTCGCGGCGAGAGGCGCGGTGTCCCGGGCGGAGGTCAGCGCGATCGAAACCGGGCGCCTCGTGCCCTCCGTGGCCGTGGCCCTCCGCCTCGCCGCCGCGCTCGGGCAGAGCGTCGAGGACGTGTTCGGCGCGAGCGATCCTGCGCGACCAGTGCCCTGGGCCTGGGCGCCGACGGCGGCCGGCGACGGACGCGTCTGGCAGGCCTCGGTGAACGGCCGGACGCTCGCCTATCCCTGTGAGCTGACCGCGGCCGGCGTCCTGCCTCAGGATGCCTGGTTCGACGGACACCAGCTGCACCCGCGATCCGTGCCCTCCGCCGACACCACGCTGGTGGTGGCGGGCTGCGATCCCCTCGTGGGTCTCCTCGCGCGGGAGCTTGCGTGGCGTCACGGCGTGCGTGTGCTACCGCTGCTGCGATCCAGCACGCAGGCGCTCGAGCTACTGCGGCAGGGCCTTGTGCACGTGGCCGGCCTGCACGTGACGGACCCCGCGGGGCGCTCGACCAACGACCGGACCGCGCGCGCGGCGCTCGGTGCCGGCTACCGGCTCCTCCATCAGGTGCGGTGGGAGGCAGGGATTGCCGTGGTCGGCGCCCGTCGTGAGCGCTCGGCGGC
>CAZNOC010000178.1:0-8749 GCA_964574545.1 uncultured Bifidobacteriaceae bacterium | reverse complement strand
TCCGAACAGCCTCGTCCTACTGCTGGACGACCTCGTAGCCCTTCGCGCGAAGCAGTGCGACGAGGCTGTCCGGGCCGACCAGGTGGGCCGCGCCCACCACGATGAAGCACGGACGGGGTCGTGCCAGGCAGTCGTCCACCCTGGGTACCCAGTTGCGATTGCGTTCGGTGAGGAGCCGTTCGGCGATCTCGGGGGAGTCGCGGAAGGCCTCGAGGAGGAAGCGTTCGACGGAAGGGACATCACCGCGCGACCATGCTTCGGCTATCACCCGCACCTGCGCGATCTGGGTTTCGAGGTCGTCCAGCACGGCCTCGAGCATCTGTGCCTGCAGCGGCATCGGCAGCGAGTCGAATCGGTCGAGTTGGTACGCGACGGTTTCGAGCGCTTCGATGGGCTTTCCGGCCGCCCGCGCCCGCTCGAAGAAGTGCCGGTCCACCCCCTGGGCCGGCTCGAATCCCGCCTGCTTCATGGCCGGGGCCGTGAGCGACACGGCCACCATCCAGGGCTTCATGCGGGCGAGGGCCTGAATCGGCAGGCCCGATGCCGCCGCCTTCTCGACCACTCGGTCGTAGAGGGGCTTCGGCACCACCTCGTCCAGCGTGCGGCCATCGAGAAACAGCGCCTTGCTCATGGCCGCCGCGATCGTTCCCGGCGATTCCATCTCGGCCAGGTCGATCTCTTCGACCAAGGTGCCGGACGCCTCGAAGGCGCGTTCGAAGGGCTCGGGGAGCGGATAGAAGTCCGGGGTGAGCACGTGGAGCGATCCCACGAGGTAGGCCACCGTCGGCCCCTCACCGCGAACGGTCCAGAGGAAGTGACGCTCAGGCTCCTGGGCGCGCAGCAGCATCGCGCCGCACACCAGGATCATCGTCGCCAGCATCGCGCGCCGTAACGTCGAAGTCATCGTCTCTGCCAGCGTAGCACTCACACGGATGGTTCAGGTGCGATCACGATACGATGAGGGTCATGCTCGTCGACGCGCTCGCTGGCGCCCTCGTGATGGCCCCGATGACGAAGGGCTCGAATCTGCCCTACCGCCGGCTCTGCGTCGAGCTTGGCGCGCGTGTGACGATGGGCGAGATGACCGTGGCGAGACGTCTCAAGCAGCGCCGCCAGGGGGAGTACGCGCTCATTCGGCGATTCGAAGGCGAGCCCTTCTTCGGCGTCCAGCTCGCCGGCACCAGGCCCGAAGAGATGGGATGGGCGGCCGCCCTCGTGGAGGCCCGCGGCGCCGACCTGGTGGATCTCAACTGCGGCTGCCCCATCGATCACTTCACGCGCAAGGGGCTCGGCGCCGCGCTCGGCCGCCAGCCGAAGCGCATCCGGCGAATCCTCGAAGCCATGAAGACCGCAGTGACGCGCATCCCGGTGACGGCCAAGATTCGCCTGGGGTGGAACGACGAAGACCGGAACTTCCTGGACCAGGCGCGCGCCGCGGTGGACGGCGGGGCGGACGCCCTCTTCGTGCACGGACGCACGCGAAACGGCCGGTACCGGCTCGCGGCCGACTGGACGGCCATCGCCGAAGTGGCCGCCGCCGTGTCCATCCCCGTCGTCGGCAACGGCGATCTGCTGTACCCGGAGGACATCGAGACAGCACGGCAGTCGGGCGTCACCGCCCTGATGACGGCCCGCGGCGCCCTCATCAAACCCTGGATCTTCCGCGAGGCCACCGAAGGGTACCGCGATGTGGGCGGGGAGGAGCGGCTCGCGATCTACCGGCGCTACGTGACGCTGGCACGAGCGCATTGGGGAGACGACGAACACGGGCTCGAGCGCGTGCGCCAGTTCGTGCGCTGGCACGCGGACTTCTGGCATCGCTACGTGCCACGCCGCGCCGACGGGTCGTTCCCGACCATGCAGGCCCGGGAGAGCGAGGCGCAAGGGCGGGACGGCCTCGAGCGATTGCTGGCACGCGGCGACACGGCGGCGCTCGACTACGTCACCGACTGCCTGGTGAGCGAAGCACCCGTGTCCCCGGAGGATGCACCCGCACCCACGGCTGCCGCGGTTCGCGAGTTCGCGGACGTCGAGGGGTAGTCGGCGCCGCCAGCGGGTGGATGAGGCCGGTGACGCCGTCAACGAGGATGGTCTCGGCCGCGCCGCTCATCACCCAGAACGGCTTGTGCACGAGGAGGCCGTGCGGGATGTCCACGTCCCTCTGGTGCAGCCACCGGCGGCCGGTCAGGAGCACGTGCGGCAGGTACCGCTTGACTGCCTCTGCTGCCTCTTGCTCATCCACGACTGATCCAAGCACGTCATCTTCCGGCACCATGCGCTGGGACACCGCGTGAAGGTCGCTCGTGGCCAGTCGTCCAGTGCGACCGTCAACCAGGCAGGACAGGTCGATCGAACTCTCCCCGAAGAGCGTCGTGGCCGTCGCGCGCAAGCGATACCAGAAGTACGGATAGTGGACTTCCCTCGCGGACTGGGGAGTTCCTCCGTACATGACCCCGCTCGCGACGGCATGTGCCTGGGCTTCGTCAACCACGCGCGGGATCCCCGCCACCTCCCGCTTCACTTTCGCTCCCTCTTGATGAACGAGGCGATCTCTCCGGCTTCGGAGTGCAGGGCGGCGTCAGATACGCCGCGCAGATGCGCTGGGATCCGGCCAACGTGTGCCGCTTCGTCCATCGCCGCCAGGATGGGTGGCGATACCGGTGAGATCCGCGCGGTGGCGAGGCTCACCGCCACGATGGTGACGGTGGACGCGAGGATACCGGCCGCCATCGGGTGCACGGTCGTCCAGGCGGACAGAGCGCCCACCTCCCACCCGACGGACACCGCAGCCCCCGCGACCATGGAGGCGATTGCCCCTGGCGTGTTGGCGCGCCGCCACCACACGGCGCACACGAAGGCGGGGGTGAACGCGCTGCCGAGCACCGACGTCGCGAAGATGACGACGTCAAAGACGGCGGGAGGCTCCACGAGCGCGACGAAGTAGCCCACGACGCCGATGACGAGGATGAGCCCTCGCGACACCCCGACCATCTGCCGCTCCGTGGCGGCGGGATTCAGGAACCGTTCGTAGAGATCGCGCGAGGCGATCGAGCCGGTCTGCAGCAGCAGCGAGTCGGCGGTGGACATGATGGCCGCCATGATCGCGGCCATCACGATGCCCGTCACGGCCGGGGGCAGCAGGGTCTGGGCGACACGGAGGATGGCCAGCTCGGGGTCGTCGAGCTGCGGCAGGATCAGGATGGCCACCACCCCGACGATGTAGGGCGCGGGGACGAAGAGCAGATTCCAGAGCGTAGCGTAGCCGCCGGCCAGCCGGGCCGTGTGCGGCGAGCTCATCGCCATGTGCCGCGTCACCACATGGGGCCACCCCATGTAGCCGATGGAGAACACCAGCACGGCACCAATCACGACGCCCCATTGTCCCTGGAAGCCGAGATCGCGTCCCCACACGGACAACAGCGTCGGGTCGAGCGCGCCGATCGCGGCGTTCGCGGCCGTCAGTCCGCCGACATGGAACAGCGCTGCAGAGAGGATCCAGACCACACCGACGAGCATGACGAGGCTCTGGAAGAAATCGGTGTACGCCACGGCGAGGTACCCGCCCATGAAGGTGTACAGGATGATGATGGTGAGCGCGACGAAGAGCGCCGCGCCGTAGGGCATCCCCGTCACGAGGGCCATGCCCTTGCCGCCGGCGATGAACTGCGCCAGCGCGTAGAAGGCGAGAAGGAACACCGACAGACTCGCGGCGACGAGGCGCGTCCACGGAGACGGGTACCGGTGCTCGAGGTACTCGATGCACGTGAGCGACCCCAGGATCTGCGACAGCTTGCGCATCCGGCGGCCGATGACGGAAAGGTTCAGAACGCCGCCCCCGATGTCGCCCGCGGCGTACCAGAGCGCCCAGTATCCCTGCGTGTACGCCAGTCCCCCCGCGCCGAGGAACATGTAGCCGCTCATCGACGTGCTCTGCAACGTCAGGGCGGTCACGAGCGGGCCTACCTTGCGCCCGCCGAGCAGGAACCCCTCCAGGTTGTCGCCGGCGCCCTTCCGCATGGCCCACGCGCCAATGGCGAGCACCACACCGTAGTAGAGCACCATGAACGCGACGATCGTGAGGTTCACGGCTCGTCTCCGTCACGCGCCCAGCGCCGGGACACGATCAGGAATCCAACCGTGTAGAGCACCCACAGCAGGGGAAACCCAAAGACCAGCAGCGTCGTGCTCCACGGCAGACCGAACATGCACGCACCCCCTCAGCGACCGTTACCGGCTCCCGCTCACCTGCCCCGCATCACCAGATCAGAAGATAGATCCCTACATCGAACATCCCCACATCCGATCACCACATCACCACATCACCACATCACAAGACCACGAGATGTCCTGATCTTCTGATCTATCTTGCTCGCTGCTCGTAGATGGCTCGAGCTTCGGCGAACTGTCGCAGCACGTGCGCGCGTTCCCGCTCGCTGCGCCACCCGGGATGCTGGTTCGCCATCTCCGAGAGCAGGTCGATCCACTTCACGAAGTACTCCGCCGAGGCGCGGTCGCGGATCGGCTGCCCTCCAACGAGGACGTACACCGGATTTGTCACGGCCAGGGGACGCGTGTTCTCGACGGGATAGCTGCGTTCGGGTCCCATGGCGCGCACCGAGTACCAACCGCTCCTCGTGACCGGCAGTGCGACGGAGAAGGTACCGAGCTGCCGGGTGTCGGACAGCGTCGCCGTGTGCACGACCTCCCCCATCGAGACGAGCTCGACCTGGTCGAGTGGAGCCACGGAGTTGACGGTGGCCTCGAACGTCACCGAGCCGCCGCCCGCAGGAAGGGCGATCTCGGTGCCGGGCATCTGGCCGTTGGCGGTGAACTCGATGAGCGGGCCGTTGGTCACGAAGCCGCGGCCCGCCAGCATCGCCTCCATCCAGTTCGCCCAGCTCAGCTCACGCCCGCCAAGGTGGAAGTACCCTCGCACGGATCCGACGAGTTCGACGATATGCAGGTTGGAGATGCTGTCCTCGCCGCCGGTCACCGGGATGCGGAAGCCGGTGTTGAGAATCTTGTACCAGACGTCGAGCGGGGCAGTGCCGGCGTTCTGCGACCAGAGTTCGTGATAGCTCACGGCGTCGAGCGCCACGTCCACGGGAAACGCCTTCGCGGTGCCGAGCCCGATCTCGATCGGGTCGCGCGTGGCGCCGTAGGGGTGGACGTAGGCGCCGATGCCTCCCTGCTGCTTCGCGTAGCGGAGGATGTCGGTGTTGCTTGGATAGAGGCTTTCGACGCCCGTGCCTTCGTAGCCGGTCAGGAAGGGCGAGATCAGGTGCTCGCGGAGGTTGAAGAGGGCGATGTGCCCGTAGAAGGGCGGGCGGTACTCCTGCCCCACGTGCATGACGCGGTCCGGGGTCGAGAGGGGATGCTGCGACTGCCCGGGTGTGAAGTGCTGGTAGTCGAGGATCCGGTTGTCCTTGTTGGCGATCTGCAGGCCGATGACGTCGGCGTCCTCGGCCGCATTCATGAACATCACGTTGGCGGGCGTGTTGTGCAGGTTGCCGGCGTAGTTCATGTGGACGTGGTTGCTGCCCGAGTACCACCCCTTGCCGCGGAGGTTCGTCATCCGCGTCAGGGGCACGACCACGGTGTGTGTCACGCCGCCTTGCGCGTCCACCGTGACGCGCGCCGGCCAGCGCTCGAAGCCCTTCACGACCTCGAGCGTGACCTGGCCTGGCGGTACCTGGGTCACGTAGCGGCCGATGGTGTGGAAGAGCGGGCGACGCAGTGGACCCCGGCGCTCGTACGCGTCTGAGGGGGTGTAGGGCTTCCCGTCGCTGGCGGTCTGGTACACGCGCGCTTCGGTTTCCGCGCCGCCCTCGCCGTCCAGGATGCGCACGATGAGGGTCGCCATCGGCCGCATCCACCGCTTCTCGGTCACGCGGACCACGCGCTGCTCCCCGCCCCAGGCCTTGAGCAGCGTGAGCTGGGGGAGGCCTTCGACGTTCGAGATGGCGGCGATCCACTCGCCGTCAGGCGACCAGCGCGGCAGAAAGGTATCGTGCTCGCCGAAGGTCATCTTGTACGGTTCGCCGCCCACGGTCGGAAGCACGAACAGGTTCGTGTACTGCCCGCCGAGGTGCGAGGCGTAGAGGAACCGCTTGCCGTCCGGCGACCACTGCGGGCGCGTTCGGAACAGCGTCTCCTCGGTGTGAATCAGGCGCGCCTGGGGCGTGTTCATCACGTCGGACGTGACGGGCACACGCCAGACGCCGCCCGATCCCAGGGGGATGCCGCGGTTCGACACGAGCAGGAGCTCGGTGCCATCGGGGGACCAGGCGGGTGACAGGTGCACGTCTTCGTCGCTGAAGTAGAGGCGCGGGCCGCCAAACTTGTGGTCGGTCGTGATCTGGGTCACCCGGCCCGGGCGCCCGTTGTCGATCTCCATCACGAACACGTTGAAGAAGCCGTTGGGCGCCGTGGACACATACGCCAGGCGGCGGCTGTCCGGTGACCACGCCGGCTCGATGTTGACGTGGTCTCCGGTCGTGATCGTGGCCGTCGCACCGGTGGCCAGGTCGAGCATCCGCAGGTTGATGCTCCGTCCGTGGTCGTCGGCGGTGTAGGCGAGGAAGCGCCCGTCGGGCGAATGCTCGGGTGACGAGAGGAACTCGGGGGCATGTGCGATCTCGTGAGCCACCCCGTCCCCGCGTCCCTCCGCCACGGCCATCCGCCAGAGGGATCCGTCCATGGCGAACGCGATGGACCGGCCATCCGGCGCCCATGAGGGCCACCACGGCGTGCTGCTGCCCGCCGGGGGCAGCAGGTAGTTGTGCATGTAGTTGCCGCCGGTGCGGGCCGCCGGGTAGTTCTGGGCGGGCAGGGCGGCGACGGTGAGGGCGAGGAGGACGGTGACCAGGGCAGCTCGTCGCATGCCCGGACTATACAAGGGCCGCGGCCGGTCCGCACCGCGGATCGGCGCATCCCGTGCGGACTCAGCGCATCGTGCCCAGCGCCCGGAGGAGGTGGAGGCGTGAGTCAGCCACGGGCGGTGGAGGCGTGAGCTCCATGGAGATCGCGGCCACGGTGGCGCGCATCACCTGCTTGGCGTTCTCAATGGGCACATAGGCGACAGGATCGATGGCAGGGCCGTCCTTCCAAAGCGCCTTGTGACGCGCGATCCAGGGCGCCGCCCACGCCTCGACCGCGGCCGCGTCGAAGTCCGCGCGTCTGACGAGCGACTGCAGGGCGAAGCCGATCCGCTCGGGCTCGCCCCAGATGAATACCGCGGGGCTGCGCTCGAGCACCTGCGCGATGGTGCCGAGGATGCGAGGATGCGACGCCGGCGGGAGCTTTGGATTGCGAACGAGGAACCGGAGGAGGTCGGCGGTATGCGCGACGGCGTGCACCCAGCCGCGGCCGGGCTCGAACCCGCGGAGGTCCTGTTCGCCCTCGAGGTAGGCCAGGGCGTCATCGAGCAGCGAGGCGAACTCGGCGTCGGTCAGGAACGGCGTGTCAAGGTCCCGCGCGGCAACGAGCGACAGGCTGAGGGCCGAGAAGGACCTGGCGAGGACCGAGTCATCGCCTCGGGTGCCGAGGCCGGCATGGAGGTTCCCCTGCCAGATCGCCATGACACGACGCAGCTGGTCGGGGGTGAAGCGCTTCTCGCTGTTGATCCACTTCGCCGCCGCTCCGTACGCGACATCGTCGCGGAGCTGCTGGTCTGGCGAGCCGGCCAAGGTGGTCGACTCCATCAGAAGGGTCTCCGCGGCGGCATCGTCCTGCACCGCGAATCCGCTCTCGAGGAGGGCGATCCAGAAGGCGCGGTCTTGGGTCTGGGCGGTGGCGGCGGTGGGGGCGGCGGCGATCACGGCGAGGGTGAAGATCGCGATGGCCGTGGCGAGGGACATGCGGAAGCATTATGCCCGGGGAGGAGGCGCGCGGCACGCTCGCTCGTGTCAGTGGTCCCTTGAGGACGTCAATCGTCCCGCGGGACTGTCGGACACGTCCGTACAAACGAAGGGCCCGGAACTCGATTGAGTTCCGGGCCTTTCTGAGATATCCCCGGCAGCGACCTACTCTCCCACACACCTGCGCGTGCAGTACCATCGGCGGTAGCAAGCTTAACTTCCGTGTTCGGAATGGGAACGGGTGTGACCCTGCTCCTATGACCACCGGGAAACTTGGTGCCTGGGGTCTCTCCTTCGCTCGCATCGACGCGCGCCTGGGGGCAAGCCCCCGTGGGCGTCGAGGCGGCGACTCGTCTGCCCTCGGCCCGTATACCGGGTGAGGGCAGAAGGAGAGTCGTCCCAGAACATGTCAAAGAACTGTTTCTGAATACTTCTGCCATCGGTAGTTGTTTGATCACACACCCGCAGCAGGCGAGTGAATATGGTCAAGCCTCACGGCTGATTAGTATCGGTCAGCTGAACGTATCGCTACGCTTGCACACCCGACCTATCGACCTGGTGGTCTACCAGGAGCCTTCAGGGACCGAAGTCCAGGGAAATCTCATCTCGAGGAGGGTTTCACGCTTAGATGCCTTCAGCGTTTCTCCCGTCCGGACATAGCTACCCGGCGCTACCGCTGGCGCGATAACCGGTACACTAGAGGTCCGTCCAACCCGGTCCTCTCGTACTAAGGTCAGACCCTCTCAAATTTCCTGCGCCCATCACAGATAGAGACCGAACTGTCTCGCGACGTTCTAAACCCAGCTCACGTACCACTTTAATCGGCGAACAGCCGAACCCTTGGGACCTGCTCCAGCCCCAGGATGTGATGAGCCGACATCGAGGTGCCA
>CAZNOC010000177.1:1924-8769 GCA_964574545.1 uncultured Bifidobacteriaceae bacterium | reverse complement strand
GAGAAGGCGTGACGCTCGTAGCTCAGGCGGTCGGGGAGCCACTGGTGATGGATGCGGCCCGCGTCCACCGCCTCCTGCGCGTTCATGCCGAAGTCGATCACGTTCAGGATCGTGGTCAGCACCGTGTTGATGATGGTGCGCCCGCCGGGCGTGCCGGTCACCATGAAGAGCGCCCCGTCCTTCGCGACAATCGTCGGCGACATGCTCGACAGCATGCGCTTGCCGGGCTGCGCCAGGTTTGGCGTCGTGCCAATCAACCCGTTCTCGTTGGTCAGCCCTGGACCGGCGTTGAAGTCGCCCATCTCGTTGTTCAGCAGGAACCCGCCGCCGGGCACCACGATGCGGGAGCCGTAGCCGTACTCGAGCGTGTAGGTGAGGGACACGGCGTTGCGGGCGGCGTCGACCACCGAGAAGTGCGTGGTCTCCGGCGACTCGGTCGTCCAGCTGAACGACGTCGGCGACGATGTGGAGGCTCGACGCTCGTTGATGGTCTTGCGGAGCTCGGCCGCGTAGGGTTTCGAGATCAGCCGGTCAACGGGCATGTCGGTGACGAAGTCGGGGTCGCCGATGTAGCGTGCGCGATCGGCAAACGCGCGGCGCATGGCCTCGGCCGTCAGGTGCATGCTGCGGGCCGATCCGAAGCCCGCCTCGGTCAGGTCGTACCCCTCGAGGATGTTCAGCATCATCTGGACGGCAATGCCGCCGGAGCTTGGCGGCGGCATGCCGATGATGTCGTGGCCACGGTACGTGCCTCTGATCGGGGCGCGCTCCTTCGCCTCGTAGGCCTTGAGATCGGCGCGGGTGATGAGGCCGCCGTTGGCCTGCATCTCCTTTTCGATGAGGAGGGCGGTTTCGCCCTCGTAGAACCCGGCCGGACCCTGATCGGCGATGCGTTCGAGCGAGCGCGCGAGGTCGGGCTGTCTCAGCATGTCGCCCGGCTGATAAGGCTTCCCGCCCTTGCTGAACTGCGCGATCGACGCGGGATACTTCTCGAACTGCGGGATCATCCGCTCGAGCGAGCGCGCGAGACCGTGGCTCACCTCGAACCCGTCACGCGCCAGCGCGACGGCGGGCATCACGAGGTCGCGCCACGGCTTCGAGCCGTGCGTCTTCCACGCGAGGTGCAGTCCGGCGACGGTGCCGGGCACGCCGACGGCACGGTGGCTGTTGTGGTGCACGTCGAAATCGTAGGTGCCGTCCACGAGCCACATCTCGGGATGCGATCCCGCGGGCGCCTTCTCGCGGAAGTCGAACGTCGTCGCGTGGCCATCCGCGGCGCGGTACACGATGAAGCCCCCGCCGCCGATGTTGCCGGCCGTGGGATGCGTCACGGCCATGGCGAACGCGGTGGCCACCGCGGCATCGATGGCATTGCCGCCGCCGTCCATCACCCGCCAGCCCACCTGGGACGCGATGTCGCTCTGCGACACGACCATGCCGCGCGTGGCCCGGACCGGCGTGGACCCGGCGTCGATCGACAGGGTGAAGACGATGAGGGCGAGCGGCAGCAGCAGGATGGTGCGGCGGGAGGGCATGGTCTGGGCTCCGTCTGCGAGCCGCCGCCCGGGATCGGGCGGCGCGGCAGCCCGAGGGTAGTGGGGGCACCCCTCCGGGGTCAAGCGTCAGTCCCCGCGTGAGTCCCCTCGCTGGAGCGGGTAGTCGAGGTCCGGCGGGGCCGAGTCCTTCTTCCGCCGGGCCAGCATGAGCGTCGCGATGCCCATGAGCAGCTCGTCGAGCAGTGGGATTGGGTCCGGCACGACGAGGTTCAACAGGAACAGCGCCGCCGCCAGCTTGAAGAGCTTCGGCGACTCGAGCTGGTCCAGGAACCGGCTGATGACGCGGCCAATGGGCGAGGGCACCCCTCTACCTTAGCAAAGTGCACGCGACGCTGAGCAGCCCACGCTGAGGGTCAGCGAGAGAAGTCCAGATCGCGTTCCCGGATGTGCAGGCCGATCGAGCGGCCGCCGAACATGGCGAACTCGGACACGCGGCCGGTGACGCGGACACGTGCGCCCTTCGACGGCACGCGGCTGTTGTCCGACAGCACCAGGATCTCACCCGTGCCATCATCGACCCGGTACATCTTGAAGGGAACCATCGGGATGCCCCACGACGAGGTTACGGTGCCCGACACGCTGACGTTCTTATCCACGTAGCGGCCCGGGTTGGTCTGCACTTGTCCGACGGAGGTGCGCGCCGCACAGCCGCTGACGACCACGACGAGCGCCACGGCCACCAGCGCGCGCATGACGGTGAATCCTGAGTAACGCATCGTGATCCTCCTCTTCCTGCAGGATCACGTATCAACTCGCGTGCCAACTCGAACAGTGCCACGAATCGCCGCGAAAACGTGTCGTCGCGAACGCCGGTGTCACCCAGGAAGGACGCTAATCACTCCTGCCTCATCGCCACGGCGGGGTCCACCCGCATCGCCGTGCGGGCCGGGACCGCGCAGGCCACGACGGTGACGAGCACGACGACCGCCGGCAGCAGGGCAAACGTCAGAGGGTCGCGCGTGGAGATGCCGTAGACGACGCTGCTCATCAGCCGCGCGGACGCGAAGGCGGCCGGCAGACCGACCGCCAACCCGACCACCGCGTGGAGGACTCCCTGTCGCACCACGCGCCGGGCGATGCCGCGACGGGTCGCGCCGAGTGCCAGGCGAATGCCGATCTCGCGGGCCTGCTGCTGTACACGGTAGGCGGCGACGCCGTATACGCCGAGCACGCTCAGGAGCAGTCCGGCGGCCGCGAAGACGGTCAGAAGCATGGCCAGCAGCCGCGGCCGGCCAAGCGTGTCGGCGAGCAGGCCCGCGAGTGGCTGGAGGTCGGCGACGGGCACCGTGGCGTCGGCGTCGTGCGCGATGCCGCGCACCAGCGGCGCGAGCGCCGCGAGATCCCCCGACGCACGCACCACGAACTGCATCGGGAACATGAACGTCTGGGTGAGCGGCCTGAAGATCTCGGGAACCGGCGGCTGGTCCAGGCCGAGGTGCCGGACGTCTCCGACGATCCCGACGATTTCGATCACTTCCTCGCCAGGGCGCCCGCCTCCGTACTGCACGATCCGCTGCCCGAGCGCCGCGCCTGGCTCGCCGAACTGCTCCCGCGCGTACGTCTCGTTGACGACGGCTACCGCCGGCGTGTCCGCGCGGTCTGCCTCGGTGAAAGCGCGTCCCAGGCGCACGGGAATCCGCATCGTCTCGAAGTAGTCCCACCAGATGAAGCGCCAGCCCGAGAGCGGCGGCGACGCGCCCGGCGCCAGGGGTTGGTCGAAGCGCCGTGTGGGAATCGTCCACGCGTAGCCACTGAGCGGCAGGTGCGCGATCGCGCCCACACTGCGAACGCCCGGCAGCGCGCGCACGCGTTCGACCACCTCCGTCATGTACGGCAGGCCCGTTGTCAGCGCGCGATGGCTCGACGTCGTCTGCAGCCGGAAGGAGAGGGCGCCGTCGGTGGAGAATCCGGGGTCTACCTGCTGGAGGTGCCAGACCGAGCGGAGCATCAGCCCTGCGCCGATACCCAGCACGAGCGCCAGGGCCACCTGGGCGGCAACAAGGGTGCCGAGCGCCTTGCGGCGCCCGGGTGTGTCGGTCGTGCGGTGCTGCCGCAACGCCGGCAGCATCGACGATGCAAGGGTCACGGCGATGGGGACAAGTACCATCAGAAGAGCAAGCCCCACGACGCCGGCCAGCACCGTAACGAACACCACGGCATCGAGGGCGATGTCGCCCTGGCGTGGAATCTCTGGCGGGATATGCGCGACGAGCGCCGGCAGCGCGGCGTGGGCCAGGGCGAGGCCGGCGAGGGCGCCTGCCGCGGCGACGACCGCCTGCTCGGCGAGCAACTGCGACGCGAGCCGCCCGCGCGAGGCGCCGAGGGCGCTGCGCACGGCGAGTTCACGGGCGCGCTCGATGGTGCGTCCGAGGACAAGCGTGCCGAGGTTGACGGCAGCCAGCACGAGGATGAGCCCCACCGCACCCAGGAGCAGCAACAGCGTCGGACGCGCCTCGCCCGTGACGCTCGCCTGCAGTGACGCCACGCTCATCGCCCTGCCCCAATCGTCAGGACGTCCGAGTTCCTGCCGCATGGCGGGCGCGAGGGCCTGCAGTTCCACGGTGGCCGATTCCACGGAGGCGCCGGGCGCGAGCCGGCCGAGCGCGTTCGAGAACGTCGTGTTGTGCTGGCCCGCGCCGGGAGAGAACGGCAGGGGCAGCCACAGGTCGGTGCCTGGTCCGAAGATCTCGAAGCCGGCCGGCATGACGCCCACCACCTCGTATGGGGCGCCATCCACCAGAATCGAGCGGCCGATCGTCGCGGGATCGGCGGCGAAGCGCGTGCGCCAGAGGCCGTCCGAGAGCACGACCACGGTGTCGCGTCCGGGGGTGCTCTCGCCGACGAGGAGGGCGCGGCCGAGCGCCGCGCGGACGCCGAGGGTCTCGAACAGGTTGTCCGACACGCGCGCGCCCGTGACGTGCAGGGGCTCGCCACCCTCGGCGACGAGCGCCATCAGCCACCCGGGCGAGTGGGCGGCGACGTGGGCGAGGCTGGGTGCCGCCTCCCGCCAGAGAGCGATCTCCTGGTTCGAGACGAACTCGCCCGGCCAGACGGCCACCAGCCGGTCGGGCTCGGTAAAGGGCAGGGGGCGGAGCAGCACGCCGCGTACCACCGAGAAGACGGCCGCATTCGCCCCGGCGCCGAGCGCGAGCAGCAGGACGGCGGCTAGGGTGAACCCGGGCCGCCGAATCAGGGTTCGAACGGCAACGGCGAGGTCGTGCCAGGGCATGACCGTTGGACGGAGCATCGCACGACTCCGTTGGCCTGCGCCGACAGGGCGCGGGTCAGCACTGGTGCCCGGAGTGCCAGGGTGCGGGCCCTCATCGCTCGTATCGTCTCAAGAGACCGACGTCAGCGGTCGAAATGCTTCCAAGCGGCGTCGGCGGCCTCCGCCGCGATCTGCCGGGTGGCCGTCGCGATGTCAGACGGCGCGAAGGCATATTGACCCACCCAGACCTTGCGGTCCAGCCCGCCGTGGACGAGACGCGCGCTCACTCGCACTTCGTCTCCGGTCAGCACGGCGCTCGCCTCCATCACGAAGCTGACGTTGAGCGCCCTCGCGATGTCGCGCATCGACCGGACCTCACCTGTGTACTGGGACGCACTGGTCCTCGAGGCGACCGACACGGTGCCGAGCCGGGCCAGCTCCGTCGTCACGGCATCGGTGATCTGCGCGGCCAACAGCACTTCCTGTGTGCCGGTCGAATAGGGCTCGAACGGCAGGATGGCCACCGACGGGCCGGTTGACGCCTGGGCAGAGGACGTCCGGCTGGAGTTCAACACCAGCGTGCCCACGATCAGCCCGATGCTGACGACCACTGCGGCCGCCATCACCGCAACGGGCGGAAGTCGCCGGTCTCGGGCGACCCTCTGATCCTGGGCGACGACCGCCGGGGCCGTCGCCGCGGCGTGGGCGACATCGGCGTTGAGCTGGAAGACCGGGACGTAGGCGCCGCGCGGGATGGTGATGTGAACCGAATCGCCTGCCCCGACGCCGCGATAGTAATCCTCGAGCCGGCTGCGGAGCCGCCGCACTTCGACGCGGACGATCGAGTCGATGCGCGGATCGTAGGTGTCCGGGCGGTCGAACACCTCGGTGCCGAGCACATACTCCTTGAGCTGTTCGCCCTCTCCTGCAAGCGTCCGTTCCACCAGATACCGGAGGACACGGCTATGCCGTCCGGCGGCGGCAAACGCCTCCGAGCTCAGAATCCGATCGAGCTGCTCACGCACGCTGTCTGGAGAGGGGTTGACCTGCACGAGAACCCTGGAACCTTGCACCCCCATTGTGCCCGAGCGGAGAGGGTCTGCATAGGGATGTCACCGTTACATTCACCGCAACTCACTCCCAACACGGCTTTCAGGGCGCGACAATCACCGTCGGCTTGCGTCTGAGCCACCAAGGGGGTTCGCACCATGAAGCACAACACACGCCTCAAGTTCCTGGCCGCCGCGCTCGTCATCGCGCTGCCGACGATCTCCGAGGCCGGTCCGCCGCTCATCTGCCACCCTTTCCAGACGTCCGGGGCCGAGTTGCTCCGATGGGGCTCGGGACCGGGCTGGAACACACCGGATCCCGGATACGACGTGCAGCGATTGACGGCTGACACGCTGCAACTGCTCTCGGCTGACGCGCCGGTACTTGCGCGGATGGAGAACCTGCGCAGGGCCGTGATCTACGCGGCTCGTGACAGGCGGGTTGCCGACGAGCTGCTGGCCGCGGTGACCGCACGGGTCACGGACACCCCGACCCCGATCACGCTCTTCGATGCGGGGTATCTGATCGAGAGCTTCAAGCAGGCGTCTCACATCTTCGGCCAGAAAGTCACGACGGCGGATGGCTACGCGATGGTCAAGAGAGCGCTGCTGGACGGTGGCGGCAGCGCAGAGATGGAGTTTGCAGCGGCCCTGATGACCTCGGGTGCGACGTCGGCCGCCCACCTTCAGAAGGCGCGGGCGTCGGCGCCGCCGCTGCTCGCGCGCAACATCACCAATCTGGGCTGGTGAATCCATCATGGCCCTGATAGCTGACCTCCGTGCGGCGATCAGGGCGCTCGTCTCCGCACGCGGATTCACGGCGACTGCCGTCATCACGCTGTCAGCGAGTCTGGCGCTCGCGGTGGTCGTGCTGACGGTCCTCAATGCATACGTCGTTCGCTCCCTGCCTTACCCTGCCGCCGATCGGCTGTACCGCGTGGACTATGCGCCGCCTGGCCAGTTGCCGCACGGCCTCGAAGGCCTCGACTGGCAGGCCCTCGACGACATCGTCGAGGTGTCCATCGCGTGGGA
>CAZNOC010000177.1:0-1824 GCA_964574545.1 uncultured Bifidobacteriaceae bacterium | reverse complement strand
AGCGACCGCCCGGACGATGCCGAGCTGTTCACGATCGTGGGCGTACTGCCGGCGGACTTGTGGCACGTCAACGTGTACACAGAGGTGCTGGCGCCTCTGCAGGCGCCGTCCTATCCGTACATGGTTCGGCTTCATCCCGGCGTCTCGCCGGCCGAAGCGACCGAGCGGATCGACGGGCTCGTGCGGGGCGGTGTGGGCACGGCGTCGGCTCCGCTCGACATCAGGCTCACGAACCTTCACGACAGCTATGTCGCGAGCCTGCGGCCCATGTTGTGGTCCGTGACGGCCGGCGTGGCGCTCGTGCTGCTGATCGCCACGGCGAACGTTCTCGTGCTGACCATCTTGCGTGCCCGCAGGCGCGAGCGTGAGTTGGCGGTACGCCTGGCCCTCGGCGCAACTCCCCTGCGCGTGGCGGGCCTCCTGGCTCTTGAAGGCGTGCTGCTTGGCGTGGCGTCGGTGGTTGCCGGACTGCTCATGGCGCACGCGGCGTTGCCGGCCGTCGCACCGCTCGTGGAGCGGTCGCTCGATCGGCGGGTCCCCGGCGGCCTCGAGGCCTTCAGCGTCGACGCCACGGTCCTGGCTGCCGCGCTGGCCTGTGGGGCGATCGTCACGATCGTCCTTGCCGCTGTGCCGATCGTGGTCGTGCACCACTCAGGACTCTCGGCCGGCTTCGCCGGCTCCGGACGGGGGGTGACGGAAGCCCGCGGTGCTGGACGCGCCCGGGCCGTGTTGATTGCCGTGGAAGTCGCCGCCTCCCTCACGCTGCTTGCGGGGGCGGCCTTGATGGCCGAGAGCACGCTTCGCATGTTGCGCGTCGAGTTTGGCGTCCATACCAGCGGTGTCATGACGGCCGGCCTTGGGCTTCGCCAGCGCTCGTTTCCCGATGCGGCAAGTCAAGCCTCGTTCTTCGAACGGCTCGCCACGGAGCTGGAGGCCGTCGTCGGAGACACGCCGATCGCATTCGGTGAATTCTGGCCGCTCCAGGCTCCTCGACCACGCCGTGTGGAAACGGGCGGCAGCCACTCAGCTGTCGCCCACGCCAGCCGGTTCGTGGTGTCGTCCAGCTACTTCGACACGCTGGGCATCGCCCTTCGCGACGGCCGTGGTTTCGCCCGTGACGATCGCATCGGCAGCGAGCCGGTGGTGGTCGTCAGCCACTCTCTCGCGCAGCATCTGTGGCCGAACGCGCGCGCGGTCGGCCAGCCGCTCATCCTGCACCGGGATGAAGGCGCCCCGTTGACGGCGGTCGTCATCGGGGTCGCAGCCGATACGCGGCAGTCCCACGCTGACACCGACCTGCACGACACGTATCTTCCGCTCGCACAACACGGGGGCCGGTTTGCCTTCCTGTATGTCCGTACCGGCGACACACCGTTGCCGGAAGCGGGGATTCGATCGGCGCTGGCGCGTGTCAACCCGGAGGTCGCGCTGGGCGCGCCGCGGCCGCTGGAGGCGAGCCTCGACCAGGAACGGGCGGGCCCGCGGTTCATGGCGTACCTGCTCACGACGTTCGCGGTCTTTGCCTGCGTGCTTGCGCTCGTCGGCATGCACGGTGTCATCGCCTATGCCGTGCGCCAGCGGCAACGGGAGATCGCCGTGCGTATCGCCGTCGGCGCAGGCCCGCGGGCGATCAAGGCGATGTTCCTGCGGGACGGAACCCGGGTGCTGATGGGAGGGCTGGTGGTTGGCGTGGCGGGCGCACTGGCGCTGGGACGAGTGCTCCAGAGTCAGTTGTACGGAGTGCAACCGGCCGAGCCGCGGGTCCTCGCGGGCGCCGTGATAGTGTTTGGCCTCGTGGCCCTGGCGGCGATGCTGGGCCCCGCC
>CAZNOC010000176.1:0-8880 GCA_964574545.1 uncultured Bifidobacteriaceae bacterium | reverse complement strand
GGCGGGTTTCGCAAAGGAGAGCGTTGAGGCGCTGCAGAAGCAGCTTGCCCGCGAACTCGCGACCGACAAGGCGGCGACGTCCTGTGCACAGGTCACACGACTTCCCGGATTCTTTAACCACAAGTACCGACCGTCGCCGATGGTCGTCGCACAATATTCAGACAGAAGACGGCCGTTTACGCCGAGAGATTTCCCTGGGGTGCTCGCCGGCGGCGCCGAACACCTGGTGACGACAGCACCGCGTTCGTTCGTGACTGCTTACGATGAGGTGCTCGAACGCGCTCGGCGATACCTCGGTGCAGTGCCGCCTGCCGTGGCCGGCCAGCACGGCGACTCGACGACCTTCCGCGTCTGCTGCCGCTTGGTGCGAGGCTTCGCCCTTGATGACGAGGATGCGCTGCTGTTGCTGGCGGAGTGGAACCGCACATGCGAACCGCCGTGGTCGGAAGTTGAACTTCGAGCGAAGCTCGCCGGGGCTCGTCGATATGGGCGCGAGCCCGTGGGCGGCCTGCTTGCCACGAACTGAGTCGCCGGGCGGCGACAACACCCTTGCAGAATGTCCGTGTATGTCTACGGTGTCTGTAAGATTTCACTCGCGGAGAGCGTTCCTATCATTGTGAAGGCAACTCCATGCGGTGGGGCCTCGACGAGTTTCGTCCACGCACGCGCCACAACGGCCCGTGCGTCCCACCCTTGCTCTGCGCGTCATATCGACTCGCGGGAGCATAGCCAACGCTGTCGATTCAGCATCCGCAGCGTTTATGGAGGCCCATCATGTCCAAAGGCAACGGAGAAGTGGTGTCTGTGAAGATCGTTCCCGTCACCAACGGCGTCCCCCAGGGGAAGTTGGCTGACGCGGAGGTGATCTTCGAAGCCGGCAGCGGTCCCCTTCAGGGACTGAGGCTCATCGGCTTCAGCGTGTGGGAACGTCGCAACGGAGGGAAGAACGTGACGTTTCCGGCTCGGCAGTACTCCGTGGGAGGAGACCGCCGCAGCTTCGTGTTGTTGCGTCCCGCCAACGGGGAGCCCAACACGCAGGACGCGATTCGGCAGTGCATCCTCGACGCGTACAACCGCCTCGAGGCCACGGCCTGAACCCGTCCACTCGTGCTCTCCCAGGCGGTCAGGCTCATCGCCTACCGCCTGGGAGCCATCGTTCTTCGTCGGCGCGCTGCCTCGGCACCGCGACCGCCGTTGACAGCGTTGAGCATCGCTGGAGGAGTCCAAGGAGCGCGCCTATGCAGACCGCCATTCATCCTGCGCCAGTTCGCGACGTGACTGCGGAGACTACGCGACCCAGCGCCACCGTCCAGGCGTTGGCTGTCTCGGTCATCTACCAGTTGTCCGAAGCGGGTCGAAAGGTTTCACTTCTCGCTGGCGGCGACGGGCGGGCCATGCAGCGTCTCGCAGTCGATGTACCGGCGACCCGCCTGCACCTGGTGTCCGTGGACGCCAACGGCGTGGCGCGGCTCAAGCTCCAACCCCGCTTCGAGTTGACCGACGACGAAGGCGTCGTCCGGCGCGACGGCCCTCCCACGTACGATGTCCCGCCCACCATCGAAGAGTTATTCAAGGAAGCCGCCCGCAACCATGAATTGGAGCGCACCTATCGCTCCGAGCGCGTCCGCTCGCGTGATCGCTGGCGCGAGGCAGATCGCGAGCGTCGGCTTCGTACCGCCGAAGAGTTCCTGAGCGCCGCCGCACAGCGAGCGATGGTGCATCCCATCCCGACGCCCAAGCGCTGCTTCCTCGCCACCTCGGAGGGGCGCGTCATGTTCGACGTCGCCACCGACGTTGGGCCAGCTCGCGATGTGCCCCGTGAAGCCTATCGGCGTTTCCGTGCCGACCTGCGGACGCGCAAGGACCACAATCAACGACTGCGGGCCGAGCAGTTGGCGCTTCATGAGGAGAAGAAACGGGTGATCGCGGCGTGGGTCGCCGAACACGGGTCCGACGACCAGCGCGGACGGCATGCCGCTGGACTGCTGCCCGCCGAGGAAGTCATCGCGGCCCTCACCGACGAGGCATTCGCAGCCGTAGCCGACTGCCCGCGCTACCCGCTTGACGGTGCGGCGCGCCTGCAGGAGCACCTGCGTCGGGCGACCGGCCGCGCGAATCTTGTCGTCGCACCAGCCGACATCCAGATCATCGGTTCCGACGCGAAGACGGTCTCAGCGGCGCAGTGGGCCGTCGTTCGGCAATTGCAGGCGGCGCTGCCGGACGCCAAGGTCGTTCTGCGGAGGCACGAGTTGTCCTGGCGCCGTGAGCCCTCGCTTCCGAAGCTCCTCATTCATGGCGCTTTGATGACGCGCCAGGTTGGCCCTTTCATTTTGCGGCGGGAGTTTGCCGTTCCTGAGCACGAACCCTCTGTCGGATAGGACGAGCGATACTTGCGATATCGGCCAGCCTAATTAATTAGGCGGCCCCGTCCGGCAAACGGGCGCTGCGAAAGATGGTGGCCCAGGCGGCGCGGTCCTCGACACTCAGGACGTTCAGTTCCTCGAAGAGTTCACGCGCAAACTCGACGTCGCCCACGCCACTGGCGGTGATCAGCCCACGATCACGTACAGCCGGACTGTCCACGTAGTTCGCTGCCTCGGCATAGCCAGGAACGTGCGAACGAAGATACTCAAGACCGTTGCTCGTGTGGCGACGACCACGCAGGAATCCAAGGCGGGCGACTGCGACGGTCGCCGCGCAGATCGCAGCGATCGGAGTGCCCTGCGAAACCAGGCTGTTCAACAACTGCTCGAGTTCCGGTTCGATAGGCGAGCTTTCCCATCGGTCACCACCGGGCAGGATGAGGACAGCCACATCCGCAACGTCGACCGTGGTGACAATCGTTGATGGCAGCACGCGGATTCCGCCCATCGATTCAACAGGCGCCGATGCCAGGCCGACCGACTCCACGCGATACTGACCATGACGACGCAACTCGGCGACGGCATGCGCGGGCTCCCAATCGGCGAACCCTTCGACCACGAGCAAGTAAACGGCCTTCTCTGGTGGCATTTGTACTGCTACTACGGCTCCGTGCTGATGTTAGACCGATTCCGGCCCCACACGGACTGTCGTCGCACCTGCCGGCGCTCTGCTCCCGGTCGTCGTCCCTGTAAGGTTTTCGGCGGAGAGCGCGTTCTTCTGATCATGGGGGCTTGTCCCATGCCCGGAAGACGCGTTTGGGGCACAGCACACCTTCCGAGGAGGTAGCGCCACCAACAGTTTGATCGTCGACATCTGAGTTCTCTCGCCTGTTGGCCAATCCCGGCCGACCCCTCCGCATCGCCCGATGCGGAGCCACTCACCACCCGTCGCCACACCGGCCACGTTGAAAGGAGTACTCACATGCACGGCACAAGTGTCTCTACTGTGAACGCGTACACCGCCCACAAGGAGTGGGGCACGCGTCCACCTGACGAACGGTTCCAGTCCGTTCACGCGCTCTTCGAGGCAGCTCGCGCACGGCGGCTTCGCACCGAGGAGCGGCACATCGACACCGTGGATTTCGGGACCGAGGCCGTCTCTGACGATGTGCTCGCCCTGCGCGATCCATCGGGCCGACCGGCCGCCTTGACCCACTGGAGCTTCGAGCAGCTCGCCACCATCGCCGGCGCGCCACCGAAGTACTTGCGCACGCTGCCCGCGCCGATCGCCTCAGCGGCGATCAACTACGGGCTGCGGCGGCAGCAGCGCGAACAGCACCAACTGTTCGCCGACCGCACCGCACCGTGGACCGTGCACGCGATCACATCGCCTCGCTACGCACGCGTCCACCACGACGAGCTGGCCGCCCGCGTGCTCGACCTCATGGTCCAGCGCCCCGCGTGGCAACTGCCGCTCGGCTACAAGGACGGCGTCTGGGGTGCCGAACGAGTTCCGTCCGGCGCCTACCTGGGAGATCGCGACATGTTCCTGTTCCTCGTGGATGGCAACCGTGACCTCGACGATCCGACGGATCGTACTCACGCCGGACTGTTCCGGGGGTTCATCCTCCGCAACAGCGACGTGGGCGCCGCCGCCCTCACCCTGGATCTGTTCCTGTTCCGCGTCGTGTGCGGCAACAACATCATCTGGGGGTTCCAGCACGTGGCCGGCTTCAGACGCCGCCACGTGGGTGCGTCGATTCAGGGTGATTGGCATCGCTCGCTGTCGAGCGTATGCGCGGCCCTCGACGCCGACACCTCAGGCGATCGCGCGATGCTCCTGCGGGCCACGACCACGGAGATCGCGCAGACCCGCGACGAGGTGATCAGCAACGTGACGCACAGGTTCGACGTGCCCCAGAAGCACGCCGACGAGGCGTACACGTTGGCGGAGCAGCAAGAGACGAATCCCCGTGCGGTCTGGGGCTATGTGCAGGGGCTGACGAGGCTCAGCCAACGCACACCCTGGCAGGACGGACGGTTCGCCCTCGACCGCGCTGCCAGCCGCCTCCTCACCACGGTCCACTGACCCTGGTCACTTGCCGTGCGGGCTCAGCGCCCGCACGGCTCCTTTCCCCAGCCAGTCCCTGACGGGTCGGCTCAGGCCATCCCGTCCCACCGCGCGAGTGGTTCTCGCGCACGTTGGCATCAGCGCTTCAGAAGCCCTGGTGCCTGTTCAGCCAGAGGTGTAGCCATGCGTGAATTCAGACAACTAGCAACCGACGCCATCCACGAATCGCCGACCAATCCACGACGATCCTTCTCGGACGCCGGTCTCGAGGAGCTGACGGCAAGCGTCCGTCGTCACGGCGTCCTGCAGCCGATTCTCGTCCGCCCAAACGGCGACGGCTTCGCGCTGATCTTCGGCGCACGGCGGCTGCGAGCCGCGAAGCGAGCCGGCTGCGAAACGGTGCCCGCACGCGTTCTCGATCTCGATGACGCCGCCGCTGACGAGGCGACGATCATCGAGAACCTCCACCGGGAGGACATCCACCCGCTTGACGAAGGCGTGAGCTACCAGCGTCTCGTCTCGGCGGGCCGGACGATCGAGGACATCGCGGCCGCCGTCGGGAAGACGAAAGGCTACATCTATCAGCGCATCAGCCTCACACGGCTCGTGCCGAAGGTCCAGGACCTGCTGGCGCGGGACATCCTCCCGCTGACCTACGCGCTGAAGATCGCGGTCGTCCCCGCCGAGCAGCAAGAGAAGGCGCTGGCTCAGTGCTTCCGTCCACTCTTCCGAGACGAAGAAGCACGTCGCGACCAGCTTGAACCGCTGGCGCAACTCACGGCGTGGATCGAGAAAGTCGTTCGCTTGGATCCTCGCAGTGAGGACACGCAGGTGCTCCTGCCGGCCCTGGCCGAGCAGGTCGTGTCAGCCGAGCAGGAACGCGATGCCTCGGTGCTCGCGCTCTCAACCCTGCACTTCCACACCGACAAGGCCGAGCCGAAGCCGATTCTCGCCAAGAGCTGGAAACCGGCCGAGGGGAAGCAGCGGTGCAAGTACGCGCGCCCAGGCGTGATCGTGCTGGGTGAAGGACAGAACACGTTCCTCCACGTCTGCATTGCCAAGAAGCAATGCGAGAAGCACTGGACTCGTACGAAGAGCGCCGCTTCGGGACCGACGGCAGACCAAGCCACGCAGGCCGAAGCCCAACGTCAACAGGAGGAGGCGTGGGCGAAGCAGCGAGCCGAACAGGAGCGGTGGCGGCAGGAACTCCGTCCGCGCGCGGTTCGGCTCGTCGCGGAGCGCACGGCGAAGCTCGCGTGGTCATCGATGTTGCTCCGGCTGCTGCTGGAGGACATCCGGCCTGACGACGTGTTCGTCGAGTTGCTCGGCAAGCCGGAGCGGATCAGCGCGAAGCGGTATCCGCAGGCCCTCGCCGTCGCACTGGCGCTCCGGCATAGCTGGCAGCGTGAGGAGTTCCTCACGTTCAGCAAACGACTCGGCGTGAAGGTGACGTCGAAAGACCTCGCCGACGCGACGACATCACCGACGCCCGATCCCGAGCCGCCCAGCGCGGCCCCGGAGCGGTCGCGCAAGACGTCGAGGAAGAAGTAGTTCTCGACACTCGTGCCTGGCGCCCACGGATCACCAGTGGGCGCCGGGGTACGAGCGCAGATGTGAACCGGGATGTTCGCAACCATGCGCACAACGCCGGGCCATCACGTCGTGGATTGTGGGGCTCGCCTCGGCCCCGTCAAGACTCGTCGCTTCGCTCCGCCCCCGCCTTCGGCGGGGCTGACGGTCTTGACCGGGCCTTCGGTCGAGCCATCGGACGGCAATTACGTGATGCCCCCGACGATCTGTTTGGCTTCGTGAACACGAACCACTCGGTTCCTCAAGGAAGGTCTTTATGTCCATCGGATCGATTACGCCAACGATCGGGGTGACCATCGGCCGACAGACGCGCCTCTACCACGCCTACATCACGACCGCGCCTGTTGCGCTCGACGCACCGTCAACCGTCACGCTCTATGCCGGACCATTCAGCGACGTGGCCGGCTTCGCAATGGACGCTTGGCCCCTCGATGCGGGTCGAGGGGCCGCGCCCGCCCGTCTCGTCCTCATCGACGCCACGGAACTCGGATGGCAACGCGCGCGCAGCCGATCGCGCGGACATCGCCTGCTCGTGGCTGATCCCATGCTCATGGGACTCAACACGCTGCAGCAATGGCTGTGGCAGCGGCTGCAGGCCGCCGCCGCGACGCTGGTGTCCGCATGACGACGACGCGGGCGGCTCAGTCACTCAACAGACGAACAGGAGAACGGCCATGAACAACATCACCATCAAGATCCTCAAGACCAACGGCACCTCGGCCCCAGGCAAGCTCGCGGACGCGGAGATCCACTTTCAGGGCGGTGAACTCGACGGCCTCAAGCTCGTGGGCTTCGCCATCTGGCAGAAACGCCGTGGCGAGGGTCAGGACGTCACGTTTCCGTCGCGACACTTCATCGTCCACGGCGAGCGGCGCAACTTCACGCTGCTGCGATGGATCGACGACCGGGATGCACAGGAGCGGATCGCGGACCTGGTGCGACGCGCCTACGCGAGCGAGGCGGACGCGTCCTCATCGGTACGAACGTAGCGGCAACGCGTTGGTCCGCGGGACACCGCGACAGTTTGGTGATCCCGCGGACGATGGCCGCCGCCAGCAAGGAGTCGCATCATGGAAGACTCAACGCGGACAGAAGCAGAAGGCGACCTCATTTCGTTGGAGCGTTGCCGCGAGTTGTTGGAGGACGAGGCCGAGGGCCTTTCTGACGACGACATCGATCGGGTGCGTCGTCACGCCGCGAGCCTCGCGCAAGTGCTGATCGAAATGGCTCTTGAACGGGAGCGGCAGGACTAGGCGACATGTCCAGGACGGCCGACACGAACGCGTTGCGAGCACGCGAGAATGGGTCTAAGCTGCCAGATATGGTCGGCGCAGTCATCTACGTGCGCGTGTCGGATCCCCGGCAGGCCGAGAACCTCAGCCTGGCTACGCAGCTCAAGTCCTGTGAGGAGTACTGCGAACGGCAAGGCTTTGCCGTCGTGGAACGCTTCAAGGAGGAGGGCGAGAGCGCGAAGACGTCCGACCGTACCGAGCTCCAGAAGCTGCTGAAGTATTGCCGAGTGAACAAGGGACGGGTTCACTTTGTCGTTGTGTTCAACCTCACGCGCTTCGCGCGGGAAAAGTTCGACCACTTCGCCCTGCGGTCTCACTTGAAGTCGCTCGGCATTTCGTTGCGTTCGGCAACGGAACCGATCGACGACACTGCCACGGGCAAGTTGATGGAAGGCGTGCTGGCGTCATTCGCGCAGTTCGACAACGACGTACGCTCGGATCGTACTCAAGGCGGCATGAAGGCCGCGCTCGAAATCGGACGCTGGGTGTTCTTGGCTCCGCTGGGCTACGTCAACGTGCCGAAAAAGTATGGCAAGAGCCTGATCCCGGATCCGGAACGCGCGCCGATGGTTCAACACCTGTTCCGGGAGTTTTCAACCGGGCGTTTCACGAAGCAGGAGCTGTTGAACGAGATGACCCGATGCGGGCTGAGAACTCGTAGGGGCTTGCCAGTCAGCTCGCAGGCGTTCAGCACGATGCTGCAGAACAAGCTGTACATCGGCGTCATTGATGTTCCAGGCTTCGGCGTGATCGGCAAACGTGGCGATTTCGACCCGCTGATTCAGGACAGCGTGTTCTACCGGGTCCAGGCCATTCTCGCCGGACGCGTGCATACGACGGGGCCGTTTCAACGTCGGCGGCCAGAGTTCCCCCTTCGAGGATTCATCAAGTGTGCTGTCTGTGGCCGGGGGGTTACGGCGAGTTGGTCGAAAGGACGCAGCGCCCGGTACGCGTATTACCACTGCCTGCCGCCGTGTCGCGCTGTCAACATTCCGAAAGCGAGGTTGGAAGGACTGTTCGTCGATGAGCTGGAGCGGTTTCAGCCCACCCCCGGCTACATGCGAACGCTCAAGGATTCGGTCCTGACGGTCTGGCATACTCGCAAGACGCTCATCAGAGATGAACTCGCGAGCGCAGAGCAGCAGACGAAGACGATTCAGCAGCGGCTCGATCGCCTAGACGATCTGTTCATCTACAAGGAATCGATCGACCTGGCCACGTACGAGCGTCAGCGGGACAAGCTCCGCGAAGAGCTGACGCTCGTCGAGATGGACCGCCACGGGTCGAAGTTGGAAGAGTTCGACGTTGAGGGAGTGTTGAACTTCGCGGAGCGCGTGTTGCCGCGTGCGGCGGATCTCTGGATCCAGGCGTCGCTCGACCAGCGACAGCGACTCCAACGGCTGTTTTTCCCGGAAGGTGTGGCGTTCAGCGGAAAACAGTTCGATCGAACCGCCGTAACGTCCTCTCTTTTCGAGTACTTACGGCCGTTCGACGGGCCTCAGGAAAATTTGGTGGACCTGACCGGGATCGAACCGGTGACCTCCTGAATGCCATTCAGGCGCGC
>CAZNOC010000175.1:0-8890 GCA_964574545.1 uncultured Bifidobacteriaceae bacterium | reverse complement strand
TCGAGGAGTTCGAGCGGCTGAGCGGAGAGGACGAGGACGAGGCCGCGCCCGTGCCCGCGACCAACGGCGACGGGGCGCCGGTGGAGGGGATGGCGGCCGTCGCGCCGCCGCCCACGGACCGCCGCCGCGGGCGTGCGTCGGGCCGGGGCACCGAGCGCGACGAGCCGCGCCCGCCAGAGGCGAAGATCGAGGAACTGGTCAAGGAAGGCCAGGACATCATCGTGCAGGTGGCCAAGGAGCCGCTCGGAACGAAGGGCGCCAGGCTGACCTCGCACGTCACGCTGCCGGGGCGGTTCCTCGTGTTCATGCCGACGGTGGATCACGTGGGGGTGTCGCGGAAGATCGCCAGCCGTGACGAGCGTGCGCGGCTGCGCGGCATCGTGCGGGAGTTCCGGGAGCAGCACCAGTTCGGGGGCGGCGTGATCATCCGGACTGCCGCGGAGGGCCGGCCGAAGGAAGATATCGTCGCGGACCTGAGCTACTTTCACCGCGTCTGGACCGAGATGCGGCACAAGTCGGAGACCCATCGCGCCCCCGCCGTGGTCTACCGCGAGGCCAGCCTCGTGTCGAAGCTGCTCCGGGACCTGCTGACAGACGACTTCACCGCCATCCGCATCGACAACGTCCAGGAACACGCGCGCGTGGTGGAGTTCATCGGCCGGATCATGCCCGACATGGCGCCGCGCGTGAAGCTTTACGACAAGGAGTTCCCGATCTTCGAGGAATACGGCGTGCAGGCCGAGCTCGACAAGGCGCTGAAGAGCAAGGTGTGGCTGAAGTCAGGCGGGTCCATCGTCATCAACCAGACGGAGGCGCTCGTCGCCATCGACGTCAACACCGGACGGTACGTCGGCAAGAAGTCAGCCGGGCGGCTCGAAGACACCATCCTCAAGACGAACCTCGAGGCGATGAAGGAGATCGTGCGCCAGGTGCGGTTGCGCGACCTCGGAGGCATCATCGTGCTCGACTTCATCGACATGGAGGAGAAGAAGAACCGACTGCGGGTGTTCCAGGCCGTGGAGCAGGAGCTGCGAAAAGACCGGGCGCCCTCGAAGACGCTGCAGGTATCGGACTTCGGCCTGGTCATCATCACGCGCAAGCGGGTGAAGCAGAGCCTCGAGAAGACGCTGACCGAGCCCTGCCCCTACTGTTCCGGCACCGGGACCATCAAGTCGAGCTCGACGATCTGCTACGAGATCCTGACCGAGGTGCGCAAGGTGGGGGACGATCTCGATGGGGCCGGAGTGCTGCTGCGCGTGAACCCGGACATCGCGCGCGCGCTCAAGGAAGAGGAACGGGGCGTGCTGCGCGACCTGAAGGACATGCTGGGCCGTGACGTCATCGTCAAGCCCGACGTGCACCTGCATCACGAGCAGTTCGACGTCATGTCCATCGGCGGGTAGGGGAGCGACGGATCGCTCGACGCTCTGCCCTCAAGAGTCAAGGCCGGGTCGCGCACGAGGCGCGACCCGGCCTTGATCGTCTCGAACGGCAAGCGGTGGACGTTGTCACCCGGGCGGCATGTGCACCAGGTACGCGACGCCGCCGCGGTTGATCCAGATGCGCAGATAGTCGTCGCCCTTGAGCATCTCGACCCGGCTGCTGTTCGGACCCGGCCGGGGGCCGCCCGCGCCGCTGTTCAGATCCTTCATCTCCGAAGCGGGAATGATCGTGACCACCTCGCGGCCCCGGACCTCTCCGCCGCGCACGAACTCCACCCAGCGGTTGAGATCGCCACGCTGGCCGGCCACCGTCGGCTGAGCTGACTGTCCGGTCAGGCGCACCTGGTAGCTGCCGGCCGCCAGGGGCTTGCCGTCCGCCAAGACCCCGCGGGGCAGGCTGATCGTCCCAAGGGCCTGTTCACCGGCGGGCGCCTCGCCTTGCGGCGGCTGCGCCTGGACCGTACCCATCGATAGGGCTGCGGCGAGCACCCCGACAAGCCATACCTGCTTCATCCGTCGCCTCCTTGCAAAGAACACTACCCCTGAGTATACCCGCGAACCGCGCCCCCGCGGGCGTCCTTCGCGCCGGGTGGTGGCACTGTTCAAACTGAGACACTGCCCGCGGCGGGCGTGCGGCGTCAGCGCCGGGTGAGGACGATGCTTCCGCTGAAGCTGCGGGCGGCGATCACCGCGCTCGCGTCCCCGAAGGTGCCGCGGATGGTGCGGGTGCCGCCCGTCCGGCCCCGGCCTCGGCGGCCGTCGTCGTCGCCGGTCCTGAGGGTCACCGGGTAGTCGGAGCGAATGCTCCCGCTGAACGTGTCGGCGCTGATCTCGAAGCCGGTGTCGCCGCTGAGCGTCAGGCGGACATCTCCCGAATGGGACGTGAACTCGTAGCGTCCGCCGCGGGCCAGGCGGTCGCCGAATTCGATGGTCCCCGACACGGACTTCGCCTGGATGCGATCGGCCTCGATCCCGCTCAAGCGCAGGTCGCCGCTGACGGTGCCGGCATCGAGTGTGGGCGCGGTGACCGCTCTGGCCACGACGTTGCCGCTGACGCTGCCGAGGGTGAGCATCGACTGGCTCCCGACGTCCTGCACGCGGACGTCGCCGGAGACGGTCCTGGCGTGCGCAAGGCCCGGGCACTGGGAGACGTCGACGTCCCCGCTCACCGACTCGATGCGCGCGTCACCGGACACCGACGCCAGCACGACGTCGCCCGAGATCGTCTTGACCGTCACGGCCGTGCCCGTGGGCACGTTCACGGTGTACGACACGCCGCCGGAGAACCGTCGCTCGTTGCGGGGGTACTCCGTTCGAACCTCGACTCTGCCGCGGACGTGGGTCATCTCGACGCGCAGCGCCGCGAGCAGGCGCCGGGCCTCTGCCGCATCGGCGTGCCGCACGCGCTTGACCGCCTCGACGCGCACCTCGGTGCCGCCGTCCCCGGTGATGCGCACGTCCCCGGCGATGTTCGACAGGTCCAGCGCGCCCGATGCGCCAACGGGGAACCGCTCGCTCACGGTTTCGGTGTGCTCCTGGCCGCCCTGGCGGACTTCGCCTCCTTCAACGGCCGGTCCGATGTGGAGCGTGACGGCCGCGCCAAGCGGCTGGCCAGTCACCCCGGCGCCAACGGCGGCGAGGAGCAGGCGTAGCAAGAGGGATCTGGTCATGGTTCTGTCTTCATGTCGGACCGAGGCCTTCCACGATCCGGGCGGATTCGGCCTGATTGCCCTTCCGCATTTCGTTGATGAGCTCCACCGTCTGCTGCAGCAGCGCCACCTTGTTGCGCATGGCCTCGAACAGGCTCTCCTGCGCCGGGGCGCTGGCGGGCTGCACGCGCAGGGCCGTCCGGCTCTCCCCGATGGCCTGGTCGATCACCTGCAGGTTCTTCTGAAGCACGGCCGCCACCTGCGGATCGAGGTCTCCGGTGTCGGCGCGGGCGATGGCTTCGAGGCCGTCGATGGCCTTCTGATAGTGCGCCTCGGCTTGCTGCAACTCCGAGTGCACCGTTTCGAGCAGCGCGCCGTTGCTCCCGGCGGCGGTGCCCTCGCCGGGCACGGGCTGGCGAGAGACCAGCGACAGGATCCCGACCGTTGTCGCGAGCACCAGCGCCGCAGCCGCGGCCATCCACGCGTGGAACGCGCCGCCGCGCGTCCACCGCTGTGCCGCGTCGCGCGAGTCGAGTCGCGGCTCGGCATCGATCCTGGCGCGAACCGCGGTCCAGACGCGGGCAGGTACTTCCCGACGCTCGAGCGTGAAGGCGGCCGCCCTGATCGTGCGGAGGTCGGCGACGAGCGCGCGGCATTCGGCGCAGCCTTCGAGGTGCCGCTCGAGCGCTCGCTGCTCGTCGGGACCCAGGGTCCCATCGACCAGCCCGCCAACGCTGTCCGCAAAAACCTCGCACCGCATCACGTCACCACTCCGTACCGCTGTCTACTGCCCGGCCGCCCCTGTCACGACCTCCTGCGACAGGTACGCGCGGATCCGCATTCGGGCCTTGTGCACCTGCGACTTCGAGGTGCCCTCCGACACGCCGAGGACCGTCGCGACCTCCTGGTGGCCAAGTCCCTCGACATCGTGCAAGAGGAACGCCGCCCGGCACGCCGCCGGCAGTTGGCCAATCGCCCGCTCGAGATCCAGCCGGCTCACGCCGCCGAGCACAGGCGCGCGCGACGCGACCTGGGGCGCTTCGGGCGCGTCCAGCGAGTCTGTCTGCTGCCCCATGCGCGTGTGCCGATGGCGCAGCACATCGAGGCAGTGATTCATCGCCAGACGATACAGCCATGTGCCGAGCGCCGCATCGCCCCGGAAGCTGTCGAGCTTCCGGTGGACCAGCAGGAAGATGTCCTGCAGCAAGTCCTCGGCATCCTGGGGCGCTCCGGCCATCCGGTAGGCCAGATTGTAGAGCCGGCCGGCATGTCGCCGGTAGAGCTCCTCGAACGCCTGCTGGTCGCCGCGGCGGCAGCGCTCGACAAGGCTGACGTCGGCGCTTCTCGCTTCTCCTGGGGTCTTAGACGACAGCATGGTCCAAGGGGTTGATGGCGCCCGGGTCCTCATGGACCACGGCCGTCTCCAGCACTTACGGCGGGCGGCCGGCTTCGGTTCTGTGTTGGACGACGGTGGTGGCGGAATGGATGGGACTAGTGGATCGTATCTGCTGAACCGGCAGCGTCCCCGCAAGCCTTCGACGAAGAACTCCGGGCCACGCCAACGGTGCGGCCCATTGGGGATTCCCTGTTACATGCCACTAGATCACCGCTTGGATCGATCGGGCCACCGCACCAGGTCGAATCCACGCACGCGCACCGCCGTCACCGAGAGGCCTTCGGCGGCCAGCAGGGCTCGCTTCAAGCCACCCTGGCCCCCGTAGCCACCGAGGCGCCCCCCCGCGGCGATCACCCGATGATAGGGAAGGCCGGGGATGCTCGCGTCGCGAAGAATGTTGCCCACGGCCCTCGCGGCGCGCGGCGATCCGGCAAGCGCGGCGACATCGCCGTAGGTGGTCACCCGCCCCGGCGGGATCCGGCGCACCACCGACAAAACGCGGCCGGCAAACGCGTCCGTTCGTGCCGCCGTCCCGCCTCGCGCATGCCCGTGACGCATCGCGTGTCCAGGGACTAGCGCGTCAGCCCGAGCCCGCGAAGGGTCTCGCGGGGGCTGATCAGGCCGTGTCCGTACTCGTTGTCTCGCCCGGGCGCCCCACGGTCCGAGGCGAACCGCTTCATCGCGGCCTCGACAGCGGCGGGGCTCCGGATGCCCTGCTGCATGAGCAGGGCCGCAAAGCCGGCAACGTGGGGCGTGGCCATCGAGGTGCCCTGGAGGTAGACGTACGCCATCGCGTCCGCCCGCGGCGGTCCGAAGCTGGACGGCCCTCGTGCATAGGTCTCGAGCAGGTCCGGGTCGATCGTCTGCTGCAGGATCATCCCGGCCGAGCCCTCGCCGCGCGAGTCTCCGCCCGGAGCCGCCAGTTCCACGTGAGGCCCTGTTGTGGAGTAGTGGGCGATTGTCAGGCCCCTCCCGACCGCACCGACCGCCACCATGCCATCGATACGTGGCGCCGCTTCCGCAATCCGATTCGGCCGGTTTCCCGTCTCCCGGTCGTTGCCCGCCGCAACGGCCACGAACACCCCTCGGGAGACGGCGTAGCGGATGGCGTCTTCGACGGCGGTGGCCGGACCCCCACCCTCACGTCCGAGGCTCATGTTGATGACATGGGCGCCCTGGTCGGCGGCGTACCGGATGGCGCGCGCCAGCGTGTCGTCGGTGCCGCTGCCCGGGCTTCCGAAGACGCGGTCCCACACCTCCTGGATCACCTTCACGGGCATCAGCCGCACGTTGAACGCCATGCCCGCCACCCCGGTCCCGTTGTTCGTCAGTTGTCCGATGGTGCCTGCGACATGCGTGCCGTGACCCTCCAGGTCTACGGGCAGGTCGTCGTCCCACACGAAGTCGCGTGGCGCCACGAACCGTGTCATGCCACCGAGCTCGGGGGCCGCGGCAAATGGGACATCGACGACGCCCAGTGCCGGGAAGAATGGCCCGCCGGGAAAGAGGCGCACGGGGACCACCGAGTCGAACCGCAAGGTGATGTCGCGGAATGCGACGCCCCCGTCGAGCACCGCGACGATGATGTCGGACGACGCGCCGGGGTTGATCGCCCACGCGCGTTCCATGTCGAGTGCGGGGAAGTTCCACTGGAACCGATAGAGCGGGTCGTTCGGCGTGAACATCGCGTGGAGGCGGTAGCGGGGCTGGGCCCAGGCCACATCAGGCCTGGCGCGCAGCGCGGCCGCCACGGCCTCGGGGTCGGCGGCGATCGGAATCCCCACCACCTCGAAGTCCGCGTGAGACAGGCGGGTCCCCGGTGAGGCGCCGGTGTCGCTGAGCGCCGCGTTGGCGGCAGACACGCTCACGCCGTCCCGGAACTTGACGAGGAGGCTGCCTCGCACGAAGGGTTCGGTGGCGCCGGCCTGGGTCGTGACGGCCAGCAGTCGTGCCCCGGTACGCGGCCCCCGCGGCGCGTCGTGGGGGCGGAAGCCTCGGTCCAATGCCGGCAGGGCCTGAGCCGCGGCGACGAGCCGGCGCGCGCTGGTGGGAGCGTGCGGTTCCGTGCTGACCGGCACGGCCAGCAT
This sequence comes from uncultured Bifidobacteriaceae bacterium, assembly GCA_964574545.1. Taxonomy (GTDB): domain Bacteria; phylum Acidobacteriota; class Vicinamibacteria; order Vicinamibacterales; family UBA2999; genus JAUXWO01. The sequence continues at coordinate 2,316 of CAZNOC010000175.1, read as the reverse complement.
GAGGCTCGCGCATGCGAGCGCCAGTGCCGACGCGCTGTTGCCCGGCCGCGGCGGCGTCCCGCCGCCGGCCGGCGTGGGGTCAGCGTCGAGGGAAAGCATGGAGGGCGCGGCCGTCAGCGCCGGGCATCTCGAGGCTCACGACCGCTGCCAGCGTCGGGGCCAGATCCGCTGGGGTAGCCGGGTCTCCGTATGACCCTGGCGCGAACGCGTCACCGAGAAAGATGAGCGGGACCGCGACGTCGTAGTCGTGGTGGGTGCCATGGGTGGCGGCCGCGCCGCTCTCCGCCGTCGGACCGGTCACGAAGAACCAGTACGGCCTGGGTACCGCGACCAGATCGCCGCTGCGATCCGGATGGTGGCTGTTCGCGGCCGCGCGGAGAATCGGGTCATCGCTCTGCCTCGCGTCGGCAAGGCCCTGGCTTCGCATCGCCCTCTCGATCCCGGGGATCGCCCGGATCGCCTCGAGGGCCGCCTCGTACGCGCCGGGCGCCGCGGCCGACGTCGCAAGCGTCTCGCGGGCGGCGTCGGTCAGGTAGACCTCGGTGTAGTCCACCCGGGCCACGTGCGGCCCGGGTCCGAGGGATGCCGCCAACGCCTGCTCGACGGCGGCCGCCACCACTCGGGTGGGGATGCGTCCTGCGTCGAGTCCCAGCAGCCGCCTGGCCTCGGGCACGGGCGACACGCCGTGGTCGGCCGACAGCGCCAGCGCATAGCGGCCCGGCCCCACGAGCCGATCGAGATCCGCGAGGAGGATTCCCAGAGTGCGATCGAGGCGCACGAGCGTGTCCTGCACTTCCTGGCTGTCCGGTCCGAAGTCGTGTCCCACCAGGTCGAGGGTCGAGAAGCTGACGCCAAGGTAGTCCACCGTCCCACGTTGCCCCAGCTGCAGCGATTCGACGAGGCCCGTGGCCATCGCCCCGAGGTACTCGTCAGCAAACGGACTGGCCTGCCACAATTGGTAGAACTGATCGTCGGGGGTCCCCGGCGCGCCGGCCAGCGGATGCGGGAACTCGCGGGTCCAGCCGGGAAGCGAGCGCTCACCCGGTCCGTCATCGGGCATCTCGTAGGCCTCATGCGCGAGGCTTCGCTCCCAGATGTCACTCCGGTGCCGATCCACGGGGTTCGCGTCAATCCATGCCGCGACTTCCGCCACCGGGCCGCCCGCAAAGGCCGAGGAGGTGGCCCAGCCAGGGCCGTTGCCGAACCAGGTCACGGCCGTCGGAGTGCGTCCACCGAGCATGATCGCGCTCCGCGGCTTCAACGACAGCGCCACCACCCTTGAGTCAGGCGACCGCTCGCGCAACAGATCACCCAGCGTGGGCGACAGCAGCATGCCGATGCCGTGGCTCGCGCGGTCGGGAGCGCCGCTGTAGGGGATGGCCGTCACACCGGCCTCTTCCGTGCACGAGGCCTGCCGTCCGAGGTCGCGGCGATACCACTGGTTCAGAATGACGCCATGCGTCGCCGGCACGGCCCCGGTCGAGAGCGTGGCGTGGCCGGCGCAGGTGACCGTGTTGAGATACGAGAACCGCGCGTTCGTGTGGACCGCGCCTTCGTCGAGGAGCCGGCGAATGCCGTGCTGCCACATGCCGTCGAAGCGCGACAGGTAGTCGGCGCGCAGCTGATCGACGGCGAGCACGACGAGCAACGTGGGTGGGGCGTCTGCCGGACGCTCCCGGGGCGGCTGGCGGCAGGCGAGGAACGCACCTGCCGTTGCGAGTACGAGGATGAGGCGAACCGTCATCTCAGAGGACCGCCCACGAGGCGAACGCGAACATGACATCGAACGCGAGTATACGCGAGCCCCTTTGCGGTGGTGTGACACGTGCGTTACAGATAGCTGAGCGGGTCGAGATCGTACTCCGAGGGATCGACAGGCCCGCGCACGCTGGACGGACCCCCGCCCTCGGCCGGTGCCTCCCACAGGTCCACGTCGAACGGTCGGGGGAGGCTCGCGCCCTGGGCATCGAGGATCACGCGCACGCGCGGGCGATGCGGGTCGGCCGCGTAGACCTGGGTGACCACTGCCAGCTCGCCGTTGTTGAGGCGGACGAGGTTGCCCGCCGGGTAAATGCCCATGACCTGAGTGAACCGCCGTACGAGGTGGGGATCGAACTGGGAGCCGTCGCTGCGATGGAGCACGGCGAGAATGCGGTCGGTCGGCAGTTGATTCTGGTACGAACGCTGCGAGCGCATGGCGTCGTACACGTCAGCGATGCTGCAGAGCATGGTGGCGATGTTCAGGCTCGGCCGGGCCAGGCCGAACGGGTAGCCGGTGCCGTCACGCCGCAGATGATGCTCGAAGGCCACGACCGG
>CAZNOC010000174.1:5341-8923 GCA_964574545.1 uncultured Bifidobacteriaceae bacterium | reverse complement strand
CGGACGGGCAGCGCCACGGAACGATAGAGCGGGTCCACGCGGCTGTGCCGGAACCCGGTCGTCAGACTCGCGAGCGCCTGGCGTCCGATGCTCGCGCCCTGAACGAGGGCGTAGCTGGCGTCGAGGTACCGTGCGTTGCGGGTGGTCTCGCGAACAGGGACGATGGCGAGACCCGCGGGCGTCAAGGGGTCGAGCGGGTTGATGAATCGGCTGCGCGCAAATCCGGCGTCGAGCTGAAACCGGGCCGCCGCGTCGGTGGCCGTGACCTGCAGACCCAGACCGCGGCTCTCTTCGGCGTCACGGATCGCTCCCTGATTGAAGTTGGACTGCGCCTGCACCGACCCATCCATCAGGGACGCCGCCACCCGCAACGCGCCGCGGCGGGTCGGGACGAGTTCCAGGCCCACGGTGGCGTTGACCACGCGGTGCTCCCCGTCGCCCACACCGAACGGGTTGCCGTATCCGACGATGGCCGACCCGTTGACGGCTGCCAGCGAGACGTCGGCAACGGGGCCCAGTTGCAGCGCGCCCGACAACCCGCGCGACGCGAAGCCGTTCAGCAGCAGCCGGTGCGCCCCGAACGACCCATGTCCAAGGGCCAGCGCGGCCACGCCGTTGCGCACGCCCACCTGATAGCTGCCGAGATCCAGCATCGGCGCCTCGTCCTGCAACTCGCCGAAGCGCAGTGCCTGGGAGCGCGTGTTCACGCCGATCAGCTGCACCTGGCTGGTCGTAGTCCAGCCGCTCCTCACGTGCGTGGTGTCGAGCCCGGCACGGAGGTTCAGGTCGTGGAAGGTGTCGCGATCGCCAGGCGGCACCTCGGGCGTGCGGCGGAGTACGGACTGGCCTGCAAGGCCGACTTCGACGACCGGCGTCGCGACCGCCTTCTCGAACCCTGCGCCGGTGAGGACGCGAAGCGTCGACCGCCCGATCTCGTTCCACTGCCCACTGCCGCCGACGAGGTACACCGTGATCGTGTGTTCACCCGGCGGGAACCCCACGCCGGCGGGCCGGAGCGTGAGTAGCGCACCCGAGGTCTCGGCCAGACCGCTCCAATCGGTGTCGCCGACGAAGACAGCGATGCGGCCGTCTTCCACGGTGATCGGCCGGCTCAGCACGAGTTGCGCAGCGGCGGACGATCTGATCCAGTCCGGTGCGTCCGCCACCGGGCTCACGGTCACGGCACCGGGGGCCTGAGCGCGCGCGACGGGTGCCGCAGGCCCCGCCGAGAGCAACATCGCCAGCAGCAGCGCAGCTGAGGACGTCGAAGGGAAAGATGAGGGCAGCACGGCACGCACAAGGGCATCGATCGTGCCAGCTCGGGTTCGCGCCTCACGTGCGGCGACAGCGGCGGACGAAACGCCGGTGACGGAGCGACTTAACCCTGATCAGGTGTCGCGGATCCCGACGGGACACGGCTAGTGGGGGTGAAGGCGCATCGCACATGCGAGACGGCGCGTCTCATTCCTGAGATTCGCGGCGCGGACTCCGGGCGACAATCGCTCGTCGCGCATAATGACGCGATGTCGTTCGAACCGGCCGCCGGCAGCGTCCTCGACGCGAAGTATCTGCTGCACGACGCCATCGGCGGCGGGCGCTTCGGCACCGTCTATCGCGCCACACATATCGCCTTGCAGAAGTCTGTGGCCGTCAAGGTGTTGCGAGGCGCGTCCGACCTCTCCTCGAGGGATTTCGAGCAGTTCCGGGTCGAGGCCGAGGCCCTCGGACGACTCGCCCATCCGCACATCGTCGGGGTCGTGGACTTCGGCGTGGATGCGCGCGGCGCGGGCATCCCGTACCTCGTGATGGACCTTGTCGAGGGCGAGACAATGGACGAGGTCTCGAGGCGCCGGGGCGCGATCGATCTCGAGCGGGCGGCGCCGTGGCTGCGCCAGATTGCCAGCGCTCTCGACCATGCGCATGCCAACGGCGTCACGCACGGTGATCTGACGGCGAGGAACGTACTGCTCGTCGGTGCGGGCGACGATGCCGACGCCAAGGTGATCGACTTCGGCCTGGCGCGCCTCACCGAGGCGCCACCCGTCGGCGTTTCCAGCACGACAAGCGACGCGGGCCGCACGGCCGCGCTCGAGACGAGAATCAGCGCGACGCCGGAGTACGCGGCGCCAGAACGCGTGCGCGGCGAAGCGCCAACACCAGCGTCCGATGCCTATGCGTTCGCGGTTCTCGCGTACCGGCTCCTTACCGGCCGCTGCCCGTTCGAGGGCGAGCCCCCTTCGATTCTGCGCGCGCAGCTGACAGAAGACGCCCCGCCCCCATCGTCGCTGGCGCCCGCGTTGCCGGCCTCGGTAGACGTGGCGATCGGGGGCGGGCTGGCCAAGCGGCCCGAGGGCCGTCCGCACGTGTCCGAAATGGCAACGGCGCTCGAAACCGCCGCCGGCGACCTGTCGCTGACCCGCTGGAGGCGTCGAGAAGCCCCGCGTCGTGTCTCGCTCGCGCTCGCGCTCGCTGGCACAGTGGTGCTGCTGGCCCCAGGTCTGCAGTCGCTCGAGATCCTGCAGCGGTTCGAGGGTGCCGCGCTCGACGCCAGGACGGCCGTGATGACCCCTGAGCCGCCAGACGCGCGCCTGTTGATCGTGTCGATCGACGACGAGAGCCTGGAGCGGAACGCCACGCCGCTCTCGGGGCGAGGCGACGACATGGCCGCGACGCTCGAGCGCGCGTTCTCGGCAGGCGCGTCGATCATTGCGCTGGATCTTCTGCTGCCGGAGCCCTGGGCCGGCGCGCCCGCGTTCGGCAACCTCGTGCTCGCGCACGCCGGGCGCCTGGTGCTGGGGATGGCGTCCGATGGCGTGTCGGTCGTCGGTCCCGAGGCAATCGATCCCCTCGTCGCCGGTACCCTGGGACCGGACGCCACAAGCCGGTTGTTCGGGCTGGTCACCAACGCGCCGTCGGCCGACGGCGTCATCCGCCGCGGCCGTGCCGCCGTCATCGACAACGATGGCCGGCTGCGAGCTACGCTGGCCGGACGCGTGAGCGACCTGGCGGGAACGGCCCCCGCCCCCGGTCCGGAGGCGCGCGAGTTCCTGATCAACTACCGCGTCGACACCACCCGCTTCGAACGCGTGGGGTGGCACGCGTTCGAGACCGCGGTGGGTTCAGGTACGCGTTTCGATGGCCGCATCCTGCTCGTCGGCGCCGAGTTCACCGGCAGCGGCGACCGGCATCGGATCCCCCGGCCCGGACAGCTTCCCTCGGAGGTGACCGGACTGACGGTGCAAGCTGTCGTCACCGACACCTTGCTGCGGGGGCGCCAGTTGGGGGAGGCGCGCGGCGCAGGCGTCTGGCTTGGGGTGGGACTCCTGCTGCTGGGCACCGCGCTGTCGCTGCTGTGGCTGCCGCTGATTCGCGGGCTTGGTGCGGCCGCCGGCATCGCGGTCCTTGGCTCCGCAGCAGCCGTCTTCGCGTTCGCTGCGGGCGTGGCGTTGCCGTTGGCCACGCCTTTGCTTCTGTGGGCGGTGGTGGTCGGCGTCGGGCTCTGGGCAAGGAGCAGGTTGCCGGCTCATCCAGAGTAGAATCGCCGCCTCGGACGGGACATGACCATGACGTGCGCCACCCTCA
>CAZNOC010000174.1:0-5241 GCA_964574545.1 uncultured Bifidobacteriaceae bacterium | reverse complement strand
TCGCGCCGGCTCCGGTTGTTCGACCGTCTGGCGGCCGATGTCACGATTGAGACCGCACGCGACGCCGACCTCGACCTCGTCTTCCGGACGGGCCACCGCTTCAGGCTTCGCGGGGGAAGCCGCGCGCGGCTGGAGCCCGGACGTGCGACGACGCTCGCCGGGACGGTGGAGGCGCTCTCGCCGGTGCCAACGGTGCCGCTGGTGACTCCGGTCACTGGGGCCGGAACCACCATCACGGCGGTTCGGATTCGTGCGGGGGGCATCGCGATCGTCGGTCCCGATCGCGGGGAGAAGACGCTCGCCGACGCCACGGTCCTGGAATTCGCACCGGTGCCAGCTGGGACCTACGACATCGAAGTGGAAGCGCCGGACGCGACCGTGGTGTTTCGCACGCAGGCGGCCCACACTCGGGTCGAGGTGCCGCCGGGCGCACTGCAGGCGGGGGTCGCCTATCGCTGGCGCGTGAAGGCACGCCTGCCGTCCGGCTTCGAGGGCAGCGGCGAGGGGCGCTTCGCCACCCTCGGCGCCGATGACGCCGCAGCCCGCGAAGACCTGCGCCGGGCCCTGAGCGCCGCCGAACCGTCAGCGTCCGTGCTGCTGGCCGAGGTGGACTGGACGCTGGGGCTCTTGCGGGAAGCGCTTGCGCAGTTCCGGGAGGCCGAGCGCGAAGGGGTCGCCGATCCCGTGATCCGGGAGCGCATCGTGACGATCGAGCGCGCGATGGCCGGTTCCGGCCCCGTCCGCCAGGAGAGGTGAACGGGCCATGGCGTTCCGGTTGCTGATTGTGGCCGAGCAAGGGCAGCAGCGGTTCGTCCTGCGCGACGGCGAGAACCTGATCGGTTCCGGCGCGGATTGCGACATTCAGGTGCAGCATCCCAGCGTGTCCCAGCGCCATGCGGTGATCGACGTCACGCTCGAGGGCGCGGTGCTGCGCGATCTGGGTTCGAGCAACGGCACGACTGCCGGAGCCCGCCGGATCACGACCTGCGATCTGTCGCCGGGCACGCCGTTGTACTTCGGGCGCGTGCCGGCGGTGCTCGAGCAGGTCGCCAACGCCGATCTCGAGGTCGGCATCCCGTTTGCTCCGGCGCGCGGAAGCGCCGATGCCGTACCGCCCGCCGTGGCCGGGAGCACCGTCTCCCTGGAGCCGGTGGCCAACTTCGTCCTGGACGAGCTTCCGCGACTGCTGCGTCGACTGGTGGATGACCGCGATCCGACAGGACTGGCCCAGGCCGTGGGCCAGGCGCTCTTCCTGGCGCTTCCGTGCGCATCGCTCGACATCCTGTCGCGGGCGCGCGGCGAAGACGCACTCAGGTTTACGGCACGCGCCGACAGCGCCGCTCGACCGGAAGAGATGGCTACCCGTGAGGCGGCGTCTGGTTCGGTCACGGTGAGGGCCACGTTCGCTTCGTCGAGATTCGCCGACGCCTACGGCGCGCTGCTCGACACGGCCGCGTCGCTCGTCGCGCTGGCCGACACGGGGGGACGTGCACGGGCCGCGCGCGAGACGCCGTCCCGCGCCGCGACGCCCGCGCCCCCCGACCCTCCGTCGCTCGACCCGGGGATGCGGCGTCTCTACGCCGACGCCGCCAAGGTCGCGCGTGGCGACGTGTCGGTGCTCATCACCGGCGAATCGGGCACGGGGAAGGAACTGCTGGCGCGCTACCTCCACACGGCCTCGTCGCGCGACGACGGCCCGTTTGTCGCGCTCAACTGCGCGGCCCTCCCGCGTGACCTGCTCGAGGTGGAGCTTTTCGGCATCGAGCGCGGCGTCGCCACCGGCGTCGACTCGCGGCCCGGCAAGTTCGAGCTGTCCGACAACGGGACGCTCTTCCTCGACGAGATCGGGGACATGGCGCCCGAGACCCAGGCGAGCATCCTGCGCGTGCTGCAGGAGCGGATCGTCTATCGCCTGGGCGGGCGCGAACCGCACGCCGCGCGCATTCGCGTCGTGGCCGCCACGAACCGCGACCTGACACCGATGCTCGAGGACGGACGCTTCCGCACGGACCTGTATCACCGGATCGCCACGTGGGTCGTGGAGCTGCCGGCCCTGCGCCAGCGGCGCGCCGACATCCCGAACCTGGCGGCCTACTTCCTGGCGCGAGAGGCGGCGCGGCGCGGGGTGCACGTGGGCGGGCTGTCGCGCGCGGCGGTTGAAGCGCTCGTGGCGTTCGACTGGCCCGGGAATGTCCGGCAGCTCGAACACGAAATGGCGCGGGCAGTGCTCTTTCTCGAGAACGGCGAGATGCTGGATACCTCGAGGCTGCACCCGGCGATCCTGGCCGGCGGCACGCCCGACGGCGCAACGTCGCTCGATCAGGCGCGCGCCAGCGCCGAGCGCGACGAGATCGTGAGCGCGCTGCAGGCCCATCGCGGGGATGTGGGCGCCGCCGCGGCGCGGCTCGGCATCAGCCGCGCCACCGCCTATCGACGAATCAAGACCCTCGGGATCGACCCGTCGACCTGGCAATAGCACGCGTGCCAGCGTTGCGCCAACACCGCGCGGGCGAATCCTCCGGGTGCACCGACGGTCTACGGAAGGGTGCCGCGTCCGGACCGCGAGACGGGCGCGGGCCTGCCCCACGCCTCATACAGGGCATCGAGACGTGACTGCGTCCTCGACGCCCGGCCGTCATCACGGCCGGGACCGTCGGTGAAGATCTCCCGCGCCTCGAGCAGGGCAACCTCCGCCTCCTCGAATCGTTCGAGGCCCGTGAGGCAGATGCCCAGTTCAATGAGCGTGTCGCCGATGTGGCGGTGGCCTGGCGCGAGGCCGTCCCGTCGAATCGCCAGCGCTTCGCGCAGCAAGGGCTCGGCCGCCGTGAACTCTCCCTGCCCCATGTGGGTGACGGCCAGGCCGAGTCTCGCGAAGGCGCGGTTCGGATGGCCGGGAGCGAGCACGGCGTCGACGGCCGCGATTGCACGCTTGTACATTTCGACCGCTTCGTCCGTCCGGCCCGAGCTTCGCAGGAGCCCCGCGAAGTTGTTGTAGCCGGCCGCCAGGTCCGGGTGCGGCCGGTCCGCATGCGCGCCCTCCATGATGCGGAGGAATTCGCGAGCCGAGGCCACTGCCCCCTCGATGTCGCCCATCCGGTCGAGCAGCAACGAATGGCTGTTCAAGGCAATGGCCACCTCGGGATGGTCGGGGCCCAGAATCTGCCGCCGTGTCGCGATGACCTGGCGGAGTAGCGCATCGGCTTCCTCGTTGGCGCCGCGGTCCCGGAGCAGCGACGCGAGATTGCGCTCGGTGCTCGCCACGGTCAGGTCCAGGTCGCCAAGGCGCGCGCGTTGCGCCGCCAATGCCTCGCGCAGCAACGGCTCGGCCTCCTCGAGCCGCTGCTGGCGTCGCAGGAACCCGGCGAAATCCGCAACCGCGTCCACCACCCGCGGGTCGTCGGCCGGAAAGAGCGCCCGGGTCATCGCGACGGCCTCGCGGCCCAGCTGCGCCGCCTCCTCGACATCTCCGCGCGTCTCGCGCAGGAATGCCAGCTGCTCGAGGCTCTCGCTGATCTTCTCGTGCGGCGAACGATGGATGCGCCGCCGGATGGCCAGCGCCTCGCGCGCGAGTGGCTCGGCGGCAGCGAGCTCCCCAAGGTCCTGAAGCAGGGTCGAGAGCGCCGCGGCGCTCTCGGCCACCTCCTCGTGATCCGTCCCGAACAGCTGCCGGTGTTCGTCAAGCGCGCGCGTGAGCAGTGGCCGCGCCTCGTCGTACGATCCAAGGCTGCGGTAGACATCTCCGATCAGCCTCACCATCGACGCCCGGATCTCTGGCTGACCCTCGAGCTCCCGCTCGAGACGGGTGGCGCCCTCGTCCAGCAGTTCGCGAGCCGTGACGGTGCGCCCCTTCGACTCCGACGGGTCTGACACCTCGAACAACCCGCGCACGAACGTCGCCACCTGCGCGGCCCTGGCCGCCTCCAGCTGCGCACGGTCACGCTCTCGTTCGAGCCGTGTCGTGTGGTACCCGCCGAAACCCGCGAACGCGACGATGGCCACGGCGGCGGCCGCGACGCCGACACGATGCCGGGAGACGAACTTGCCGAGGCGGTAGGCCACAGAGTCGGGCCGTGCCAGCACGGGCAGCCCCGTCAGATTCCGGTGGATGTCCTCGGCAAACGCTTCGACCGACGCATAGCGCCTGGCTGGATCCTTCTGCAGGGCCTTCAGGCAGATGACGTCCAGATCTCCACGCAGCCGTCGAACGCCGGGGCCGCGGCGTCCGGTCAGCCTGGCGAACCCATCCAGGGACGCTGGCGCCGCGGCGGCGACCCGGGTGCTGGGTTTGTCCGGCTGCCGCTCGCAGACCACGCGCTCGACATCGGCGGGACTTCGGCTCCCGAACTCGTACGGCCGCGTGCCCGTGAGCAGTTCGTACAGGATGACGCCCAGCGAGTAGACGTCGGTGGCCGTGCCCACCGGTTCACCGCGCACTTGTTCGGGCGAGGCGTACTCGGGCGTGAGCGCACGCATGCCGGCCTGCGTGAGCCCCGGGCTCTCTGGCTCCTCGTCGGAGATCACCCTGGCAATGCCGAAATCGAGCAGGCGCACCTGACGATCCGCGGTCACCAGCACGTGGGCGGGCTTGAGGTCCCGGTGCACGACGAGGCTGGCGTGCGCATACATGACCGCGCGGCACGCATCCAGGAAGAGCGCCAGCCGCTCGTCCACGGTGAGGGCGTGCGCCTCGCAGAAGCGGTCGATCGGCTCGCCCTCGACGTACTCGAGCGCGAAATACGGCTGGCCATCATCGGCCACGCCCCCGTCGAGAAGCCGGGCGATGTGAGGATGCTGGAGCCGGGCGAGGATCTGGCGCTCGGCACGGAAACGGCGGAGGAAGTGCTCGGTATCGAAGCCGGGCCTGATGAGCTTGAGGGCGACGCGCTGCTCGAACTCGCCGTCCACACGCTCGGCCAGGTACACGGTGCCCATGCCTCCGCGGCCGATCTCCCGGAGGATCCGATACGGCCCGACCCGGCGTCCCTCCGGGTGGTCGGCCACCAGGTCGGTTACCGCGCGCGATACGATGCCGCCGAGGAGCGACTCGGCCCCTTCGGCGGACTCGAGGAGCGACTGCACCTCCTGGAAGAGCCCCACCTCATCACCGCACGCGGCCCGCAGCGCATCATTCCGCTCGGCGGCCGGCCGGTCGCGGTACTGGTCGACGAGATCGCGAAGGCGACGCCAGCGCTGGGGGTCCATGGCGGAACGCGCTCACGCTACCACAGGCTGGACGGCCGG
>CAZNOC010000173.1:0-8942 GCA_964574545.1 uncultured Bifidobacteriaceae bacterium | reverse complement strand
CCGGGCGCCCGCATCCGGTGGATGGTGACGATGAAGTTCAGGCCCGTGAGGATGGACGAGAACCCCGAGATGAAGACGCCGAGCGCCGTCGGCACCACGTTGGTGTTCGACGCGGCCGAGCTGTACGGGGTATAGAACGTCCACCCGGTGTCCACGCCGCCCATCAGGATCGCGGCCAGCGCGAAGACGCCGCCCACCACGTAGATGTACCAGCTGAGCAGGTTGATGCGGGGAAACGCCAGGTCCTTCGCGCCGATCATCGGCGGGATCAGGAAGTTGCCGAGCACCGCGGGAATCGACGGGATCAGGAAGAAGAACACCATGATCACGCCGTGCAGCGTGAACAGCTTGTTGTAGGTGTCCGGCTCGAAGAAGTCGCCCTGCGGCGTGGTCAATTCCAGACGGATGCCGACGGCGAACAGCCCGCCGAGGAAGAAGAACACCGAGATCGAGATCAGGTACAGGATCGCGATCCGCTTGTGGTCCTTCGTCAGCAGCCACGATCGCAGCGTGTGGCCGTTGTTGAGGTAATGCCGTTCCGGGAGCTTCAAGGTGTCGAGCATCTTCGTGGACCCTAATTCCGATCACCCTGCGGCGCAGGGTCTGGCGCGTCGGCCGGCAGCGCCGCCGCCGGCACCGTCGTCGCCTGGGGCGACAGCGTCTTGATGTACTCGATCAGCGCCACAAGGCCCTCTTCGCTCACGAGGCCCTGGAACGTCGGCATGAGCGGCGTGTACCCGGCGACGATCTTCGCCTGCGAGTTCAGGATCGACTCGCGAAGGTACGCCTCGTCCACCATGACGGACTCGCCCGTCGTGAGCTGCACCGGCTTCCCGACGATATCCTTCAGGGAGGGCCCGCGGCCCTGCGCGGTGTCGAGGTGGCAGGTGTTGCAGGCCAGGTCCTGGAAGAGCCGCGCGCCCTGCTCGGCGAGCGTGCCTTCGCCCGCGCCGCCAGACAGCCACGCCTGATACTGGGCCGGCTCCATCACGACGACGGTGCCGATCATGCCCGAGTGCATCGTGCCGCAGTACTCGGCGCAGAAGATATGGTAGCGCCCCGGCTTTGTCGGCTCGAACCACAGCTCGGTGTACCGGCCCGGAATCGCGTCGATCTTCGTGCGGAACGACGGGAAATACAGCGAGTGGATCACATCCTCCGACGTCACGGTGATCCGCACCGGCCGCCCGGTCGGCACGTGCAGCTCGTTGATCTCGCGCGGCCCTTCCAGGTGCTGGAACTTCCACATCCACTGCTTGCCCACCGCGTAGATCTGGTGGGCTTCGACCGGGGGCCGGCGAATCGTGTAGAACACCTGGGCGCCCCACACGAACATCACCATGGCGATGATCGTCGGGATGACCGACCACGCCAGCTCGAGCGGCAGCGAACCCTCGATCGGCGCTCCCACCTCGTGCTCGTGACGCCGCCGGTACTTGACTGCGAAGAACAGCACCAGTACCGCGATCAACGTGGCGAAGAACGCCGAGACCGCCATGACGAAGAAGTACAAGGCGTCGACGTCGGCCGCGAAGCTCGATGCCTGCTCGGGAAACAATGGAAGGCCAGAAAACATATGTCAGTGTCCGGCAGCGGCGCGCGACTCGCGCCTGAGCGTCACCACCACGAACCCCATGAGGGCGACGACCGTGATCGCACCCGCGAGCCGCACCGTGTTCATCACGATGAGCCCGTACGTCCCCGTGGCAGGGTCGTAGTGAAAGCAGTAGAGCAGCACCTGGTCGACCAGCGACCCGATCCGGCCCTCGGAAGACTCCATCAGCGCGAACTTCAGGTCACGCGGCGAGTAATCGATTCCCAGGAAGTACCGTGACAGGGTGCCCCCGGGCGTGGCCACGACAATGCCGCTGGCGTGCGCGAACTGCTGTGACGGCTCGTCCCAGACGTAGCTGAACCCGGCGGCCGCCGTCAGGGCCTCGATGGCGCCGGCCTCTCCGGTGAGAAAGTGCCAGCCGGCTGCCGCTCCTTCTCTCTTGTATCGATCGAGGTAGGCCTGCTTCTTCGCCGAGGCCAGCACCGGCGTCTCCCTCGGGTCGAAGCTCACGGTGACGACATCGAAGTCGCGGCCCACCGTCTCGTCAAGCACCGTCATCGAGCTCAGCAGGCCGTTCAGCACCTGCGTACACAGCATCGGGCACTCGTAATAGACGAACGCCAGCACCACAGGCCGGCGCCCGAAGTAGTCGCCCAGCCGCACCGCGCGCCCGTCCTCGTCGCGGAAAGTCAGGTCCAGCGGGAGCACGGTGTCGAGACGCTGCTCGAACGACACACCCTTCAGGGCGTCGGGCATCATGCTCGACGGCACGCCCGGCTCGGGGCGCAGCGCGGGCGCGTTCCCCTGCGCCGCGGCAGGGGGGACGCCCGCCAGCAGCCCGATCATCGCGACAATCCCCAGGTACTTCACCAGATCACCAGCTCACCAGATCACAAGATCACAAGATCACGAGATAGATCCCGACATCTCCGCATCCGGAGATCCCATCACCACATCACCACATCACAAGATCACCAGATATCTGGCGATCTCTCTATCTCTCTCCCACCGTCCTGCCCGACGAACTGTCCTGCACGACCGTGTTGAAGTCGCTGGCCGTGGCGTCCGGCCGTACCGGCAGCCCGCGTTCGATCGTCAGCCGCATGGCCTCGCCGATCGGCACCCGCACGATGCCGTTCTCCTGATCCACCCAGCCGTAGCTATGCAGCGCGAGCCGCTCCGACTGCCGCAGCAGGTACACGTCCTTGAAGGGCTGGGTCTGCAATCGCGGTGACGGCGGTTCCTGGATGCGTCCAGCCGCCAGCGGAAACCGCTGCGCCGCCTCGTCCCGCGCCCGCGTCTGCCCCTCGAACAGCACGAACGTGCCGTAGACGATGCCCGCCGAGATGATCATCGCCACCGAGAGCCAGATGCCGAACTTGTAGCCGTAGGACGGATCGACGTCGGAGTGCTCGTGCCCCGCCCCGTCCGGCGTCGTTCCGTATCCGTGTTCCAGATCCTTCATCGTCGTCTCTAGTGCGTGTGGTGGGTCAGAGCCTTCGCCAGCCCGGGATCCTGCAGGGGCATCAACGGCCGCCCCTTCAATTGTGCGGCGAACACCGCTACGAAGACGCCCCCGAGGAAGATCGGGAGCGCGATGTCCACGAGCGTCACCGCGAGCCCCGTCTTGTGAAACTCCGGCGCCACGTGCCAGTAGTAGTCGAGCAGGCGGATCACCACCACCCACATCGCGATGACGCGGAGGCGGTTGAAATTGCGCTTCGTGTCGCGCGCCAGCAGCAGCCCGTACGGCAGGGCGAAATGCAGCACCACGAGGCCCCAGCCCACCCACTGCCAGCCCCCCGAAGAACGAATCAGGTAGTGGGGGATCTCCTCGGCGAGGTTCGCCGAGTAGATGATGAGGAACTGCGAGAACGAGAGATACGCCCACAGCATCAGGAACGCGAAGAGCAGCTTGCCGAGGTCGTGCAGGTGCGAGGCGTTGACCACGCGGTCGAGCGGCGGCACGGTCGAGAGCATGACCAGCACGGCGATGACGAACGCCAGCGCCGACAGTCCCTGGCCCACCATGTACAACATGCCCCAGATGGTCGAGAACCAGTGCGGGTTCACGGACATCGTCCAATCCACCGCGGCAAAGGTGACCGTCAATCCGAAGACCAGCAGGCCTCCGCCGGACAGGCGCGCCATCTTCGTGGCCAGCGCTGGGTCGCCCGAGCGATCCTGTTCGGCCGACCACCTGTTCAGCAGCGTCGCCATCAGGATCCAGCACGCGAAGTACACGACCTGGCGCACGAGGAAGAAGGGCGTGTTGAGGTACGCCTCCTTGGCCTGCATGATTGGGTCCGCGGCCACGGCGTCGGCGTGCGTCCAGTGGTAGAGGTGATCCATGCCGGCCACGACCGGCAGGAACAGGACGGCCATCAGCGGCAGCGTCCGGGTGGCGGCCTCGAGCGGCCGGCGAATCACGACCCCCCAGGCGCCGCCCGACAGGTGGTGCACCATGAGCAACGCGAGGCTGCCGAGCGCCACACCCACCCAGAACACGTACGCCACGAGGTAGGCCTCGTAGAAGCGATCGAGGCCGGCCATCGCAAAGCCCGCACCGGAGAGCAGCAGGCCCAGCACAGCCGCGCCCATCGCCTTGGTCTGCAGGCCCGACACGCTCTCAGGCGCCTGATAGGTTTCCGTCGTCATATCGTCGCTATTCGCTTTTCGTTCTTCGCGGTTCGCTCTTCGCCCCGGCCCCGCCGGCGCGCCGTCAGGCGCGAAGGCGTGTGTTCGCTGAGATGCGCCCTAGTGCGCGGCGGCCGCGGCAGGCGGCGGCGCCAGTTGTTCATCCGGTGTCTGGTCGAGCCTCGGCCGATCGCCGGGCCGCACCACGTCGAGCGGCGCGTGCTGGCTGAACTGCAGCGCCCTGATGTACGCCGCGATGAGCCAGCGGTCGCGCACCGGCACCTGCTCGGCATAGCCCTGCATGGCGCCGAAACCGTTCGTGACCACGTCGAAGAAGTAACCGACCCGCTCGTCGCGAAGCCGGTCCTGGTGGTACGTGGCGGCCTGCCTCAGGCCGCGCTGCACCACCATGCCATTGCCGTCGCCCAGCTGCCCGTGACAGGGCGCGCAGAACACGGCGTAGCGCTGCTGCCCGCGCTGCATGTCCGCGTGCGACACGGCGAACGGGAACGTGTCGACGAACTCCCCGTTGACCTTGCCGGTGTACAGGTGATCGTCCGCGCGCAACTGGCCGCGCGCCACCGTGCCCGTGGGCGGCGTCCGCGAGGCGCGCCCGTCGGCGAAGAACGTGCTGGCCTCGAACGGCTCGTATCGGGGCGTATCGTGCATGTCCTGACGGCAGCCCGCCAGGAACACGACGGAGGCCGCGACGACCGCGAACCGGCGGATGAGCGAGCTACTCCGCAACGTCGTACACTCCCTTCGCGCCCAGGCTCTCGAGGAGCCGGGCGGTCTCGCCCCTGTCGAAGCGCGGATCCGCCGATTCGATCACGAGGAAGAACGTGTCGGAACTGGCCCTCGAAAAGCGCTCGACATTGAAGACGGGGTGATAGGGCTGCGGCAGGCCGTTGAGCGCGATCATGCCGACCGCCGCCGTGAGCGCCGAAAACAGAATCGTCAGCTCGTACGACGGCACGACCCACGCCGTCCACGTCGCGAGCGGCCGCCCGCCCACGTTGAGCGGGTACTCGATCACCGAACTCCAGTATTGCAGCCCGAACCCGGCCGCCATGCCCGACAGCCCGGCGCCGAGCACCAGCGTCGGCAGGATGGTCCGCTTCTTGTGGATGATGTCGTTCAGCTCCTCGATCGGGAACGGCGAGTACGCCTCCACCTTCGAGTAGCCCTGCGCCATCACGGCGACCGCCGCGTCGACGAGCGGCTGCGCCTGATCGAACTCGGCCATCAGGCCGTAGAGCCCTGTTTTCTCTTCGTGCACCTGCATGACGGATTCCTAGTGGCCGCCCTTCGGGCCGTGGTCCACGTGCACCTTGGCCTCGGGCAGCAGCGTGCGCACCTCGAACATCGCGATCATCGGCACGAACCGGATGAACAGGAAGAACAGCGTCAGGAACAGCCCGATCGTGCCGAAGAACATCATGAAGTCCCAGCGCGTCGGGTAGTACATGTCCCACGACGACGGCAGGAAGTCCCGGTGCAGCGACGTCACGATGATCACGAACCGCTCGAGCCACATGCCCACGTTGAAGATGAGCGACAGCACGAACAGCAGCATCGTGTTGTAGCGCACGCTCCTCAGCCAGAGCAGCTGCACCAGCCCGATGTTGACGAAGATCAGAAGCCAGTACACCCAGCCGTACGGCCCGGTCATCCGGTTCCACATCATGTAGCGCTCGTACGGCGCGGCGCTGTACCACGCGAAGAACGCTTCCATCACATAGCCGTAGCCCACGATGAGCGCCGTCGCCAGCATGATCTTGGCCATGTTGTCGATGTGCTTCATCGTAATGAGATGTTCGAGGCCGTACGCCGCCCGAATCGGAATCGCCAGCGTCAGCACCATCGCGAAGCCCGAGTAGATGGCGCCGGCGACGAAGTAGGGCGGGAAGATCGTGGCGTGCCAGCCCGGCAGCACCGAGACGGCGAAGTCGAAGCTCACGACGGTGTGTACCGACAGCACGAGCGGCGTGGACAACCCGGCGAGGATCAGCGTCGCGACCTCGTACCGGTGCCAGTGCCGGGCGGATCCGCGCCAGCCGAGCGACAGCACGCCGAAGATGACCCGCTTCACCTTCGACACCGCGCGGTCGCGCATGGTCGCCAGATCGGGGATGAGCCCCACCACCCAGAAGATGATCGAGACCGTCGCGTAGGTGGACACCGCGAAGACGTCCCAGATGAGCGGGCTGCGGAACTGCGGCCAGAGCCCCATCGTGTTCGGGTACGGGAGCAGCCAGTAGGCCGCGAGCCAGGGCCGGCCGGTGTGGAGCAGCGGGAACAGCGCCGCGCAGGCCACGGCGAAGATCGTCATCGCCTCGGCGAAGCGGCTGATCGACATGCGCCACCGCTGCTTGAAGAGCAGCAGGATGGCGGAGATCAGCGTGCCGGCGTGGCCGATGCCGATCCACCAGACGAAGTTGATGATGTCGAACGCCCAGCCGACCGGAACGTTGTTGCCCCAGATGCCGACGCCGCGCAGCAGCAGCCAGCCGATGGACATCTGCAGCATCATCAGCCCGCCGAGGCCGATCAGGAACCCGAAGACCCAGCCAAGCGGCGTCCGCTTCGACAGCGGAATCTGCGCCACCGACTCGGTGATCGTCTCGTAGTTCTGTCCCGGTCCGAGCACCGGATCGTCGAGCACGGCGGTGGACCCGGACGGTGTATGACCCTGCTGCGCCATCGTTACTGCTCGCTCTCGCTCGTCGACTCGTGCGGGCCGTGGTGGCCGCCCACCGTCGGGTTCGACGGCAGCGCCGGGTTCGGGTTGCGCACCGCGGCCAGATAGGTCGTGCGCGGCCGCGCGTTCAGTTCAGCCAGCGTCGCGTAGTTGAGCGGACTCGCCTTCAGCCTGGCGACCCGGCTCTCGGGATCGTTGATGTTCCCGAAGACGATGGCCTGGGTCGGGCAGACGGCCTCGCAGGCCGTGACCACCTCCCCGTCGCGAATCTCCCGCTCTTCCCGCTTGGCCTGGATGCGCGCGGCGTTGATGCGCTGCACGCAGTACGTGCACTTCTCCATCACGCCGCGGCTGCGTACCGTGACGTCCGGGTTGCGCTGCAGCTTGAACTGCGGCGTGGTCCAGTCCGCATACATCAGGAAGTTGAAGCGCCGCACCTTCCAGGGGCAGTTGTTCGAGCAGTACCGCGTCCCCACGCAGCGGTTGTAGACCATGTCGTTCAGCCCTTCGTCGTTGTGCACGGTCGCGGCGACCGGGCAGACGACCTCGCAGGGCGCGTTTTCGCACTGCTGGCACGGCATGGGCTGATAGTAGGTGTCGGGACTCTCGATGTCGCCGGAGTAGTAGCGGTCGATGCGCAGCCAGTGCATCTCGCGGCCGTTGGCCACCTGCTCCTTCCCGACCACCGGGATGTTGTTCTCGGCCTGGCACGCCACGACGCACGCGTTGCACCCGCTGCACGCGTTCATGTCGATGGCCATGCCCCACGAGTAGCCCTTGTACTCCCACGCCGGGAAGAGCGTCAGCCCTTCGGAGAGCTTCAGGTGCTCCATCTCCTTGGCGAACGCGGGGTTGGCCTTGTACCCCTCGAGCGTCTCCGAACGGACGATGTTGCGGCCGTCGATGGTCCAGTGGTCCTGCGTGCTCACGAGCGGATAGCGCCCGCTGCCCTTGCGCACCTCGGCCGCGCCGAAGTATGGCGCCGACGATCCTCGGAGGGCGTACGCGTTGAACCCCGTGCCGTTGCCAACCCGACCGGCGCGCGTGCGCCCGTAGCCCACGGTCACGGTGACCGAGTCCTGCGCATGACCGGGGTCGATCCAGACTGGCACGCTCAGGCTGCGTCCCTCGTGCGTGACGTCCAGCAGGTCGCCGTTCCGCACGCCGAGTCGCTCGGCCGTCGCCGGCGCCAGGAGCGCCGCGTTGTCCCACGTCAGCTTGGTGACGGGCCGCGGCAGTTCCTGCAGCCAGCCGTTGTTCGCGAACCGGCCGTCGTACAGCGACGGATCGTGGCGGAAGTTCACCTCGAAGCTGTCCGCGGGGACCGCTGGGGCGCCGGACGCCCAGTCGGCCGACAGCGCCACGTCGCGCGGCGCGTGCGCCGTCCCCGGCACGACCCCGTCATGCAACCAGGCGCGCCAGGCGCGCTCGAACTGCGCGGCGGGATCGGCGGCCTCGGCGCCTGGTGTGGCGCCGGCGATCGCCGGCTGCGCCTGCCAGTACTCCCGCACGACGTCGTAGCCGTTGCGCTCCGGGCGGTCGGTCATCGTCGCCACGATCTCGTGCGGCGACTTGCCGCCGTAAAGCGGCTGGACGAGGGGCTGGACGATCGACACTGTCCCGTCGAACGTGCGGGCGTCGCTCCACATCTCGAGGTAATGCGTGCCGGGCGTGTGCCAGTGACAGAGCTCGGCCGTCTCGTCGTGGAACAGGCCCGAGTGCAGGCGCGTCTGCACCTTGCTCATGGCCTCGGCAAAGCGGAAGTCGGCCGGCGCGGTGAACACCGGGTTCGACTCGCCGATGATGACCAGCGTCTGAACGCGGCCCGCCTCCATGTCGACAACGAGTTCGCGAAGGGCGGCCAGCTGCTCGCCAGGCACCACTTCCGGCGTCGGAAGATAGCGGACGGTCTGGCCGGTGTTGCCGAGCGCGTCGTTCATGGCATGCGCGAGGGCGTGTACCCAGGCGGGCTGCGCGTCGCCGGCCACCACGAGCGCGCGGCCGCGGTGCGCGTCGAGGTCGGCGGCCACGGCGGCCACGTGCGCGTCG
>CAZNOC010000172.1:0-9075 GCA_964574545.1 uncultured Bifidobacteriaceae bacterium | reverse complement strand
CCGCGGTAAGCTTCTGGCATGGCGCTGATGCGGCCCATCAAGGACACCATCCCGCTCGACGAGGCGCGCGCGCTCATCGATGGCGTGGCGCGGCCCGTGACCTCGACCGAGCGCGTGCCCCTGCTCGAGGCGTCCGGCCGCGTCGTGGCCGCCGATGTCGTCTCCACACGCGACGTGCCGCCGTTCTCGCGCGCCGGGATGGATGGGTTCGCGGTCGTGGCCGAGGACACGTTCGGCGCGAGCCGCCACGAGCCGCGCACGCTCACATGGATCGAGAAGGTCTACACGGGCCAGGTGCCGATCAAGGCCGTCGCCCGCGGGCAGTGCGTGGAGATCGCCACGGGTGCGCCGATGCCCGACGGGGCGGACGCCGTGGTGATGGTCGAGGAAACCGAACGGGACGAAGGCGACCACGTCCGCGTCTTCACGCCGGTCTACCCGCGCCAGAACGTCGGGCGTCAGGGCGCCGACATCGTGACGGGCGCCACCCTGATGCGCTCCGGCGAGGTGCTCAACCCGAGCCGCATCGGCGCGCTGGCCGCGCTCGGGTTGGTGGACGTCGAGGTCTACACCCGGCCCACCTGCGCCATCCTCTCGACAGGCAACGAGATCATCGATCCCGGGCAGGACCTGGCGCCCGGGCAGATCTACGACATCAACAAGTTCACGCTCAGCACGATCATCACCGAGCAGGGCGGCGTCGCCGTGCCGTTCCAGACCTCTCCCGACACGATCGGGGATCTCGAGGCGGCGATCGACCGCTGTCTGGCGTGCGACGTGCTCGTCTTCTCGGGCGGGAGTTCGGTGGGCGAGCGCGACCTCATCCTGGACGTGATCGGCAGCAAGGGAGAGATCCTGTTCCACGGCATCGCGGTCAAGCCCGGGAAGCCGACCGTGTTCGGCGTCGTCGGCGGAAAGCCTGTCTTCGGCATGCCGGGCTACCCCACCTCCTGCCTGTCGAACGCCTACATGCTGCTCGTCCCGTTCCTCCGTCGTCTCGCGCACCTGCCGCCGCTCGCGCTGCGCACCCTGGTGCTTCCCCTTGCCCAGCGGGTCGTCTCCACGACTGGGCGCCACCAGTTCTACACGGTGCGCATCGTGGACGGCCAGGCCGTCCCTGCCTTCAAGGCCTCGGGCGACATCACCAGCATGTCGCAGGCCGACGGCTACATCGAAATCCCCGCTCAGACGGACATCGTGGAGAAGGGGCAGGCGGTCGAGGTACGACTCTTCTGATGTGAGGGGCGATCGGCGATTGCCGATCAGCGATCGGCTCTCAGCTATCGGCCATCAGCTTTCGGCTTTCAGCGCCTTCCCAGCGGTACACCGTTGAACGCACCGAGGGCTGAGAGCCGAGAGCCGAGAGCTGAGAGGCGCCCCTCAGAATCGGACGACGCTCTCCACCGAGAGAAACGTCAGGCGGTCGCCGGCGAAGTTGTGGCGCACGACGTCGCCCCCCTGGGCCCGGCTCAGATGGGCACGGAGCGTCCAGTAGCGGGAGATCGTCAGGTCGGCCGACGCTTCGGCGACGAGGGCGAGTCCGGTGTGGCCGCCGGACAGCCGGGTGGAGTATCCGAAGTAGCCGCCCTCCCTCATCGTCGCTCCGCTGCCGTCGTACCACCGGTCGCCGGGGGACGCGAGCGCGACCCGGTGGATCGCCGTGGAGACGTGCAAGCGCGCGTGAGGCTGCAGGATGAGCTCGCCGAACACGTCCACGAGGTTCATCGGCGCCGAGACGAGGGAGGCACCGCGGCCATCCGCATCGGGAAGCATCGGAAAGAACGTCGTGTGGCGACCGTCCGACCCGTCGGCATCGCCGGAAGCGACCAAGACGCCCGCGCGCGCCCACGGGCGGCCTGGCGCTCGCGACCACTGGTGCCCTGCCTCCGCGGCGACGCTCCAGGCGCGGTGGTCGAGTTCGTACCACTGCCCTACCTGGCCGGCGGCCCAGACGACGAGGTCGATCTCGCCCGACGGCACCGTCGCGACGCCAAGGTGCGAGACGCCTCCCGTCCAGATCGTCACGTCCGCGGCGCGGGTCATGCGCAGCGTGTTGTCCGGCCGCACCCGCACGTCGCGACGGTCGCGGTAGCCATAGGCGAACAGCGTCGTCTCGCGCCGGCCGGTGTCGCCGAGTGCGAGCTGTGCGGACGCGACCTGGATCCCGGAGATGGTCAGGTTGGCGGACTCCTCGTACCCTCCCTGCGAAGGCATTGCCGCCATTGTGTGAAGGCGCCACCCGGGGCGCGACACCTCCAGTCGCACACCGTCGAAGGCACGCTCGTACATGGACCAGGCGAAGCCGCCGAGGAGGCGGCCATCGACGCGCGGGCGGAGGGTATCGATGGCCTCCGCCGATCCTGACGGTGCCGGGGCCGCCTTCATGGTGAGCCGTCCGACGCTCACCTCCACTCCGGGCGCCACCTCGGCGCCCAGCGCGAGCTCGCGGAAGTAGACCTGATAGCTGAACGTGCTCTCGGCGTGGAACTGGTAGAGGCCGCCGCTGCCGAGGGGGCCTGGCCCGATGGCGCGCTCCGGCAGCGGCTCGATGCGCACGTACTGCAGTCCGGCGCGCGCGCGCCATCGGCCTTCCCGATGCGCGACCGCCAGGTTGAACCGGCTGCCGAGAAACGCGTAGTCGGGCTCGCGCCCTGCGGAGGCGCTGGGCTCGAAGTACCGCCATAGCTCGGCGCGCGTGAGGCTGGTGAGCGTGAGGGTCGTCTCGCCGGTATCGGCCTCCACCGTGGGTGGCGGCTGCGCCAGCCCTGCCGACGGCACGAGCGACAGGGCCAGCGCGAGCGCCGCGCGCTGCCAGCCGGCGGCCCGCGGGTGGGTCAATTCGTCCGCCCTGCCCCCGCCAGCACCGTTCGCACGGCCTGCTGCCCCCGGCGCGTGTGGTCGATCGAGAGTGCCAGCACCCGCATGGCCTCCTGCGGTGCGTGGAAGCCC
The DNA here is from genome assembly GCA_964574545.1 of uncultured Bifidobacteriaceae bacterium. Classification (GTDB taxonomy): domain Bacteria; phylum Acidobacteriota; class Vicinamibacteria; order Vicinamibacterales; family UBA2999; genus JAUXWO01. Next base: position 6,126 of record CAZNOC010000172.1, on the reverse strand, counting down.
ATGGAGTTCTCGGCCTCGATGAAGTCCACGAGGAACTGCGCCTGGCGCTGCTCGTCGCGCGCGACGGCGAGCTGCTCGTCGGTGGCGCCGCGCTCGCGGGCTGTTCTGATGTCGGCAATCAGGTCCATGAGCGCGTCGATCGCCAGGTTGCGGACCTGGTACGTGCGGTCCTGGATCGTGTGCACCCGCTGCTCGAGGTCCGCCTCCGACCACTTGTGGCAGGTCTGGCACGCGCGGTTGATGTTGAGCAGCGGACTTCGCACGTGATGGTCGCTGATCTTCATGGCGCCCACACGCTCGTAGGGCATGTGGCAATCGACGCAGGTCACGCCCGACTTCGCGTGAATGCCCTGGCTCCACATCTCGAACTCCGGGTGCTGCGCCTTGAGGACGGGCGCGCCGGTCTCGGCGTGCACCCAGTCCCGGAAGCCGTTCTCCTGGTAGTAGCCCAGGATCTCGTCCGCCTTGATCCCCTTGGCCCAGGGGTACACGAGGCGCTTCTCGGGGCCGCTGAAGTAGTACTCGACGTGGCACTGGCCGCACACGAACGCGCGCATCTCCTGGCGCGTCGCCATCTGATTGACGTCGTAGTCGGCGATCCCCTGCGATGCCTTCAACGCCCGTATCCCTTCCATGAACCCGGGGCGGGTGATCCGCAGCTCCATCGTGTCGGGCGCATGGCAGTCGATGCAGGTCACCGGGTGCGTCACCAGCTTGCGGGCCTCCTGGTACGGCATCTGGTTCATCCGCTCGAACCCGAGCGTGAGGTCGCCGTCTCCCAGCCGCGTATAGGGGACGTAGACGGACGCATGACAGTGCATGCACGTGCCGGGCTGCTGCACGACCTGCTGCCGCTCGGTGAACGTCTGGTCGTCGAGCATGTAGGCGTGGCCGCGCTCCTCCCGGAAGTCCACCGAGAAGGCGTACCCGGCCCACATCGTCTTCAGCCGCGGGTCGTCCTCGAGCCGCGACTGCGCCACGATGGACCGCGGGTCGGCGTCGGTCGGGGTTCGCGGCAGTGCCTCGCTTCCCCCGTACCTCGTGCGCTCCTGGTCCACGGTGCGCAGGTACGCGTCGTACTGCTGCGGAAAGTTCTGGCCCCACACCGCGGGGTCCTCGGTCTGGTCATCGAGGTCCACCACGCGGTAGAACGGATTTCGCGCTTCCTGCTGCCGCTCGAAGATGTTGACCAGTAGCGCGGTGATGCCGGCCGCCGCCAGCGCGGCGCCGATGGCGGTGTAGAGGACGAGACGTGGCGTCGATGTTCTCTCAGGCATGGGTCGTCGGCTCTCGGCTCTCGGCTATCAGCTATCGGCTTTCGGCTTTCGGCTTTCGGCTTTCGGCTGAGACTGCGATGGTCGCACTTCAATGGAGGTGTCCCACATTGCGGTGGCACTGCACGCAGCTCAACGCACGGCCCTCCGACGGGTTGTGATCGATGGCGCGAACGACCGGCTCGTGGCAGTCGCGGCAGGTCTGCTCGGTGACCGCCGCGTTGCGCGGCGTCACGCGAATCGGATCCGGGAACCCGCCGGTCGTGAAGTAGAACGAGTGCCAGAATCCGTTGATGGCCTTCGTCGTGTACTTGCCGACGAAGGTGTGGGGCGCATGGCAGTCGTTGCACACGGCCGCCGTCCGGTGGCTCGAGCGCTGCCAGCCATCGTACTGCTCCTGCATCACGTGGCAATTCGCGCAGGCGGCGGGGTCGTTGGTGAGGTAGGACGCGCCACGCGCGTAGACGAAGGTATAGCCCCCGATGCCGAACAGCAACCCGACCGCGATGCCGAGGATGATGCTGGAGGTCGCGCGCACGGGGGTGAGTGTACTACGAGGGCACCAACGAGAGTTTCCAGTGATCAGTTGTCAGTTCAAAGGAAGAGCGGCCGAATCCGGCTGCCCCCCCTTTGAACGGGAAACTGAGAACTGACAACTCATCCCTTCAGGTTCTTGTTCACCTGATCCCAGTTCACGACGTTCCACCAGGCGCCGAGGTAGTCGGCGCGGCGGTTCTGGTACTTCAGGTAGTACGCGTGCTCCCACACGTCCACGCCAAGGATGGCCTTCTTGCCCTCCATCAGCGGGTTGTCCTGGTTCGGGGTGCTCATCACCTCGAGCGTGCCGCCGTTGTCGATGAGCCAGGCCCAGCCGCTGCCGAAGCGCGTCATGCCCGCCTGCTGGAAGGCTTCCTTGAACTTGTCGAAACTGCCGAACGCGGCGTTGATGCCGTCGGCCACGGCGCCGGTCGGCGCACCGCCCGCGCCCGGCCCCATCACCTTCCAGAAGAAGGTGTGGTTCCAATGGCCGCCGCCATTGTTGCGCACGGCGCCGCGGATGCCCTCAGGCACCGCCGAGAGGTCCTTCAGCAGATCGTCGAGGCTCTTGCCGTGGAGGTCGGCGTGCTTGTCGAGCGCCGCGTTGAGGTTGGTGACATACGCCTGATGATGCTTCCCGTGATGAATCTGCATCGTCTGCGCGTCGATGTGCGGTTCGAGCGCGGCGAAGTCGTACGGGAGGGGCGCCAGTTCATGAGCCATGGGACCAGTCTCCTTGAGTCGCGTCACGATGACGAGAGCGGATGGGGTGGAAGAGAACAGGGCGAGCGCGCCTGCGCCCGCCAGAAACTCGCGGCGGCCGAACTTCATGAGTTGTCAGCGCTCCCGCGCGGTCACACGATGGGGGGCGTTCCGACAGACCCGCGCACATCCAGCCGGCTACGTGATCTCGAGCATGCGATCCAGTGCGACGCGTGTCCAGTATTTGTGCGCGTCGGGCACCACCACTTGATTGTATACCTCGCCGTCGAGCAGCCCCTCCAGGATCCACAGCAGGTGGTTCGGCGACACACGGAACATCGTCGAACAGAGACATCCCAGCTCGTCGAGGGAGTAGACCGTCCGCTCGGGCGCCACCTCTTCCGCAAGGCGGTGCACGAGGTGGACTTCGGTTCCGACGGCCCAGACAGACCCGGGCGCGCTCTCGCGCACGGTCTTCAGGATGTACTCGGTCGAACCGCTGTCGTCGGCGGCCTGCACCACGTCGAACGGGACCTCCGGGTGCACGATGACGCGCAGGCCGGGATGCCGCTCGCGCATCATCCTGATCTGGGCCACCGAGAAGCGGACGTGCACCGAACAGTGGCCCTTCCACAGCAGCAACCGCGCGGACTCGATCGCCTCCTTCGTGAGACCGCCGTTCGGCTGGTGGGGATCCCACACCGCCATCCGATCAAGGGGCACGCCCATGCCGAAGGCCGTATTGCGGCCGAGATGCTGGTCGGGCAGGAACAGGATCTTCTCTCCCCGCGCCCAGGCCCACTCGAGCACGCCGGCGGCGTTCGAGGAGGTGCACACGGTGCCGCCGCGCTCGCCGACGAAGGCTTTGATGACCGCCGCCGAGTTGATGTAGGTGACGGGGACGACCCGGGAGGCGATGCCGAGCCCTTCGAGCTCCGCCCAGCACATCTCGAGTTCATCCGGCGGGGCCATGTCAGCCATCGAGCAGCCGGCGGCCAGGTCGGGCAGGATCACCTTCTGGTGCGGCAGCGCCAGCACATCGGCGCTCTCGGCCATGAAGTGCACGCCGCAGAACACGATGAACTCGGCCGCCGGGTGACGGGCGACTTCTCGCGACAGCTTGAAGGAGTCGCCCGTGTAGTCCGCGAACCGGATGACCTCGTCGCGCTGGTAGTGGTGGCCCAGGATGACGAGGCGGTCGCCGAGCACGGCCCGGGAGGCGGCGATGCGGACGGCCATCTCCTCGTCGGACAGGCCCAGGTACCGCTCCGGCAGCGGCTGCCGTTCGCGGATGCTGGCCTTCTCGACGTCGGTCAGAACCGGCAGGAACGTGCCCGTGGGCATGGTCGTGGACCCCCTACATTGTGAAACTTTTCGCAATCTCCGGACGCGAAAAAGACCAAGCAGGCCGGCCGGCTTTCGCCTCGGCACTGTCTTGGTCTTGTCGGCGATTATAACACGGTGCTCAGGGTACTCAGGGTGCCCAGGGTGCGAGAACTGGCGAATGGCGTCCGCCTCCGCGGCCGTAGGCCGCTACGGCGAGACCTCGCCGAAGCTCGCCTGCACTTCTCGAGCGAGCGAAGGCGGGGGGATCCGCACCACGTTGTAGAGCGTGTCCCGCTCGATCGGCTCGCGTCCCGCATCCAGAATCAGCTGCTCGATCTCCGCGGTGCTCAGCGCCGACGGCGTCCTCGACCCCGCCATGTGGTAGATCGTCTCCTCCTGCACGGTGCCGTCGAGGTCGTCGGCGCCGAACCAGAGCGCCGTCTGCGCCACCTCCACACCCGACGAGATCCAGTACGCCTTGATGTGATCCACGTTGTCGAGTACGAGCCGCGCCACCGCATGCACGCGCAGCGTGTCGGTGGCCGCCGGCGCCGGCAGCTTCCGCATCTGGTTGTTGTCGGGGTGAAACGCGAGCGGGATGAACGCCTGGAGCCCGCCCGTCTCGTCCTGCAGATCCCGCACCCGCATCAGGTGATCGATGCGTTCGTCGATCGTCTCGATGTGCCCGTACAGCATGGTCACGTTCGTCCGCATGCCGAGGCGATGGGCGGTGCGGTGGATCTCGAGATACCGCTCCGTGCCGCACTTGTCATGACAGATCTTCCGGCGTACACGCTCGGCGAAGATCTCGGCGCCGCCGCCCGGCAGCGAGTCGAGCCCGGCCGCGCGCAGCTCGACGAGCACCCGTTCGTCGCTCATCCCGTACAGGTCCGCGAAGTACGCGATCTCGACCGCCGTGAAGCACTTCAGGTGGATGTCGGGCCGGATCCGCTTGAGTCCCTGCAGCAGGTCCGTGTAGTAGCTGAACGGCAGCTCCGGATGGAGGCCATTGACGATGTGGACCTCGGTGAGCGGCTGGTCCGCCTTCTCACGCAGGCGCGACAGCACCTGATCCACCGTCAGCGTATACGCCCCATCGTCGCCCGGCATCAGCCGCGCGAAGGAGCAGAACAGGCATGAGGCCGTGCAGACGTTGGTGGCCTCGAGCCGCAGGTTGTGATTGAAGTAGGTGCGCCGGCCATGGCGCCGCTCGCGCTCACGATTGGCCAGCCAGCCCACCGCCAACAGGTCCGCGTCGAAGAGCCGGCGTGCGTCGGCCGCGTCCAGACGCTGGCCGGATTCACGCTTGTCGAAGACGTCGAGCAGGCCGGCAGCGGCCAGGCGGGACTGCATCCGGTCATTCTGACATGCTATACTCCGCCTCACAACAGACGCCTACCCGGGTGGTCTAGGGAAGTTGGGTGCGAAGCCCACACGGTCCCGCCACTGTAAGCGGGGAGCGCGTGCTCACCAGGCGCGGTTCATCGAGAATCGCCCCGTCACTGCCGCCGCGAGGCGATGGGAAGACGCGAGCCCGCGCGACGATCCGCGAGTCAGGAGACCTACCACGCGGGGATCCGTCCCTTTCGCTCGTGCCACCGGCACGAGCTCCGGCGCGGAGAACGCCGGTGGGAGACACGATGAACCCTGCCCTGTTGCCGTCCGTCAGGACGGCATGCCCCTGCATCCGCACCATTGTGACGCTCGTGCTGGTCGTGGCGTTCCAGACGACCGTGCCGGCGCTGGCCGGCCAGGACGCTCGCCTGGACATCCGCGTGATCGATCCCGATGGACGCGCGGTCGCCGGATCGCTCCTCATCGTCTCTGGCGTGACCGCCGCGCCGGTGACGGCGCGCACCGACGCGGAAGGCCGCGTCTCGATCCCGCTGCCGTCCACCGGGACGGTGAGGGTGCACGCCTCGGCTCCCGGACTCGTCGCGGACCCACGAGCCGTCACGATCGACGCGGGCCGCAACTCGCTGGATCTCACGCTTCGCGTCAGCGCGGTCTCCGAGACGCTCGTCGTCTCTGCCGCCCAGGTGGAGATGGCGCTGTCGCAGGTCGCTGACAGCGTGACGGTGATCGACGGCGCGGATCTCGTGCGCCGCCAGGTGCACACGCTCGGCGCCGCCCTCCGCACCGTGCCGGGTTTCGCGGTGGCCCAGACGGGTGGCCCGGGCACCGTCACTTCCCTCTTCCCCCGCGGCGGCGAGTCCGACTACACGCTGGTCCTCGTGGACGGCGTTCGGGCCAACGGCTTCGGCGGCGGCATGGACCTGTCGCAGGT
>CAZNOC010000171.1:6084-9082 GCA_964574545.1 uncultured Bifidobacteriaceae bacterium | reverse complement strand
GACGCGCGCGCACGTCGAGACGCTGGCATCCGAGCGCTTCGACGGCCGCCAGGCCGGATCCGAGGGCGCGCGCCTGGCCGCCGACTACCTCGTCAACGAGTTGAAGCGCATGGGAGCGGTGCCGCTCCCCGGGCAGGAGGACTTCCGGCTGCCGTTCTCCTTCACCGCGGGCGTCAAGGACGGCGGATCCGCGATCGTCGTCTCCCGGGATGGCGCGACCCCGGCGCGATTCGACACACCGGCCGCGGTGCAGGCCCTCTCGTTTTCCGACAACGCCTCGGTGAGCGGCCCGGTGGTGTTCGCCGGGTACGGGTTGGTCGTCCCCGAGTCACAGAACTTCGGGTATGACAGCTACGCCACGCTCGACGTCACCGATAAGGTCGTGCTCGTGCTCCGCTACTTCCCTGAGGACGCGGACCAGCAGACGCGGGCCATCCTGGCGCGTTATTCGGATCTGCGCTACAAGGCCATGCAGGCGCGCCAGCGTGGCGCCCGCGCGCTGCTCGTCGTCACCGGCCCCCGGTCGCCGAACGCCGGCGAGGTGGCGCCCATGAGCTTCGACACGGCGCTTGCGGGATCAGGAATCGTGGCAGCCAGCATCAGCGGGGATGTGGCGCAGGCGCTGCTGTCGAACGTGGACGAGCGCACCCTCGAGGAGATTCAACAGGCGCTCGACACGGCCAATCCGCACGTCGCGGGGTTCGATCTAGAGGGGGTGTCGGTTGACGTCACGACCGCCGTGGAGCGGCAGCGGCAAACCGGCTACAACGTCGCCGGGTACCTGCCGGCCACAAGGCGCATCGCGTTGCCGAAGCCCTGGGTGGCACTCGGTGCGCACTACGACCACCTGGGCCGCGGCACGCACGGCAACTCGCTGGCGCGCGGCGAGGAAGCCGGCCTGGTTCACTTCGGCGCCGACGACAACGCGTCCGGGACCTCGGCGGTGCTGGCTGTCGGCGAGGCGCTGCGCAACGAGCCGCGCAGCCGGCACGTCGTGCTGGCGTTCTGGTCGGCCGAGGAGATCGGCCTGATCGGCTCCAACGCGTTCGTCACCGAGCCGCCCATCCCGGTGGACGACATCGCCGCGTACTTCAACTTCGACATGGTGGGCCGGATGCGCGACAACAAGCTCACGCTGCAGGCCACGGGGACGAGCCCGGCCTGGGCCGGGATGATCGAGCAGGCCAACGTCCGGGCCGGCTTCGACCTGCAGATGATGCCCGACCCGTATCAGCCCACCGACGTCGCGAGCTTCAACCAGGTGAACGTGCCGAGCCTCAGCTTCTTCACCGGCACGCACGAGGACTACCATCGGCCGAGCGACACCGCCGACAAGATCAACTACGAGGACCTCGACCGGATCGTGGACTTCGCCGCGTCGCTGACAAGGCGCGTGGCCGGCCTGGACGACGCGCCCTCCTTCACCCGGGTGGAGCAAACGATGGCGCCCTCCGGAGGCCGGAGCGGCATCCGTATCTTCACCGGCACGATTCCCGATTACGCCACCGACGTGAAGGGGCTCCTGCTCGGGGGCGTCATCGGCGGCGGGCCGGCCGAACAGGCAGGGCTTCAGAAAGGCGACGTCATCATCGAGATTGCCGAGCAGGCCATCACCAACATCTACGACTACACGTACGCGCTCGACCTGCTGCGCATCGGCCAGCCTGCCAAGGTCGTCTACATGCGGGGCACCGAACGCCGCGAGACCTCCCTGACACCGGCCGCGAGACGCTGAGAGCCGCCGTGATGCCCACGCCCGAACCGGACGCCATCAAGATTAGCGCGCGGGGCATCCGCGAACTCGAAGCACGCTTCTTCGATCTCTCGATCGACCTGCTGTGCTTCCTCGATTTCAGCGGCTACTTCAAACGGCTCAACCCCGCCTGGGAAACCACGCTCGGGTTCACGCGTGACGAGCTGATGTCGAAGCCGTTCATCGAGTTCGTGCACCCCGACGATCGAGAGCGCACGCTGGCACAAAACCGTCTCGTCCGAGGTGGCGGGCACGCCCGCGCCTTCGAGAACCGATACCTTTGCAAGGACGGCTCCTACCGGTGGCTGCTGTGGAACGCGGCGCCGGACGTCACGCTGGAAGTCATCTACTCAGTGGCGAGGGACATCACCGAGCGCAGGGAGGCGGAGGCCAAGCGTGAGGAGCTCGTGCGGGAACTGCAGGTCGCGCTGGCTGAGGTCCGGACGCTTCAGGGATTCCTCCCCATCTGCACGTACTGCAAGAACGTCCGCGACGACGAGAACTACTGGCAGTCGGTCGAGGCCTACATCTCGAGACGCACCAATACGCAGTTCAGCCACGGCATCTGTCCGAACTGCTATCCCACCGTCCTGGCGCACTGGAGCAGCGGCAAGGAGTAGCCCTGCTCGAGGCTCGGCCCGCCCGCTGTTCAAGTTCCGGCCGGCCGTGCTATTCTCCGCGAGCTCGGCAATATCTGCTTGGAGGGCACACTGATGACCCGGACCCTTTCCGGCGTGTTCGCGTTGCTGTTGGCTTTCGTCGTCTCCGCGTCCGCGTTCCAGACCAATGTGGCTGGGATCTGGGACATGACCCTCAACGGACCGCAGGGAGTCATGGAGACCACCATGACGCTGACGCAGGACGGCGACGCCGTCAGCGGCACGATCGATGGTCCGATGGGCTCGGTCGAGGTCGCCGGCGCCGTGGCCGGCAACCTGATGAAGCTCGCCTTCGACGTCGACGCCGGCGGCTCCATGATCAGCATCACGATGATCGGAGAAGTCAACGGCGCCTCGATGGAGGGCAGCATGGACTTCGGCCAGGGCACGGCCGACTTCACGGCCAAGCGCCAGTAGGGGTGACCGGCCGGGGAGCACCGGCCGGGCGGCCTTCAGACGAGCGAGGCGGGTCCGCCGAGGGACATGCTACTGAATCGCGTCGTTCACCTTCACGTCGCCCTCGACGAGGCGGCAGACGGCTGACTGCGACAGGACCTGCGTCACCTCGAGCACGCCGACCTTGCCC
>CAZNOC010000171.1:0-5984 GCA_964574545.1 uncultured Bifidobacteriaceae bacterium | reverse complement strand
CCGGACGTCAAGCTTGCTCTCGGCGTTGCTGTAGGTGGCGCCAATCCCGCGGATGCGCGCGCTCGTGCGCTCGACCGAGAACTGGGTGATGGATCCGGTCAGGATGAACTGAACGCCGAGGATCTTTCCGATCCTCGCGGCCGTCGAGGCATCCACGGCGCCGCTGGCGCCGATCCGCTGCTCGGCCAGCACCGCATCGAGCTGCGATCGCTCGATCACGGTGAAGCGGCCGTCCTTGAGCAGCTGCGTGACGAGTTCGTCGGCGGCAGCATGCCCCAGATTGTCCCCCCACCAGGCCCACGTGCTGTTGTTGGCGAAGTTCATCACCGCCACGCGCGGCCGCGCCGCCTGGGCGAAGGCAGCGCTCGCGCTCACGCCAAGCACCACCGCCACCAGCCCGGTCCACCCGATCACTGCACGAACGGAACGACCCATCCTGACCTCCCCACACGCTCTATCCGACACAACGCAGCCTACCTCGTGGCCGCAACAACGCGGGCGGCTTCGATCAACGCGTCCGCGCGCGTCTGACTTCCCGGCACACCGAGCTCCAGGTAGATCGAGGTGCGATTCTTCACCGCTCGCAGTTCGAGGCTCCCGTTGGCGCGTTCGAGCAACCAACCCCCGTCGCCTACCTCCACCTCGCGCGCGCCGCGCTCGCGCACCTGACGCGCCGTGTCGCCGGGCTTGATCGACTCGAACAGCTCATCGGTCTCTGCCACGTCGAACGCGACACCGAAGAGGCCCCCGGACGGGTCGGTATACGTGCACTGATACTGGCGGACGCCCTCGATGAGCGAGCGCCCACGCGTCGTGGCGAACCCGCTGTCGGCGTCGGGGAGCACCGCGGCCACCTGCGCCTGCGTCAGGATCCGGCATGGGTCCGACGTCTCTGCGGCCGGTGCGGCCCCTGCGCCGGTGTCGGCCGGCGTGGATGGGTCGCTGCCGCAGCCCGCGAGCAGGACAACCGCACACGCGACGACGGCGAGGCTCCGCACCGCGCCGGGGGCTCCATCCTGAACCTGAGTCATCGGTCCCTTCTATCCGAACGCGACCAGCCACGCAAGTCCCCGGCTGCGAGGCCTCACCTGCGAGACGTCAGGCGGTCGCCCGGGTCAGTACGCCATCAACAGCCGCGCCGCGCGCACGATCTCGTCTTCGCTGACCAGGAAGCGCTCCTCCATCGGAGGCGAGTACGGCACGGGCGTGTCGAGGGCGCCGAGAATCCGGACCGGCGCGTCAAGCGACTCGAAGGCTTCCTCCTGGATGATGGCCGCCAGGCTCTCGCCGATGCCCCCGGTGCGCGAGTCCTCCTGAACGATGAGGACCCGGCTGCAGTGCCGGGCGAGGGCGAGCACGGCCGTCTTGTCGAGAGGCGCCAGGCTGCGCAGATCGAGCACCGCCGCCTCGATCCCGTCTGCCGCCAGCCGATCGGCCGCGCGCAGGCATTCGTGCACGTAGGCGCCGTAGGAGATCATGGCCAGGTCCGCGCCGCCGCGGCGCAGCGCGGCCTGGCCGATGGGGACCGGAGACGGGACCTCTGGAGGCAGAGCCTGCTTGATGCGCGGGTCGCGGTAAAGCGTGATGTGCTCGTAGTAGAGCACCGGATCGGGATCGGCCACGGCCGAGGCCATCAGGCCGCGTGCGTCTTCAGGCGTCGAGGGCACCACGATCTTCAGGCCCGGCGTCCGGTAGAACCAGGGCTCCGTGTTCTGGCTGTGGTAGGGACCCGCGAAGCGGAGTCCACCCCACGGCATCCGCACGACCATCGGCACTCCCCCGCCCCACCGGTAGCGGATCTTCGCCGCGTTGTTGACGAGCTGGTTGAAGCCCGTCGCGACGAAGTCGTTGAACTGCATCTCGCCGATCGGACGCTGGCCGGCGAGGGCGGCCCCGACGCAGACACCGAGCACGGCGCCCTCGGCCAGAGGCGAGTTCAGAATGCGGTCGCCGAACTCCTTGAGGAGGGGGCGAAGCAACAGGAAGGCATTGCCGTACTGGCCACCGACGTCCTGCCCGTACACGAACACGCGCGGGTCGGCGCGAAGCGCATCACCCACGCCCAGCATCACGCCCTCGAGGAACGTGGCGCCCTTCTTGTCGAAGGACGCGCCGGGTGCAAGCGGCGGAAGCGGAGGGGCGAGGTCCTGCGCGAGCCGCCATTCGGGATCCAGCACCTCGATGCGGACTCGGCGGGGCTCGTCCGCGAACACGCCGACGCCGGCCTCCTCGGCCGCCGGCCACGGCGTCGCGATCACGGCCTGCGCCTGGCGTTCCACCAACGCGTCGGCCGCGGCCTTGATCGTGTCGAGTTCGCCGGCCCGGATCACCTTCTCTCGTTCGAGCCGCGCGGCGTACGCGGCCACTGGGTCGCGGCGTTCCCAGAACTCGTACAGCTCCCGGTTGGCGTAGCCGGTCTCGTGCAGCGTGTGGTACTCCCAGGACGGCGGCTGATCCTTGCCCAGGTACAACATGTCGTCGTGGTGCGCGTGGCCGCACATGCGCATCGCCACCAGTTCGATCAGCGTGGGGCCCTGTCCGCCGCGGGCCCGCTCGACGGCCCACGCGAACGCGCCGGCGACCTGATCCGGATCCGTCCCGTCCACCGTGATGCCCGGCACGCCGTACCCGGCGGCCTTGTCCGCGAAGACGCGGACGGCCGAGTTCTCGGCGACGGGGGTGGACAGGGCCGTCTGGTTGTTCTGGACGCAGAAGACCGCTGGCAGCTTGCGCGCGGCGCACAGGTTGATCGCCTCGTGCCATTCGCCAAGCGACGAACCGCCTTCGCCGATGAACGAGAGCGCCACGCGTCCGGCGCCGGCCCGCGCAAACCCCATCGCCAGGCCGGCCACCGTGAGCGACCCGACCGCGAGCGGCGCCGCCGCGGGCAGTACGCCCCAGCCCCAGTCGCCCGTGTGCAGGTCCTTGCCGTTCATCGGCGGCCCGGCCTTGCCCATCTGGGCGCTCAGCACCTGCCGCACGGCTTCCTCGTCGTGCCGCATCGCGAGCGCCATGCCGAGGTCCCGAATGACGGGCGCCACGACATCGCCGGCCCACGACCCATCCGCCTGGCGGAAGCCCGGTCCGCGCTTCAGACGGATACCGCCGGCGTAGATGGCCTCCTGCCCGAGCGATCGGAATCCCTTGCCTTGAAACGCCTTCTCGCCCCAGCGCACTTCCCCGCCCATGAAGAACTGCTTCAGCCGGTTGTCCACGGCGCGCGTCAGCACCATGCCCTCGAGGATCTCGCGACGCTCGGCGGCCGTCAGCGATTGCGCGAGCACCTCCCGGCGCAGGAACCCGTCGCACCCCTCGACGATCTCGGCACGCGCCTGCTCGAGGCGCCTGGTCGGCGACGTGCCTGGTGTGGTCTCGGCGATGCCGTCTGGCGCCACGACGGTCTGATAGAGCCGGCGCGCCAGGGCCTTTCGAAACGGAAGGCGCAACGATTCGAGCCGGTCGGCATCGCGTGGCTTCAGATCCTCGCCGCCGACTTCGCTGAGGGACTCGAGGGCGACCGTCAGGGCCAGCGGAAACCGCTCGGCCACGAACGCGCCGAATCGGCTCTGCAGTCCGGTAACACGGGAAGCATCGACGGAACGAGGCATAGGGGAATCATTCTACAAGGTGCCGGCAGCGGCGGGATCGCTCTCCGACGCTCGCTTCGTCAGGACCACCGCCTCGTAGCGGCCGCCCCACGCCACCGGGCGGCGGGAGACGATTTCAAGCGGGGCGTTCGCGTCGCGCAGCGCTGCACCCAGGTCCACGGTGACATCCGAAAACGCTGCCCGTGCCAGGACGTTGACCGCCCGTCGTGGCAGGGATGGGCGCTCGTCATCCGGCACGAACTTGTCGAGCACCGAGATGCGCCCGCCGGGGCGCGTCACGCGTGCCGCCTCGCGCAGGCAGGCCGCGGGATCCTGCACCACGGTCACGATGAAGTGCAGGATCACGACGTCGGCGCAGGCGTCGCGGAAGCCGAGGTGTTGCGCATCGGTCTGGACGAACCGGCGGTCAGGCGCGCGCCGCCTGGCGCGCGAGAGCATGGCCGGCGTCAGGTCCGTCGCGGTGACACGCGCGGACGCCGGGAGCAGCGGCAGGTCCAGACCCGTGCCCGCACCGACGATCAGGACCGACTCTTCGGCGCCCACGCCGAGGCCCGTCATCGCGTCTTCGCGGGCGCGCGCCAGCGTACGCGCGACCAGGTCGTAGACCGGCGCCCACAGGTGATAGCGCGTGCGATTCCAGCGGTTGTCGATGCGCATGCGGCGGTCTCGCGCTCACCTCTCCGCAATTCAGAGGTGACCGCGGTATCCTCAGCTCCCGGTCCCTCGACGCGGCGCCCGCGGAACCCCGGAGCCGGTCGTCCTGCGTCGGCGTATTGTACGGCGCTGCCACGCCATGTCTTGTCCACACCGGAGTCCTGCCGGCCTCTCTCCCCCATGCGGTATTCTGCGGCGATGACGACACGCTTCGCGTTCGTCGCTCTCGCCGTCGTGGCCACCTTCGCCGCCGCGCCCTTCGTCAGCGCCCAGGGTGACCTGCTCGAGCGGGCGCGGAGCCTTCACCGGGAGGTGCCGCTCATCGACGGGCACAACGACTATCCGTGGGCTCTCCGGGCGCTCGACCCTGGCCGAGACCTCGAACGCGCAAACATCGCGGATGCGGTACCCTCGCTGCACACCGACATCCCCCGGTTGCGCCAGGGCGGCGTGGGCGCCCAGTTCTGGTCGGTCTACGTGCCGTCTTCCATGCAGGGCCAGGACGCCGTCACCGCCACCCTCGAGCAAATCGACATCGTCCACCGGATGATGCGGCGCTGGCCCGAGGCGTTCGAGCTGGCGCTCACGGCCGGCGATGTGGAGCGCATCTTCCAGAAGGGCAGGATCGCCTCGATGATCGGCATCGAGGGCGGCCACTCCATCGACAACTCCCTCGCAACGCTGCGCATGATGCACGCGCTCGGCGCACGCTACATGACCCTCACCCACAACCATCACACGCCGTGGGCGGATTCCGCGGCGGAGGCGCCGACGCACGGCGGCCTGACGGCGTTCGGCGAGGAGGTCGTGCGCGAGATGAACCGGCTCGGCATGCTCGTCGATTTGAGCCACGTCTCGCCGGACACCATGCGCGACGCGATCCGCGTCAGCACGGCGCCTGTGATCTTCTCGCACTCCTCGGCGCGCGCCATCGCCGACGTCCCGCGCAACGTGCCGGACGATGTGCTGCGGCTCATGCCGGCCAACGGGGGCGTCGTGATGGTGACCTTCGTCCCGCAATTCCTGTCGCAGGAGGTGGCCGGCTACAGGGCGCGCCTGCAGGCACAGACACAGCTGCTCGGCGCTCAATTCGGGCCCGACAAGACGGGCTTCGACACGGCGATGGCGGCATGGCGGCAGGCCAATCCGGAGCCGCGCGCGACACTGGCCCAGGTGGCGGATCACATCGACCACATCCGGCGGGTGGCGGGCATCGACCACCTCGGCATCGGCGGGGACTTCGACGGTATCGACACGGTGCCAATCGGCCTGGAGGACGTCTCGACCTACCCGGCGCTGACGGCCGAACTGCTCCGCCGCGGCTACTCCGACGATGACGTCAGGAAGATCCTGGGCCTGAACGTCCTGCGCGCGATGCGCCAGGCCGAGCGCGTGGCGGCAGAGTTGCAGAAGACGCGCGGGCCGTCGACGGCGGTCCTGGGGAGACCGTAGGAGAGTTCTAAGTCCTCACCTGCTTGCCGCCGTGCTCGTCGCCGCCGCCACGGTTGTGGTGGGCGCCCACCACATCGCGATCGTCCCGACGATCGACGATCGCGGCGTCAGCGTCCTAGAACTGCACGACCAGATCCACGGACATCTCGAGCTTCGCTCGAATCGTCTTGGGGCTCTTCTTGACGCCTGTTTCTTTGTAGGTGATGCGCACGTCGGTCTTCGGGCAGGCGCTGTGGGCGCCACGCATGGGCGCGACGCTGCTCGCAGTGT
>CAZNOC010000170.1:0-9086 GCA_964574545.1 uncultured Bifidobacteriaceae bacterium | reverse complement strand
CTGACTTTCCGGATGGTGGCCACCGACGAGGAACTCGTCGCCCGCTCGGTGAGCGGCGATACCGAGAGCTTCAACCAGCTCATCCTGCGCTGGGAGCGGCCGATCTATGCCTTGGCGTACCGGACGCTCGGTCGCGAAGAGGATGCGCGGGACGTGTGCCAGGACACGTTCCTCCGCGCCTATCGCGCGCTGCCCGGCTTCAAGGGCGAGGCCAAGTTTTCCTCCTGGCTGTACCGCATCGCGCTCAACCTGTGCCGCGACTGGATGCGCCGCCAGCGGCGCACGCCGACGGTGGAGATGCCGGAGGGCCTGGATCTGGTCGAGATGGCCGGCGAGCAGGGGCCGGTCGAATCGATCGAGACGCTCGTCAATCGGCGCGAGATGAGCCGGGCTGTCGAAGAGGCGATGGGGCTCCTCCCGGACGAACAGCGGACCGCGATCGTCCTGAAGGAGTACCACGGGCTGACCTTCCAGGAGATTGCGGACTTGCAGGGATGTCCCTTGAGCACGGTGAAGACCCGGCTGTATCAGGGGCTGAGCGTCCTCAGGCGCCAGCTTGAACAGGCCGGCATGTCGGCGTCGGATCTGAATGGAAAAGCATCATGACCGAGAGCTTCGGGTGCGACGACAAGGATCAGCTCGTCGCGTATTTGTACGAGGAACTTGACGAACACGCGCGGGGGCAGGTCGAGGCGCACGTGCGCAGGTGTGTGGCGTGCGCCGCGGAACTGGCCGCTCTCGGCGGCGTCCGCCGCGAACTGGTCGGCTGGCTGCCGCCGGACGTCGAGCTGGGCTTCGCGGTCGTCCCGAAGGCCGCCGCGCCGCCTCCCCGATCGGGATGGCAGCAGGTCCCCGTCTGGGCGCAGCTGGCGGCCGCCGTGTTCGTGATGGGTGTGGGCCTGGCGGTGGCCAACGTGCAGGTGCGCCACGACGACGCCGGGCTTGTGGTGACGACTGGCTGGATGGCGCCGGTGTCGCCCGCAGCAACGGAGCCGGCCCGCGCCGCCGAGGCCGTGGAAGCGGCGTCGGTCCAGGAACCGTGGCGGGCGGAGTTCGCCGCGCTCGAGCAGCGGTTGCGGGCGGCGATGCCGCAGGTGCAGGCGCCCGAGACGGGGGCGCCCGCCCGAGCGGCGGCGCCGGCAGTGGACGCGGATGCCTTGTGGCGGCGTGTCACCGCACTGGTCGAGGAGAGCGAACTGCGGCAGCGGCAGGAACTGGCCTACCGTCTCACGCAGTTCAATCGGGACATGGAGATGCAGCGGCGCGCCGACCTGGTGCGCATCGAGCGGGGCGTTGGACAGATGGAAGGCCGCACGGGCGCCGAGGTGGCGAGGCAGCGCGAGATGCTGAACTACCTGGTACGGGCGTCGCAGCGACCACAGTAGGGCGCGGGTACGTCGGGTGACGGGGAGAACGGGGCGATGAGAACGATGCGAAGCGTGGGAATCCTGGCGATCATGCTGGCGCTGGCCGTGCCGATGGCGGCGCAACAGGCGCCGGCGGGTGGCGCCACGCCGGTGGACCGGATGTCGCTGCGCCATCAGATCTACGTGATGGAGGGCGCGCTGGCCAGGGCGGTGGCGTTCGGGGCGCAGCGCCTCAATCACGAGCTCCGCACGGTCGCGCCGGGCATGCTGATGCTCGCCGGTGACGCGAATGCGCGCGGGTTCTATCTGGAAGGATACGGTGTGTTCTTCGACGTCGAGGTTCCCGTGCCCCGCGAGAGCATGATGTGGAGCCTGCGCACGATGCTTGAGCAGGACGATCAGGCCCTGCGTGAGGCTCTCGGGCAGCTGAAGCAGTTCGTCCAGACCCAGCAGCCCGGGGATCCCCGCCAGCGGGCCGCTCTTGACAGCGCCCTCCGCCGGATAGAACTCCAGATGACGCCGGCCATCCCGGCACCAGCCTCGAGGGGCACCGCGACTGTGGCTTCGTCCGGGGCCGTGAGCGCGGGCATGGTGGAGGAAGCCCCCGCGCCGTCACCGGGTGCCGCGCCTCGGGCCCAGGGAGAGGCCGCCAGTGAACCCGTCGATCGCATCTGGCTCGAGGACCCGGGCCGCGCCTACACCGAATCGGTCCAGCGTGCGCTCGTCGATGCGATGATCGACTACAGCGCGCCGATGGCCGTCGGCAACGAGGAGTGGCTCACCGTCGCCGCACGCGACAACGAACGGCGGGATCGCCTGGCGCCGCAGGATCCCTACGAGGAAGTGCTGACCATCCTGCTTCGGGTGCGCGGCAGCGACCTCGCCGCGTACAGGGCGGGCCGAATCGATCGCGACGAGGTGCGCCGGCGCGTGCAGGCTCAGACGTTCTGACGCCCGCCGCGAACCTCACTTGTGGATAGAATAACGGGCATGCCGCTTTCTCGACGCTCTCGCCCGCGTGCCGCAGCGCTGCTGCTCGTGTGCTGCTCGCTTGCCGCCGCGGGGTGCAATCCGCCGGACCCGATCGCCGCCCTCGAGCCAGTGGACGTGGTCACCGGGTGGTATGACGCCGGGATCATGGAAGACGGGAAGAACAAGCTGGTCCCGAGCGTCTCGCTGAAGCTGCGCAACAGGAGCGAGGATGCCATCGACACCGTTCAGATCAACGCCGTCTTCAAGCGCGTTGGCGAGGACGATGTCTGGGGCGTGCACTTCGGGTGGGCCGTGCAGCGCGATGGATTGACGCCGGGCCAGACGACCGACCCGGTTGTCCTGCGCTCACAGCTCGGGTATACCGGCGTACAGCCGCGCGGCCAGATGCTGCAGAACCAGGAGTTCATCGACGCCACGGTCGAACTGTTCCTGAGGAAGGGATCGCGCGGTTGGGAGAAGCTGGCGGAGTTCCCGATCCAGCGCCAGTTGCTCACGCGCTAGGGCGGACGGGCGCCGCGGCCGCGATTTGCCCGTATAATCCCCGCACATGGCCGACCGTTCCCCTTCCATTCTCGAGCGTCGTCTCGGTCCGTACGACGCCGCGGCGATCATCGTCTCCAACGTCATCGGTGGCGGCATTCTCTTCACGCCGCCGCTTGTCGCGGCCGCGGTCTCGAACTCGTGGGCGTTTCTCGGGACGTGGCTGGTGGGCGGGATGCTGGCGTTTGCCGGCGCGATGGCCTATGCGGAGCTGGCGGCGCTGCGCCCGCGTGCCGGCGGCGAGTACGTCTATCTCCACGCGGCCTACGGCCGGCTCGCCGCGTTCCTGACGGGGTGGACGTCGTTTGTGGCGGGCTTCTCGGGGGCGATGGCCGCCAGCGCGGTGGTGCTGGTCTTCTATCTCGACCGGTTCATTCCCGGCGCCGCCGATGCCACACCCATCTTCACCGTGCCGCTGCCGTTTGTGCCGCTCACGGTATCGCGGCAGTCGGCGGTCGCGATCGTCACGATTGGACTCATGGCCCTCGTACACCTTCGCGGCGTCGGCCCGGGGCGGATCGTCATGAACATCCTCGCCGTGCTGAAGGTCACGGCGCTCGTCGCGTTCATCGCGCTCGGATTCTCGTTCGGGGCCGGCGAGATGTCGAACCTGCAGCAGACGACCGGGCCAGTCTCCGGAGGGGCGTGGCTGCTCGCGCTGATCCCGGTGATGTTCACCTACTCCGGCTGGAACGCCGCGGCCTACATGGCAGAGGAGATTCGCGACCCCGGGCGCAACGTGCCGCTCGCCCTCGGCCTGGGCACGGCGGCGGTCATCGGCGTCTACTTCTTCCTGAACCTGCTCTACCTCTACGTGCTGCCGGTGGGAGAACTGGCGGCGGTGCAGGGCAGCGTGCTCGACGTGATCGCCGACCGGCTGCTCGGCGCCCGCGCGGGCGACATCATGGGGATCGTGTCGATCATCAGCCTGGCGGCCAGCATCAGCGCGATGACGTTTGCCGGGCCGCGCGTGTACTACGCGATGGCCCGCGATCGCGCGTTCTTCCCGAGCGCCGCGAGCGTGCACCCCCGGTACAAGACACCGGCCGTCGCCATCATCGCGCAGGCCGCGTGGGCGAGCCTGCTGGTGCTGTCGGGCGGCGCCGATGCGCTCGTGTCGTATACCGGTTTTGCGATCACCTTGTTCGCAGGCATGGCCGTCGCCGCGGTGTTCGTGCTGCGGCACCGCGAGCCCGACGCCCCGCGCCCGTTCAAGGCCATCGGCTACCCGGTCACGCCTGCCATCTTCGTGATCGTCAGCGCCGCGATGCTGGTGAACGCGATCTGGATGAACCCCGGACCGTCTGGCGCCGGCCTCCTCGTGATGGCCGCCGGAATACCGCTCTACTTGTGGTTCGGCCGCTCTCGCTGATCCGTGCGAGGCGCGTGATCAGCGAAGGCGCTCGAGCGCGGCGATCAAGTCGGCGCCGGGCGAATCGCGGAGGCCTGCCCACAGATCGCCGACCGCGGCCACGCGCGCCGGGATCGTGTCGATGGTGAAGTCCTCCGGCCGGATCCCTCCGTCAAGCTCTTCCCACCGCAGCGGGGCCGAGACGCCGGCGAACGCGCTGCCGCGAGCGCTGTAGGCGCAGGCCAGCGTCTTGCCCTGGATGTTCTGCAGGTAGTCCACGTAGACGGTCCCGGCCTTCCGGCGGCGCACGGTGCGCTCCACCGTGGCGGCCTTCGGGTGCCGCGTCGCCACGATCGTCGCGACGATCTGGCAGAAGAGCATCCCCGCGTCGTAGGGGGTGCCCGGCGGAAGCGGAATGAAGATGTGCACGCCTTCCGATCCGGAGGTCTTCGGGAACGCCGCCACGCCCGCGCGCCCCAATTCGTCGCGCACCCATCGCGCGACATCGAGCACACGATCGAACGGGCAGCCGGGCTGGGGGTCGAGGTCGATGGCGACCTGGTCGGCACGATCGAGCGCGGGCATGGTCGAGAACCACGGGTCCATCGAGATCGAGGCGAGCTGCGCCATGTAGAGCAGCGTGGCCAGCGTTCCCCCGACCAGCCGCGCCGGCACGTCATCGTCCGGCAGCGTTTCGACTCGCACCCCGTCCGGGATGGGTTCGGGGGCACGATGCTGATAGAAGGCCTTGGCAGAGACGCCGTTCGGCAGCCGTTTCATCACGAGGGGCCGATCGGCGATGACCGGAAGGATGTACGGGGCCATCCGAGCGTAGTACCGGAGCAGGTCGCCCTTCGTTCGCGGGATGTCCGGCCAGAACACCTTGTGAAGGTTGGTGACGTCGAGCGCGGTCCCATCGGGCAACGTCAGCCGGCCGTTCTTCCTTCGATGCTCGAGGTCGTCAAGCTGTGCGACGAGCGCCTGGGTCTCTGGGGAATCAGGTGTGGCATCCGCACCCGTCCGGGACCCGGCGGCCCCGGTTCCCGCAGCCGGCCGACTGGCCTGCCCGCCTGCCGGCGCTGCCCCTGCACCGTTGTCGTCCACGATCCCCAGATAGACGGGATGCCTGAGCCGTCCCTCGTTGGTCATCTCCGCGTAGCGCACACGAGCCTTCAGCGAAGGCCTCACCCAGTGCGCCTTCTCCATCGTCTTCGGCGGCAGGCCGAAGGGTGACTCCTTCGATTCGAGCGCCGAGACCCGCTGCCAGACCTGATCGATCCCGGCGTCGGTGAATCCGGTGCCGACGTCGCCCACGTAGCGGAGGCGAGCCCCGTCCGGCACACCGAGGATCAGGGCTCCAAAGCGCGCGCGGGAACCACGCGGCTCGGTCCAGCCGCCGATGACGAAGTCGTCCTGCCGCAACAGCTTCAGCTTGCGCCACTCCGGGCTGCGCTTGCCGGTGCGGTACGGCGAGCGCGCGTGCTTCACAATCAGCCCTTCCCAGCCCTCGGCCTCCGCCTGCGCGTACAACGATCGCCCATCGTTGGCCACCTGCACGGAGATGCGCAGCACGTGGGAGGCCGGCGGGCGCTCGGCGAACAGCGTTTCGAGGACGGTACGGCGTGCGCTGAGCGGCTGCGCGCGAAGGTCCTCCCCGTCAACGCGCAGCACGTCGAAGGCGATGAAGGCAGCCGGCTGCTGGGCGGATCCGACGATGGGCGTGCGCGACTGGTAGCCGGGCACTTTGATGTGCATCCGGCGCTGGAGCTGCTGGAAGCCGGCCGGGCGCCCGCCGGCATCGAGGGCGACGATCTCGCCGTCGAGGACAACGGGACCGGGAAAGCCGCGGCCCCACTCCGCGAGCGCGCCGGCGACGTCGGCAAACTGCGCGGTCTTGTCGTTGCCCTGGCGGGACCAGAGGTGCACCGCGGGGACGGGCGTCGCAGGCTCCACGAGGGCGATGGCGCGAATCCCGTCGTACTTCGGTTCGTAGACCAGCCCCACGCCGGTGAGCGGGGGTTCTGCCAGCACCGCCAGCATCGGGCGCAACTCGCGCGCGGAGAACATTGACAGATGCTAACGCAGCCGGGCCCGCGGTCGCGGCCGCACGCCTCGAGGGCCGACTCTTATCCGATCCACAGGCTCCGGCCGGCCACACCCTGTGGCCTGAGACCCGCGGCGTCGGCCAGGCGATCGACGATTGGGGGCAGCGCCATGTCGAACCGCCATTCGTCGGCCCGCCCGCCGGCGCGACGCACCGCCTCGCTCCATGCCGGCCACCAGGGTGTCACCGTCTTCGACAACGGCTCGATCACCAGCACGCGCGCGCCGTCCCGCGCGGCGTCCATCACGCGTGCGAGCAGGGCGTCACGGTCGGTGTCCCCGAGTTCGTTGGCGAGGAAGGCTGCCAGCACCGCGTCGGCCCGAGGCCACCGCGAACGTTCGGCGCGACCGCGTCGCACGTCGGCAGCGATCCCGCACTGGCGATACGTGAAGGCGGCTTCTCCGATGGTCCAGGGGTGGAGGTCGAGGCCCGACACCTCGGGCAGCCGCGCCATTGCCGTGGCCCAGCCGGCACCTGCCGCGCCCGATCCGCAGCCGAGATCGAGGAGACGGCGCGCGGGGCGGGTCGCACCGCCGCCGACCTGCTGCACGATCGCGTGTACCAACAGCCAGTGCAGCGGGCCGTAGTACAGCGCGAACGCAGCGCGCTTGCCGGCGCTGTCGAGCGAACCCCTCCCGGACAGACGCGCGCGGCGCTCCACGTACGTGGATGAGAGGGCGCGCAGCGCGCGCACGACTTCGGGGAATCGCAGGTCGGTCAGATGCCGCGATTCGAGTTCTGAGAGCCAGGCCTCGAAGACCGGCGGCGGGGAAGGAGTCACGGCTTCACGGTACAATGAATCAACGGGGCCGGCCGATTCCTCGCTCGCCCCGACGAGGCGTCCATGCAGCCACTGCCGCGATCCCGCCGCCCCTGGGTGATAGCCGGAGGAACGGTCGCCCTCCTGCTGCTGCTCCTGATGATCGCAGGCGCCTTCCTGGCCAGCCGGGTCGAGCCGCGGCTGCACGCCACCATCGTGCAGACGCTCGAGGAGCGGTTCGACAGTGACGTGACGCTCGACGGCCTCGACGTCTCTCTGCTCCCATCACCGAAGATCGAAGGCCGCGGCCTCGTCCTGCGCTACCAGGGGCGAACGGATCTGCCGCCGCTCATCTCCGTGCAGCGATTCTCCGGGACCGCAGGGCTCTGGGGCTTCCTGTCACGCCGCGTCGAGGTGGTCGAACTCGACGGACTCGAGCTCACCATCCCGCCGCGGCGCCGCGAAGAGATGCCGTCGGTTGGAGGCGGCAGGGACGACGGGGAGAGGGGGAGCGGCGAGGACAGTGAAGGTGAGGGCGACGGGTCCCAGCGCACGATCATCGGCAGGCTGATAGCCGCCAACACCCGTCTCACCGTGATGTCCCGCGACGCGGGGAAGATGCCGAAGGTGTTCGACATTCACCGGCTCGAACTGGGCTCGGTGAGCCTTCACGGGGCGGCGGACTTCGAGGCCGAGTTGACGATTCCGACGCCGGTCGGCCTCGTCGAGGGCAAAGGGCGATTCGGCCCCTGGCTTGCCGGAGAGCCAAGCCTGACACCGCTCGAAGGCCAGTTCACCTTCAACGCCGACCTGGGGACCATCAAGGGCATCGCCGGGGCGCTCGACTCCGGCGGGTCCTTTGCCGGTGTACTTGAACGCATCACCGCCTCGGGCTCGACACGCACGCCCGACTTCAGGCTGCCGACCCTTACCGGCGCGCCCGTCCCGCTCGAGACCACCTTCGACGCCGTGGTGGACGGGACAAACGGCGACGTGTACCTCTCGAACGTGCGGGCACGGCTCGGCGGGTCGGCCTTCGAGACGAAGGGGGCCATCGTCGGGGTGGAGGGCGAGCGGGGACGTCGCGTGACGCTCGATGTCACGGCCGCCGAGATGCGCGTGGACGATGTGCTACGCCTGGTCGTGGATGGCTCGCGGCCGCCCCTGGTCGGATTGATGGAGCTGGAGGCCCGGCTCGACATCGCACCGGGCACCGAGGACATCGTGGACAAGCTCTGGGTGGACGGCCGTTTCTCGATCCGCCAGGCCCGGTTTCAGAGCGCGGTGGTCCAGGAAAAGGTGGACGATCTGAGCCGGCGCGCCCAGGGACGCCCCGGGGACGAGTCGGTAGACGACGTCGTGTCGAACATGACGGGGCGCCTCTCGCTGAAGGACAACGTCTTGACGCTGCCTCTCCTGACGTTCGCCATCACCGGCGCCGAAGTTCAGATGGCCGGGACCTATGGCTTGCGGAACGAGCGGCTGGCGTTCCGCGGCGACGTGCAGATGGAGGCGAGCGCATCGGAGACGATCACGGGAGTGAAGTCCTGGCTTCTCAAACCGTTCGATCCGCTGTTCCGCAAGCACGGGGCGGGCACGCGCGTGGCGATCAAGGTGGACGGCCACCGGAAGGACCCGGAGTTCGGCGTAGAAATGGGACGGACGCTGCGCGGGCAGTAGCTGAGAGCCGGAAGCTGAGAGCCGGAAGCTGAACGCCCTCAGCGCAAGAATGAATTGGGGTGGATGACGGGATTCGAACCCGCGACAGCCGGAGCCACAGTCCGGAGCTCTACCACTGAGCTACACCCACCACACTGGTACGAACGACTATTCTAACAGAACCTGGGAGCGTGTCGTGATTCCCCTGCTCGAGCCCGCCGACCCGCTGCCGCCCGTGGGGCGCGCGCGGCGAAGGCCGAATGGACTGCTGGCGGCCGGCGGCGGGCTGTCCGTCGAGCGCCTGCTCGAGGC
>CAZNOC010000169.1:0-9106 GCA_964574545.1 uncultured Bifidobacteriaceae bacterium | reverse complement strand
TCCAGGTCGACAAGACGCCGGATGTCGCCAACAACGTCGACGTGACGATGAAGCTGCAGGAGCAGAACCGCAACCAGCTCACCTTCGGCGCCGGCGTGTCGCAGTTCGAGGGCTTCTTCGGCCAGCTGTCGTTCCAGACGGCCAACTTCATGGGCCGGGGGGAGAGCCTCACGGTGTCGCTGCAGGGCGGCTCGCGCGCGCAGAACTACCAGGTGGCCTTCACCGAACCGTTCCTGTTCGACCGGAACATCACGGGCGGCGTCGACGTGTTCAAGCGCGAGCTGCGCTACATCGGCCAGTTTACGCAGTCCTCGTCCGGCGGCAACCTTCTGATGGGGTTCCCGGTGCGCGACTTCTCGCGCCTCTTCCTCACCTACAGCTACGAGCAGGTAAGCGTGAAGGACCTGAACCCGGCGTACCAGAGCCCCGAGCTGCTGCAGCGCAACCCGTTCCTGCGCGACTCGCTCCTGATTGGCGAGGGCGGAAAGCGCACCATCAGCAAGGTCGTGCCGAGCTTCGTCTTCAACACGGTCGACAACCCGATCTTCCCGAATACCGGCCGGCGGCTGCAGCTCTCCTTCGACTATGCGGGACCTGGCGGCAACACCTTCTTCATCAAGCCCACCGTCGAAGCCGTCGGGTACTTCCGGATGACGAACCGGACCACGTTCGGCGCGCGGGCCCAGCTCCAGTACATCCGGCCGTATGGCAGCACCGAGCGCCTGCCGATCTTCGAGCAGCTGTTCCTCGGCGGCGAGTACAGCATCCGCGGGTTCGACCTCAGGAGCGTCGGCCCCCGCGACCCCGACAGCGGCCTCGTGCTGGGCGGCAACAAGAGCCTCCTGTTCAACGCCGAGTACCTGATCTCGATTGCGGGGCCGGTGCGGCTCGTGCTGTTCGCCGACGCCGGCCAGGTTCGGGATCTCGGCGAGTCCTTCGGGTGGCGGGAAGACATCATCGAGTTCGTGAATCCCGGTGCACCCATCCTGGTCGACCCGTTCGCGAACGTCACGTTGACGGACCCGAATGCCCCGGCTCCCGAGCGGGTCGTCCGCGGGACGCGCCAGGCGTTCAAGACGTCCACGGGCGCGGAGATCCGGTTCTTCATGCCCGTGCTCAACGTCCCGTTCCGGCTGATCTTCGCGATGAACCCGAGCCGGGATGGCGTGCTGGACAACAACTTCCAGCCGAGCAAGAACTTCACGTTCCGGTTCGCGGTGGGGTCGACGTTCTAGTGTTTCGTCACCCACGTCGTGTGAGCATCGAGAGTGGCGATGCGCCCGGCCCGCAAGGATGCGTGATGTGCCACCGCCGTTTCGAGGATAGTGCATGTTCAGATTGAGTTCGCTGTGGCGCCGGTCGATCCCCGTGCTCGTCTTCTCGGTCGTTGCCGCCGGATGCAGCGACGACACGTTGTTGTTCCCGACGCCTGTCATTCCCGACCCGACGACGGTGGTTGTGCCCGGGTCGGTGACGCCGAACGGCGCGTTCACGCACCCGTTCAACACCAACAGCTTCGGCAGCGTGCAGGTCACGCTGGTGTCCCTCGAGGCCGAGGGCGGGGGCGACAGCGAGGAGCCTGTCGTGATTGGCCTCGCGCTGGGCACGTGGAGCGGCCAGGCCTGTCAGGTGGTCCTGGCCAATGACCGGGCCACGCAGGGCGTCATCATTACGGGCAACGTCGGGTCGGTCGGGAGCCTCTGCGTGCGCGTCTACGACGTGGGCACGCTGTCGGGAACGGCCTCGTTCCAGGTCCAGATCGTGCACCCGTGAGGGTCCCGCTCCCGGGCTTCTGGCGGTGCCCGAACGCTCGAAACCGGTGTAAGATAATGGGCTGCCCGTTGCAGACGAAAGGATTCACGGTAATGAGAGGTCTCGTTCTTGTCGCACTGTTGGTGGTGACTCTGGCGGCCGCCCCCGCGGCGGCGCAGACGGCCGGTGCGCCGGCCCAGCCCCCGGCAGCCGCCGCCCCCGCGCCGCAGCCCCCGCCCCCGTTCCCTCAGGAGTCGAAGGTCGCCTACATCGTCCTTCAGCGGATCGCCGCCGAGTCTGTCGAGGGCCGCGAGGCGACGGCGAAGGTGCAGGCGCTCCAGCAGCAGCGCATGGCCGACCTCTCCGAACGGCAGAAGAACCTCCAGGGGCTGCAGGCCAAGCTGGAGGCCGGAGGCGCCGTCATGAGCGCCACCGCTCAGGCCGACATCCAGAAGCAGATCGAGCGGGCGCAGGTCGACCTGCAGCGGGCCACGCAGGATGCGCAGGCCGACGTTCAGGAACTGCAGCAGACGCTGCAGGACGAGTTCCAGGAGCGGCTCATCCCCATCATCGAAGCCGTGGCCCGCGACAAGAGCCTGCACTTCATCTTCAACGGTCCCGATTCCGGCCTCGTCTGGGCGGACGTCTCGCTCGACATCAGCGCCGACGTCATCCAGAAGATGGACGAGATGCGAAAGACCCCGCCGCAACAATAGCGACCAGGCCAGCGGGCCCCGTGTAGAATGCCGGGAATCGACCGTCGGCGCCGAGGGCGTCGGCGGTCGGCTCGTGGTGGCCGCGCGGTCCGGCGCCCGTTCCCCCGTCGCCTGAGCCGGTGTGCCCATCTTGTCCACCTCCATTCCGTCCACGCTGGACCGCCTGTGTCATCGGTATCCGTCCCTCCTGGTAGACGCGATCGCCGAGCACGAGCCTGGCGTCCGCATGGTCGCCGTGAAGAACGTCACGGTGAACGAGGAGTTCTTCCAGGGCCATTTTCCGGGCACCCCGTTGATGCCCGGCGTGCTCATGATCGAGGCGTTGACTCAGGTGGCCACGCTGCTCGTCCTCGAGCGTCCCGGGTCTGACCGCGCGCGGATTGCCCTCCGGGGTGTGGACCACGCCAAGTTCCGGAGACAGGTGGTACCGGGCGACCGGCTGCGGCTCGAAGTGACGCTCGACAGAGAACACGGCCCCATCGTTCGTGCGCGGGCCAAGGCGGACGTCGCCGGCCAGGCGGTGGCGGAAGCCGAGCTCGTTCTCACCGTGACCTCGGACCCGGTGCACATCGATCCACAGGCCCGCGTGCACCCCTCGGCGCGCATTGGCGAGGGCACGGTCGTCGGGCCCTTTGCCGTCATCGGCCCGCAGGTCGTCATCGGCCGGCACTGCCGCGTCGGGGCCTCGGCGATCGTGGACGGGGACACGACGATTGGGGACGAGACGGAGATCTACCCGTCGGCCTCCATCGGCCTGGCGCCGCAGGACCTGAAGTTCCGCGGCGAGTCCACGCGGCTCGTGATCGGGACGCAGAACATCTTCCGTGAGTTCGTCACGATTCACCGGGGAACGCTCGGAGGCGGAGGGGTGACGTCCATCGGCGACCGGAACCTGTTCATGGCCTACGCTCATGTCGCGCACGACTGTCACATCGGGAGCGACACGATCTTCGGCAACGCGGCCACGCTTGGCGGCCACGTCTCGGTGGACGACTTCGCGACGATCAGCGCCTATTCCGGGGTGCACCAGTTCTGCCGCGTCGGGCGGTACGCTTTCGTCGGCGGCTACTCCGTCGTGACGAAGGATGCGTTGCCCTACGCGCGCACGGTCGGCAACCGGGCCCGCATGTACGGATTGAACTCCATCGGGCTGATCCGGCGGGGCTTCTCCGTCGCGCTCGTCAACCAGTTGAAGCGCGCGTTCCGGCTCCTGCTCGTGTCGCGCCTGAGTGCGGCGCGCGCGCTGCAGGAGATCGAACAGGATCCGGCGCTCGATGCGCCGGAGGTGGCCTACCTCGTCTCCTTCATCAGGACATCCCAGCGGGGCGTGATCCTCCGGCGTCCCGGCCGCCGCGCCGATGAGGCTGCCGAGGACGCCTGAGCCAACATGAGACTGGGCCTCATCGCGGGCAACGGCCGCTTCCCGTTCCTCGTGCTGGACGCAGCGCGCGCGCTCGGTCACGACGTGACGATCGTCGCCGTGAAAGAGGAGGCGTGGGCCGACCTCGAGACGGCGGCGGCGCGCCCGCCGGCCGCAGCGGTGCACTGGATCTCCCTCGGACAGCTCGGCCGTTGCCTGGACATCCTGAAGAAGGCGGGCGTCACGCAGGCCGTGATGGCCGGCCAGGTGAAGCACACGCGGATCTTCGGCGGCGTGGTGCCCGATCTGACCCTGCTCTCGGTGATGACGCGCCTGCGTGCCAGGAACACCGACGCGCTGATTGCCGCGGTGGCCGACGTCATGCGCGACCACGGCGTGACGCTGCTTGACTCGACGGAGTTCCTGCAACCCTTGCTCGCCGGATCCGGGGTGCTGACGAGCCGGCCGCCCTCGGAGGAGGAGTCGAAGGATTTCGCGTTCGGGTACCGGATGGCCGACGAGATCGCGGGGCTCGACATTGGACAGGCGATCGCCGTCAAGCACCAGGCGGTCGTGGCCGTCGAGGCGATGGAGGGAACCGACGCCATGATCGCGAGAGCGGCCGCCCTCGCCGGCCCCGGCGTCACCGTGGTCAAGGTGGCCAAGCCCGGCCAGGACATGCGCTTCGACGTGCCCGTCGTGGGTCTCGCGACGGTCAAGGCCATGCGCGACGCCGGCGCGACGGCTCTGTCGGTGGATGCCGGGCGCACGCTGATGTTCGACCGGGGCGATCTGCTGGCGTCGGCGAATGACGCAGGCATCACGATTATCGGGAGGGAGATCGCGACGGGCGATGCCCAGGCAGGGGTCACGGACGCATGAGCGAGCGCCTGCGGATGGCCGTGATCGGCGTAGGCCACCTCGGGCAGCACCACGCCCGCATCCTGGCCTCCATGCCGGAGGTGCATCTTGTCGCGGTCGTCGACGTCAAGCCGGACCGTGCCGGGGAGATCGCGCAGGTCCACGGCGTGCCCGCGTTCACGGACGCTGCGGCGGTGCTCGATCTGGTGGACGCGGTGTCCATCGCGGTGCCCACCGAAGCGCACCTGGCCGTGGCCCTGCCATTCCTCGAGCGGGGGGTCTCCGCGCTCGTCGAGAAGCCGCTGGCGCGGACGGTCGCCGAGGCCGACCGGCTCGTGCAGGTGGCGGCCGATCGGGGCGTCGTCCTCGCCGCTGGGCACACGGAGCGCTTCAATCCGGCGGTGGCCGTGGCGCGCCCGCTGATTCACGAGCCACGTTTCATCGAGGTGCACCGGCTGGGCACGTTTCCCGACCGCAGCCTCGACATCGACGTCGTGTTCGACCTGATGATTCACGATCTCGACCTCGTCCTGTCGCTCGTGGGCGACGAAGTAGCGAGCATCGACGCTGTCGGGGTCCCGGTGCTCACCGGACGGGTGGACATCGCCAACGCCCGGTTGCGTTTCCGGCACGGCGCGGTCGCGAATGTGACGGCCAGCCGGATCAGCCGCGACCGGGTCAGGAAGATCCGCGTCTTTCAATCAGCGGCGTACGTGTCCATCGACTACGCCTCACAGGAGGTGGAGATGTGGCGCCTCGTGCGCGCCGAGGGTGGGCTTCCTTCGATTGAGGGGGGCAAGCTCGAGGTGCCGCGCGCCGAACCGCTTCGGCGCGAGCTCGAAGACTTCGTGGCCGCCGTTCGAGAGGGGCGGCCGGCTGCCGTTCCCGGTGAAGACGGCCGGGCGGCGCTGGTATTGGCCGCGGAAATCGTGGAGCAGATTCGTCATGGGCAGTGATCTGACAATGTCGGTCGAGAGCGCCCTCGCGTCCCGTGCGGCGTCGGGTGCGCGCCTGTCGAGCGAGGAATTGGACCAACTGAGCGCCACGAGCGACATCCTCGCGCTCGGCGTTCTGGCGGATGAGGCGCGTCGCAGGCATGCCGGCACGACGGCCACCTTCGCGCGCGTCTTCGAGCTGGACGTCGCTGCGGGGCTGACGACGCCGGTCGTCGTCCCGTCTGCGGCGACCGAGGTGCGGCTGAGGGGGCTGCCGGCGACGCTGGCGGAGGCCCTGCGGGCCGTCGAGGCGGCGCGGGCCTTGGCGGGACCGCGTGTGCTGAGCGGCTTCTCGCTGGCCGACCTCGTGACGCGTGCCGGAGAAGGGTGGGGCGGTCTGTCGGAAGTGACGGCTGCGCTTCGGTCCGCCGGGCTCGACGCCGTGGCGGAGGTGCCGGTGGACCGGATCAGCGAGCTGGGCGCCGCGGTGGGTCCGGCGCTCGATGCCGGGCTGCTCGTGCCACGGGTCACGGTCGATTACCCGGTGCCAGTGCGTGACCGGGTGGCCCTGTTGCTGGGCATCCGAACGCTGCAGGACGCGACCGGCGCATTGACCGCGTGCGCGCCGCTGCCGCGGCACGTGCCGGATGGCGTCCCGACGACCGGATACGACGACGTGCGGATGGTGGCGCTCGCGCGCCTCGCGCTCGAGACGGTGCCGTCCATTCAGGTCGACTGGGCGCTCTACGGACCGAAGCTGGCCCAGGTGGCGCTCACCTTCGGCGCTGACGATGTCGATGGCGTCTCGCCCGTCGACGACGAGACGCAGGGCCGCCGACGCGCGGCGGTGGAAGAGATCCGGCGCAACATCGAAGCGGCCGGGCTCGTCCCCGTCGAGCGGGACGGCCGGTTCGGACGGCTTGCCGGATGACGGCTGTCCGGCTCGGAGCGGTGTCGTACTTGAACACGAAACCGCTGGTGCGCGGGTTGGACGCGCGCCCGGATCTGTTCGATCTCCGCTTCGACGTGCCGTCCGTATGCGCGGCGTTGCTGCATGCCGGCCGCGTCGATGTGGGGCTCATTCCCGCCATCGAGTACCTGCGGGACGACTACCGGATCGTGCCGGGCGTGGCGATCGGGTCGAACGGCCCGGTGGCGTCGGTCGCTGTGTTCTCGCGGGAGCCCATCGATCGTGTCCGTACACTCGCGCTCGATACGAGCTCGCGGACCTCGGTCGCCCTGGCGCGTATTCTGTGCGCGCGCCACTTCGACATCGCGCCGGAGTTCGTGACCGGCTCGCCCGACCTCGAGGAGATGCTCGCCCGGGCGGACGCCGCGCTGCTGATCGGCGATCCGGCGCTGCACACCGACGCCGCCTCGCTCGGGCTCCACAAGACGGATCTCGGCGAAGCGTGGCAGGCGTTCACTGGATTGCCGTTCGTCTATGCGATGTGGACCGGGCGACCTGGCGCGGCGGGCCCCGCGCATGTTGCGGCGCTCCAGGCCTCGCGCGACGCCGGGGTGCAGGCCACGGACGAGATCGCCGCGGTTTACGGCGCAGGCGATGCCGTGCGCACCCTCCGAGCCCACCGGTATCTGCGTGATATTCTGAGATTCGGGCTGGGCGACGCCGAGTGCGCGGGGCTCCGGCGATTTCATGCGCTGGCGGTCGAGCTCTCCCTGGCGCCGCGCGTGCGTCCCCTCCGCTTCTACGAGTGACGATGGACCTGAACGGCCTGCAGGCACGGATCGAATCGGGCGGACGGGTGACCGCGGAGGAAGCGAGCCTGATCTACAGGGACGCGCCCACCGCGTGGCTCGCGCGGACGGCCGATCTCGTGCGCCGCCGCAAGCACCCTGACGGCGTCGTCACCTACATCATCGACCGCAACGTCAACTACACGAACGTCTGCGTCGCCAGGTGCAGCTTCTGCGCGTTCTACCGCCCGATAGGGCACACCGAAGGCTACGTCCTCGGCTTCGACGAAATCTACCGCAAGATCGAGGAGACGATCGCGCTTGGCGGTGGCCAACTCCTGTTGCAGGGAGGGCACAACCCGGACCTCCCGCTGACGTGGTACGAGGATCTCTTCAGGGGCGTGAAGGCTCGCTACCCGGACTTCCGCCTGCACGCGTTGTCGCCGCCGGAGGTCGTGCACCTGTCGCGCATGTCGCGCCTGCCTGTGAGCGACGTCATCGCGCGCCTCATCGCCGTCGGGCTCGACAGCATTCCCGGCGGTGGGGCCGAGATCCTCGTGGACCGCGTCCGCAGGATCCTCAACTGCTACAACAAGGCCACCTCCGACGAATGGCTCGACGTCATGCGCCAGGCCCACCGCGCGGGGCTGCGCACGACGGCGACGATGATGTACGGCACCGTCGAGACGCCGGAGGAGCGGATCGAGCACATGCTGCGCCTGCGAGAGGTGCAGGACGAGACGGGCGGCTTCACGGCCTTCATCACGTGGAGCTACCAGCCGGAGCATACCGAGCTCGCCGGCGTCGAGGCGACGGGTCTCGAATACCTCCGGACGCTCGCCACCGCCCGAATCGTGCTCGACAACTTCGACAACCTCCAGGCGTCGTGGGTCACCCAGGGCGGCAAGGTGGGGCAGTTGAGCCTGGCGTTCGGCGCCAACGACATGGGCAGCGTGATGATCGAAGAGAACGTCGTGCGGGCGGCCGGCGCCGCCTATTGCATGGACGAAGTCGAGATCGTCCGCAACGTGGAGGACGCCGGGTTCGTGGCCAGGCGTCGCAACATGCACTACGAGGTCCTGGGCGACCCGATCTTCCGCGAGCGCGACATCCCGCGCGTCCTCGCGCTCGCCACGGCTCGCGCCGACGGCGACACCTCGATTCCCGCCGAGCTCGCGAACTACCCGGCCCGCAGTGCGGCGGCCAAGCGCCAGCGCGCGGGGCGCTGAGTGCCGGGGAAGTTGACTTCTCACGGGAGCTGGACTCTACTACCGCCATTGCCGATACCGCGTGGCCCCGAACCGGTCCGTGCACCCGCGCCGTTCTCCGCGCGGCTCCGGACCACGACGGATGCGGAGCGGCCAGAACAACTTGGGCCACGTGATCCCGAGATTCGAGCGTTCGTTCGTCGATCGCAGAGGTGGGGGGCCTTATGGCTGACGTGCAGGTGCTCGGTCGTCGTCCGTTCGGGGCGACGTCCCGGCGCGATGCCTGGTGGGTGGAACCGCTCGTGGTGTTCGCCGTGCTCGGCAGCTTCGTCGTGTACTCGACGTGGGCCGCACTGCAGGGCGTTCACTACTCGTTCGGCGGGTACCTGTCACCGTTCTACTCGCCCGAGATCTTCGGTGACTCCCCACACGCCCTTTTCGGACCGAAGCCGCTGTGGTGGCCGTTGTGGCTGCCGTTCTCGCCGGCGATTCTGATTCTGTGGGCCCCCGGGGGGTTCCGGTTCACGTGCTACTACTACCGGGGCGCCTACTACAAGGCGTTCTGGGCCGACCCGC
>CAZNOC010000168.1:3033-9111 GCA_964574545.1 uncultured Bifidobacteriaceae bacterium | reverse complement strand
GCACCGCGAGTCCGTGGCCCAGTGCCAGCCGCCCCTCGACTTCCACGCCGTGGGCACTGGCCTCGCCGGCGTTGGCCACCGCGAAGAAGCCAGCCACGAACTGCTGGAACTGCAGGTCGGAGATGAACGACCGGTAGATGGAGACGGCGCCGTCGGCGCGGCCGTTCGCGGTGCGCGCCTTCAGGCCTCCTTCGACCGAACGCACGTACTCGCCGCTGAACCCCGCGAGCGCGGGACTGTCGGTCGTGAAGTTGAAGCCTCCCGAGCGAGCGCCACGCGCGACGCCGGCAAAGGCCATGACGGAAGGGGTCAGTTCGACATCCAGCGACACCCGCGGCGAGACGAAGGTGAACGACCGCGACAGCGTGAAGCCTGGCGCCACGAAGTCGTCGTCCGGGGTCGGCGTGGGGAAGCCGTAAAGGCGATCGGCCCGCGCCATCTGCTTGCGGTCGTGATCGACACGTCCACCCAGGGTCAGGTGCACGCGCGTGCCCAGGGGGAACTGCACCTGGCCGAACACGGCTGCTGTGCGGTCCTCGTAGGTGGCTCCGTTCCGCTCGCTGTAGCCCTGGAAGATGACCGGCAGGAACGTCTCGTAGGCATCCGTGGCGTCACGCGTTCCGGCGTAGGCCCCGGCCAGCCAGCGCACTCTCGATGAGGCCGGCGCGAGCACCCGCAGTTCGGTATTCCATCGCGTGTCGTGCAGGTCCGACCACGTGTACTCTCGTATCGGCCGGCTCACGAGGTCTTCGTCGCTGGTCCGGTAGACGCTGACCTCGCGTCGCGCCGCGACCAGCAGCATTGAGGCGCGCGTGCTCTCGCGGCGAATGCGCAGCGACTGCTGGATCACGTGACTGTCCTCGCGGCTCGGTGTGTCCGACTGCACGTCGTAGGGATCGAGCCCACCGATGGCCGACACCAGGAATGCGCCGTCCCGCCAGACGCCCGTGTCACTGCGCAACTGCACGTCCCACGCCGCCGTCGGCAGCCAACGCAGTTGCACGCGTCCATACGCCCCATTCCGGGAGTCGACGATGTCGGGGTTCACCGAGTTGGACAGGAAGCCGCTTCTGTATTCGTAGATGCCGCTGACGCCGAGAAACACGCGGTCGGCAATCGGCCCCTGTACCGACACGGGCGCGATGACCTCACCGAAGCTGCCCACCGACAGGCCGCCTGTCGTCGTCCACGTGGTTCCCGGGAGACTCGTGACGACGTGCATCATGCCGCCGGACGTGTTGCGTCCCCAGACGACGCCGTGCGGGCCGCGAACGACCTCGATCTGCTGGACATCCAACAGGGGCGTGGCGAGTCCCATCCGTGGGTCCATTGGCACGTCGTCCACGTACACCGTGACCGCCGGATCGTTGAATGGGCTGGAGGTGATGCCGCGCAGGCTGGGCTTGTTGAAGCTCCGGTCGCCGTCGTTGCGCAGGAACAGCCCGGGCACAGCGGGACCCACCTGGTTGAGGAGGACAGCGCCAGAGGCGGCGAGGTCGTCCGGCGTGATGACGGTGAGCGAGAGCGGCACCTTCGCCGGGTCGGCCTCCCACTTCTCCGCCATCACCGTGACGACGTCAGTGAACGTGAGTGGGTCGGGCCCGTCGTCAACGTCTTCCGGATCGGGCCGCGGCGTTTGCGCTGGCGCCGCAGGCTGTGTCTGCCCCTGTGCCGGGGCGGGAGCTGGAGCCGGCTCAGCGACGCGGGCAGGGAGGGAGAACAAGAAGGTGAGAAGCAGGAGCGGTATGTGGCGATGCGGCATCCACGGAGCGTAAGGTGCCGGGTCGCCGCCGCGCCGTGCTGCGCGGGATCGTTTTCGTGCCGCGGCGGATTATCAGCGACCGAGGCGCACGGCCGAGGGGGGAGAACCGAAGTGCCGGCGGAACGCGGCGGCAAACCGGCTCGGACATGCATAGCCGACCAGGCCGGCGGCTTCGGTCACGCTGACCCGACGATGCGCCAGCAGGTACCGGGCCTGCTCGAGCCGCTGCTCGCGCAGGTAGCCGAACACCGTCGTGCCGAACACGGCCCGGAAACCGCGCTTCAGCTTCAGTTCGTTGGTGCCGGCCATGCGCGCGAGTCCGCGAAGACTGGGCGGGGTCTCGAGGTGCCGGCGCAGGATGGCCGCAGCCGCGTGCACCACCTGTTCGTCGTCGGGCGAGAGGCCTGGGCGATCACCACCCTGCGGCTGACCGGCCTCCCGGGCCAGCAACTCGAGCACCGTCGCTTCGAGGAACAGCTCGCGCGTGCGTCCGATGAAGGGGCAGTCGGTGATCTGTCGTAGGAGTCGAGCTGTGTCGGCCGTCAACGGCCGTGGCGTTTCGACGAAGGGGGTCTGGCGGGTCATGCCGTCGAACCATCGCTCGGCACGCCGGCTCTCGGGCGCAGGCACGAGTTGGAGCAACGCCGCGGGCGCGACGCCGATGGCGACGGTCAGCACGGGATGCGCCGGCAGGAACCTGACGACCCCGCCATGGCCAGGCGGAGCGAAGAGCGCTTCCGAGGCCCCTGCGCTGCCGTGCACGACCTGCGATGCGTGGTCGATGGTGCCCTCGGACTCGCCGTGCAGATGGTATCCCCAGGCGAAGTACCCCGTCCCGGGCGCGGCAGCAATCCGTACGTCCGTGCGAGGCGCGAGATCGATCGCATACAGCACCACGCCGGGACGGACCTCCGTGCAGCCGAACGTACCCCGGCCGACCGCGTCAGGCCACGCGCGGGTGTCTGTGACCGGCATGCCACCGGGAGCGTCATCGGCCAGCATTTCCGCGAACGACTCGGCGGTGAGATCAAAGGGCATGGCGGCAGGAGTCGCCGGAAGCATGAAGTCGACTGACCTTCAGACACAGGCCTATTCTGACGAACGGCCGTTTCGGTCCGATCAGCCGCCGTTCAGGGCCGATGGGTGACGCCTCTGGAACCCGGCGGAGCGGGAGGACCGGGCCGTTCCCGAACCACCGGGCAGTCACGTGCTCGGCCGAGACGATGCGGTCTTTGCCGAGCCACGAGGCCAGCAACGCGCGGTGTGCCGGCCTCACCGCAAGGCGCGCAGCGCCTGCGCCGGGTCGGCCCGTCCGGCCCGGCGCGCCGGAAGCCACCCGGCGACGATGGCCGTCGTCAACACGATCAGGCCGACGGCGCTCAGCACCAGACCGTCGGGAGAAGTCGTGGTCGCGAGCAGGTCCTCGACGACCGGCAGCAGGAGTGCGGCGCCAGCGAGGCCTCCCGCGATCCCCAGCGCCGTCAGCCCCCCCACCTCGCGCTGAACCCGCCATGAGACGTCCGCCGGCCGCGCCCCAAGGGCCAGCCGGATGCCGAACTCGCGCTCGCGGTGAGCCACGGAGGTTGCGGTCACGCCGTACACACCGATGGCGGCCAGCAGCAGCGCGGCGATCGCGAACACGCCGCAGACGATCGCCCACAGGCGCGCCTGCCAGTTCGCGTTCGCGAGCCGGTCGGCGAACGGCCGCACGTGGTACACGGCCACGTCCGGATCCACGGCCGCGATGGTGTGACGCACGAGGTCGGCGGCGGCGGCGGGGTCGCCGCCGCGGGTTCGCACCAGGAAATGAAACGACCCTGCGGCCACCTGCATGTAGGGGCGATACAGGGCGGGCGGCGCCGGGCGCCCGGCCCCGTGCACCCTGACATCCCCGACCACGCCGACGATCGTGTACCACGGCCCGGGCTGATCGGCCGGCCCGGGTTTGACGCGCTTCCCGATGGCGCTGTCACCGGGCCAGAAACGATTGGCCATGCTGAGGCTGGCCAGCGCGACCAACGGGCGTTGCCGCGTGTCGTCCTCGCGGAACCGCTCGCCCTGCAGGAGGGGAATCCCACCGACCTCGAACGCATCGTGGCTGGCGCGGACCATGACGACCGAGGGCGTCCCGCGCTGGGACTCCACCGTGTCGCCCTCGCGGGTGACCACGACGCCCTCGCCGGGCATGCTCTCGCCGTCGAACGGCAGCACGTTCATGCCGCCTGCCGCCTCGACTTCAGGCAAGCTCCGAAGACGTTCCAGCACGCGCTGGTAGAGCGACGCGTACGCCGGCAGATCGTCCTCATCCCGGTACTTGTCGCCGGGAGGCGACACGTAGGCGGTCAGCAGCCGCTCAGGGGTGATGCCCACCTCGGTGTGCGTGAGCTGCCAGAGGCTGCGCACGAGCACGCCGCCGGTGGCCAGCAGCAGACAGGCGAGCGCCACCTGCCCGGCCACCAGGAGCCGCCGAAGTGACTCGGACGACGTCCCGCTGGTGCGGCCGCTTTCGCGGAGTACGTCAGCGACGGGAACGCGGACGGCCACCCAGGCGGGCAGGACGCCGAGCAGCGCCCCGACGACAACGCCGAGTCCCATCGACGCGGCGGCGAGCGACCAGTCCACGGCAAACCGCATCCAGACCGGCCGCTCGATCGGCACGGCCCCATCGACGATCTGAAGAGCGGCCGCGGCGAGCAGGGCACCGGCGGCCGCCCCCATCAGCCCGATTGTGACACCCTCCACGAGCCACTGACGGGTGATGGCGTAGGGGGTCGCGCCGAGGGCCAGCCGGGCGGCGACCTCGGCCCTGCGTGCGGCGGCACGAATCAACAGCAGCCCCGACACGTTCACCGCCGCCATCGCCAGCAGGAGCGCCACCGCGAGCGAGGCCATCCGCAAGTACGGGGTGATGGCACCGGCCTCGGCGTCACGCAGCGACTGCAGTTGGAAGCGGACATCACGGTTGGTCTCCGGATGCAGGGCGGCCAGCGAGCGCGCCGCCTCGGCGAGATCGTCCGTGGCCTGGCGGACGCCGACCGCGGGCGCCAGCTTGCCCAGCACGTTGTAGTACGCCCGCGCGTCACGCGCCTGTTCCTGCATCGTCTCGCCGTAGCGGGCCAACCAGCTTTCGAGGGGCGCCCACGCATCGGCATTCGCCGCGAACCGGTAGCCGAACCGGAAGCCGGGCGGCATCACGCCGATGACCGTGTAGGGCGTGGTATCAAGCCGGATCGCCTGGCCGAC
Organism: uncultured Bifidobacteriaceae bacterium; assembly: GCA_964574545.1. Classification (GTDB taxonomy): domain Bacteria; phylum Acidobacteriota; class Vicinamibacteria; order Vicinamibacterales; family UBA2999; genus JAUXWO01. The sequence goes on along the minus strand of CAZNOC010000168.1, from coordinate 4,106 downwards.
GATTGCCGGATCGGCACCGAAGCGGCTCACCCACAGGTCGTGGCTGATCACGACGGTGTGCAGGTCCGTGCCCGGAGCGGTTTCGGAGTGCGAGAACGACCGCCCGAGCATCGGCGAGACGCCGAGCATGGGCAACAGGCCGGCGGAGACGAAGTTCACCTGCAAGGGCAGCGCGGCGCCGCCGCCGCGGTCGTCCGGAAGGTTGTAGCCGAGCGTCACGAACGATGCCAGCTCTTCGAAGCTGCGGGTGCGCTCCCTGAGGTCCAGATAGTCTGCGATCGAGGGCGCGACGGGGGCCTCGCCGTACCGCGGGTCGACGGCCGTGACCAGCACGAGCCGGTGCGGCTCCCGGTACTCATAGGGGCTCAACAGCACACCGTGGGCCACGCCCGCCACCGTCGTCGCGCCGCCGATCCCGAGCGCCAGCGTCGCCACCGCTGTCAGGGTGAACGGCCACTGGCGGCGCAGGCCTCGCCACGTGCTCCTCACGTCCGAAATCACCACATCAGCCCTCCTCGACCTGGTATCTGGCGAAGAGGCGCACGCCAGCCGCCAGCCCCCCTGCGCCGAGCAACACCAGGACGGCGATGGGGGCGAGGTTGCGCGCGGCGACCTCGTCGATCGGCTCCTCGCGGTAGACGAAGACCGGGAGCCCATCGTAGTCGTCCGCGGTCAGCGACCGATTGGCGAACAGCCGCGGCTGGAAGTAGTCGCGCCACGCCTGGTGGTACGAGTCAGCCTGTGTGAAGAAGTGCCGGTAGCGATCGAAGCCTGTGCCGGCCAGATCGATCAGGACGTTCTGGAGCAGGGCTGCCGGAGAGAGGTAGCGCAGCGTGGAGGCCGCCGCGTGCTGCTCGGCGAGGCGGGTCTCGAAGCGTGACACGACGGGCGCCAACTGACGCTCGATCTCCTCGTCACGCGCGGCTTGAAGCACGGACGCGTTCTTCATCGCGTCGCCGGCCACGGCGAACTCCGGATGCTCTTCGATGAAGCGGCCGAGCAGGCGCGCCCCCTCGACACGCGCCTCGTCAGTGGCCGCGCGGGCAGCGTTGATGAACTCGACTCGAGACGGC
>CAZNOC010000168.1:0-2933 GCA_964574545.1 uncultured Bifidobacteriaceae bacterium | reverse complement strand
CGCCACGGCGAACCACCCCAGCCCGTAGGCCGCGACAGCGGTCGTCCAGAGCGCCAGTCGGAGCGCGCCGGCCCCGTCCAGCGGCGCGTCGGCGAAGGGCCACGCCGCCAGCGGCGCGACGAGCGCCGGCAGCAGCACCACGGCGCCGCGTGCCACGACTTTGCCGAGCACGAGCGTCGACAGGGCAACAGGCTGCGAGGCGACGAGCCGGAGCGTGCCGTCCTGTCGCTCTCCGGACGTCAGGTCGTAGGCGACGGCGAGTACGAACAGGGGATAGAGGTAGATCAGGACGAAGGCCAGGTCGAACTGTCCGATTTTCAGCAGGAGGGGGTTGGCCGACGCGTCGCCGGCGGCGACGGCTTCGCGCGTGCGTGCCGTGACCTTCGAATAGGGGCTGTAGAGGTCCGACTGCCCGACGGCAAGCGGCCCGAGCGGTGCCGGAGGCTGCGCGACGTGGCGGCCCACGAAGGAGCCCAGGTAGCCGGGGTTGGCCGGTCCCCAGGCGGGCGCGTCCGATGGTGGGACGTCGAGCACTTCGGCGCGTGCCTCGCCGTACCGGGCATCTTGCGCGGAGAGCACGTCGGCGACGGCGGCCGCCTGCTGGCGGGCCCACTGACCTCCGCTGACGACGCCGGCGACGAGCATCGCGCCGAAGAGACCCGCGACGACCAGCGCCGTCCGGTCGCTGGTGAGCAGTCGCCATTCATGGCGGATGATGCGGACAAGCATGTGCAGCCTCGGCTAGACGTCGGCTATACGCGGACGCGGGAGGTCGCCCAGGCGGCGCCACACGCCGCCGCCAGGACCCATGCGGCGAGCAGCGCAAGCGCCACGTTCACCCCCCGAAGCGCCCACGCCGTGTCGGGCAGCGAGTAGGCGAACGGCGGCACCTCTTCCCAGAGGTCGTGCCCGCTCTGAAACGCCCACGTCTGTGACAGGTCGCTCTGGGCCACCACCGCGTCGTTGAGCGTCCGCACGTACGCCGTGCGGTAGGTCTCGGCCGCGTTGAGGAAGTCGCGGTGGTGCGCGTAGTCGGTGCCGGCCAGCGCCATCGACGCAGACTGCACCGCCAGGAGCGGAGCGGCCACGGCCCCCCACTGAAAGACCCTCGCCTGGCGCTCGTGGATGCTGGTGAGGCGCCCGTACTGACGCTCGTACACGGCCGTGTCGGCCTCCTCGCCGCGAATCAGTGCGAGGCCTTCGGGGTTGACCGGGAGATCCTCCGGACGCTCCACGCCGTGCTCGGCCATGAGTGCCGCGGTGGTCGTCTGCACGAGTTCGTCCCACGGGGTGAGTCGCTCGAGGTCGGCGTCGATGGCCCGTTGCACTTCCTGCGGCGTCGGCGTCGGGTGCAGAGCGCGCGCCACGGCCGACGCGCCGCGAGGGGCGAGGAAGCCGTTGAAGAACCAGACGGCCAGCAGCACGGTGAGCGCGACCCGGCTCGACGGGGCGAGCGCGGAGGCCGCAAGGCCGAAGGCCATCCAGGCCGCGAAGTACGCGACGTAGACGCCGATCAAGCCCCCCGCCCGCGGCAGCGCCTGCAGGCCGCTCTCGCCGCCAAGCAGCACCAGCGCGGCGACGCCCCCGACGGCGGCCAGTCCGCCGACGAGTGCAATCGGCGCCGCCAGCCCCAGCAGCTTGCCCGCGAGCAGCGCGCGTCCACGCACGCCGGTGGCGAGCACCTGGCGCAGCGTGCCCTGCTCGCGCTCGCCGGCGAATGCGCCGAAGGTGAGAGCGATGATGAACAACGGCACCAGCAATTGCAGCGTCGAGGCGACCGTGAGATCGCCGAGACGCTTGAGCGGCGTGGCGTCCTCGGCGGGGCGGAACCGGTCCAGGTGCTGGCGGTGGGCTTCGAGGAAGACCGACACGCCGACATAGGGCTCGAGGCCCGGGTCGACGACGGCGGCTTCGCTCACGGGCTTGAACGCAAACGCCCCGTAGTGCGCCGCCGAATGCGGGTTCATCTCGCCCTTGTTCAGCCACAGGTCACGCTGGACGGCCGCGGCCGCGGTGTGTTCCGCGCGGATGCGGTGTGCGTGGCCCCATCCGGCCGCGAGCGATGCGAGCACCAGGAGCGCGATCAGGGCGACGGCGGCCCGGAAGCGGCCATCGCGGGTCATGTCGAGCAGCTCACGCCGGGCGATGCGCAGGACCATGGGGTCTCCTCGAGGGGCGATATCCTGAGAGGCTGCCACCCTGCCCGCGTCAGGCACACCAGAAACCAACGAGCGGCCCGTTCATGCCTGCCATCGGGCTGCAGGACGCATCAGACGGGTGACGGCGCTGGTCGTCCCTGCCCGTGTCTCCAGCCAACAGGGGCGCCCGCGGAGCGTTGCGGTTCGAGACGAAGGCGCATGCCGGCCCCGCGCCTACGATGGCGGGTAGCGCCCCTGCGCCTTCAGCCAGCGCGAGACCTCGCGCATGCGCGCACGATAGACGTGCGGCGGCTCGAACGCGACGGGGCCTGCGGCCTTGGCCGCCTTCAGCACCGCCGCCGCCTCCTCGGGCAACCCGTTGTCGCCGAACGCCGTCACGCTCTCGACGGCCAGCCGCGCCTCGACGACGAGGATGGAGTAGTTGCGGCCATCGACGAACAGGTACGCGAGCGTGCGGCCGTACGGATCCAGTGTCGCGGCCCTCAGGATCTCGACCTGTCGCGCGGTACTGAACACCCCGCGACCAAACGCGCTCGCCTCGGGACCGAACGGCTGGTCGTACGGGATGTCGTGCTCGACATGCCTCGTCTCGGGGGTGTCGATGCCGAGGACCCGCACGGTCTCCACGTCCGCCGCGCTCCATCGGATCTCCATCGTGTCTCCATCATCCACGGCAATCGCCGCGACGGGCACCGCAATGCGCGTGAGGTGCGGCCGCGGCTGTGGTTGGGGCCGTGGCGGCTGAGCCAGGGCCGGAGACGCGGCAAGCACGAA
>CAZNOC010000167.1:0-9123 GCA_964574545.1 uncultured Bifidobacteriaceae bacterium | reverse complement strand
CGCCGTCGGCGATCCGCACGCGCACGAGGGCGGACAGTCCGTGCCGTTGCCGTACCGCGACTGCCCACGTGCCGTCGGGCGACGGATCGGGATGCCACAGACGCGCTCGGTGCGTCAGCCGTTCGATCCGCCCGGCGTCGAGGTGCCAGCGGAACAGGTCTGGATGGAGGATGCCGTCGGCGTCTGGTTCGATGCGCACGAACAGCAGGGAGCGACCGTCCGGCATCCAGCGGGGCCACAGCGGTTCGGCGCCGTTCACCGTCCGCAGCTCATACTGTGGCTGCCGCGGCGGGGGCACGCTCCTCACTGGCGCCACATCGTCACGATCGCGTTCGAGCATCCGGCTGACCTGGTCCTGCCAGCGGCGCTCCTCCTCCGCAGGTGGCGCTGTCGACCAGACGACAAGACGGGACGGCTGTTGGCGGTCGCGCAGGACGACGGCCATCCGCGTCCCGTCGGGTGAGACCGCGGGCGCGCCGGTGGTCCACGAGAGGCGCTGCCAGAGGTCCCCGTCTCGCCGCCCCGCCGCGACCTCCCGCTCGAGCGCCACGGCCGACGCGGTCACTTCGGCCGTGAACCTCGCGTACATCTCTTCGGGAGAGGCGCCAAACACACCTGAGAATGCCGCGTCGAAGGTCCGCCGCTCGCGCGCGCTCATCCGGCGCCACACGCGTCTCAGCGCATCATCGTCGCTTCGATCGCGGAGCCACTCGAGGAACGCGGATCCGGCCAGGTACGGCATGGAGTGTCCACGCCAGCGCGAGGCGTCGCCGGAGAGCTGCGCGTAGGTGGGGAGCCGCCCCCTCTGGGCCCACCGTCGAAGGATGGCCGCGCGCATATCGCTCGAGGGGCGGCCGCCTCCGGTCAGGTCGCCTTCGATCAGCGTGGCGTATCCCTCAATCACCCATCGCGGAGCGCCGCGGGTGATCGGGCCCACGGGAAGCCAGGCGGCTTCGAGGCGGCGGAGCAGGGGATTCCTGGATGGGCGCACGAGATGCACGACGTGCGCATCCTCGTGGACCGTGAGCAGCTCACCCCAGTCGGCATAACCCCCGATCTCTGAGTCGGCCGTGGGCGCCGTCGTGTAGAGCACAATTCTGGGGCCCGACAGCCACGGCAGCGCAAAGCCATTCGGTGCGGCGAGCGGATCGGTGACGATCACGTCCGTGCGGCCCTGCGGCGCGTGCCCGATCTCGTCGATGAGGCGTTCCCGAACCGCATCCAGGCGCCGGGCCGCGCGCAAGGTCCACTCTTCCGTCTCGACCGGATAGTGCACGCGGAAGTACGCGGTTTCGAGCGTTCGCCAATCAGCCCATGGCACCTGTGCGTCCGCCGGCGAGGTGAGGGTGAGCGTGAGGCCGAAGGCGATGGCCAGGAGCCGCAGCCGATCGAGGTGACGTGTCATGGGAGGTCAACGGTGGGGCAGGCCCGTGTTCGGCAGCCGCACCTGTCAGTGCACGGTTTCCGGGCTGTCCCCGGGTTGCGGCGGTGCCTCGTCGTGCTCCCGCATCGGCGCCAGCGCGAGCGGCGGACGCACGAGCGGGGCGTGCCAGCGCGCTTCTTCCTCGTCCCAGCGTCGCCGGCGCTCGGCGTTTCGACGGCGCTTGATGCGGATCGCCCACACGCCGAGGACGGTCACCACCATCCACATGGCGGAGGCGGACGTCAGGAACGGGAGCCATCGCGTCCACAGGCGCTGTCGCTCCCAGAATCGCCGCTCGGCTTCGACGAGCGGCACGCCGGTGACCTCGAGGAACGCCCGTTCGAATGGCACACCCCGCGACGTGCGCGCGAGGAGGCGCGCGGGCAGGGTGCCGCCATGCTCGGCGAGCAGGTCGCGCACAAAGGCACCAGCCATGGGGTAGGCGCGGCCCTGCGCGCGACGATCGCCGGTGAAGAGCCGGTCGATCTCCTCGGTGGGGACGGGTGAGGCCAGGGCGAACGCGACCACGAAGCGCGTGCGATCCTCGAGCCGCCATGGGCGCTCCACGAGCATCGACAGCCCCTCGTGGAACCACCGTGGCACGTGCTGGCCGCGCGCGGCCCGGTCGATCAGCACGTGGGCGACCTCGTGCCGGAGGACATCCTCGAGGGTGTCGTGGGGATACGCGGGAGAACGTGCCGGGAACAGCACGACCACGCCGGCCCGGCCGTAGGCCAGCCCGGCAGTCCAGTCGGAAGCGCGCCGCGCAGGCGCGGAATCCTCGCCGGCCAGCACCACCACGATCGGCGGTCCCGGATGGTCGAGACCGACGAGCCGCACGATGCTCGCCATGCGCGCCGTGTCGAACGCTTCCACCCGCGCGCGGGCGGCGGCCATCGATGGCGGTGCGTCAATCTCGAGCACCGGCGGCGGCTGGGCGCCGAGCCACGCCGGCCACAGCAGGCCTGCGACGACCAGGGCGAGGAGTCGCGGCACGATATCCTGATTGTGTGTCGGACCGGGGCGAATCGCAAACGCGTGAGATAATCCACTCGGGCGTCCGTAGCTCAGTTGGATAGAGCATCAGCCTTCGAAGCTGAGGGCCGCAGGTTCGAGTCCTGCCGGACGCACCAGTTGCGAATCTTGTGATCTTCTGATGTGGTGATCTCGCGATCTGATCCACCCGAACCCGTCCGAACCCGCCCGAACCTGCCCGCACCCGTCCGCTACGGCGAGAGCCGTGCGATCGTCCACCCGTCGGCCGTCCGGCGGTAGCGCAGCCGGTCGTGCAGGCGGCTCTGGCGTCCCTGCCAGAACTCGATCTCTTCCGGACGCACCCGGTAGCCTCCCCAGTTCGGCGGCAACGGCACATCGCCGTTGGCGTAGCGCGCCGTGAGCGACTGCACCTGTGCTTCAAGGACGGCGCGGCTCTCGATTTCTGCGCTCTGGTGTGAGGCCCAGGCCCCGATGCGGCTCTCGAAGGGCCGCGACCGGAAGTAGGATTCGGACTCGTCCCGGCTCACCCGTTCGACGGAGCCGGTGATGCGAACCTGGCGCTCGAGTTCCATCCAGAAGAAGAGCAGGCAGGCGCGCGGGTTGGCTCCCAGGTCGGCGGCCTTGGCGCTGTCGTAGTTCGTGAAGAACACAAACCCCGCTTCATCCGCGTCCTTGAGGAGCACGATGCGCGCGGCTGGACGGCCGTCAAGTGACGAGGTCGCCAGCGTCATCGCGTTCGCATCGACGAGCTCGGCCGCCAGCGCCTCGTCGAACCAGCGCCGGAACTGCAGGAGTGGATCGGCATCCACGTCGCGCTCATCGAGCGCGCGGCTGCTGTACTCGCGGCGAAGGTCGGCAATGGACATGACCGCGATCATACTTCCGGGGCCTGAGCGGTGCCAGCGTGCCGGGAGCGCGAACAGGGAAATCGTCCGCCTCCGTGGTCAATGGCCGTTTCGACGAGACCCGCCGACGCGCGCACGCGAATCGCGAATAGCGAACTGCGAATAGCGAATGGCGAACTGCGAATAGCGAATGGCGAACTGCGAATAGCGAATAACGAATAGCGAATGGCGAACCGCGAATAGCGAATAGCGCCCCGCCCGTCACTCCCGTGGCACGACCTCCACCCAGACGCCCAAGGTGCGCTTGTCGTCGCTGTCGGGGCTCACTTGTGCAGGGACGAAGCCGTGCTCAGTGACGATCGTGATCGTGATCACGCGCGACTCGCTCGGCGGCAGTTCCACGTCCGCGACGCTGCCCGGCTCGAGGTCGATCGTCCGCGTCCAGCCGCGTGCGGTGAAGACGACGCGGTTGGCGTGTCCTCCGCCGTGAAGCCTCAGAACACGCGGCGTGCCGCTCACGTCGGCAAGCGTGAGCGTCACCTGCCGGGCGCCACGGGTCCAGAAGCCCGCCGGCTCCGCATAGATCTGTTCGTCATGGAAGTACGCAGAGGCGTCGGCGTAGGCGCTCGCACCGAGCACGACGGGCGTGCGCGGGCGCACGCTGGCGTTCACGACGTCCAGCGGCCGGATCGTGAAGCCGGCGATCGCGCGCTCGAGCTCCAGCGATCCGCGCAAGCCGAAGAATGGCGCGTCGACCGGCAGGTCGAACGTCGCACGCCAGGACCCGCCCGGCACGGGAGAAACCGGCTCCACCCTCCACGGCGGGCCGGTGCGTCCCACCTGGATCCCGAGCGGTACCGGGCCCCGAACGGGCAGCGGGTCGCGGGATGCCCACTCGACTTCGACTTCGTAGATCCCCGCCGGCAGCGACAGGCGCCCGTTGTGAATCACGCGCAGTGGTTGCGGGTCCGTTCGGAGATCCGGCAGGACGGTCAGCGCGAGCCGTGGCTCCACGTCCGCGGCGCGGCCGGGGCGAAACGGTTCGTACCGGATCGCGAGCGGCCGCATGGCCGCGTCGAACGAGTCGAGCGCGGGCAGCCGCGCCCGTGCCCGTAGATCTGGTTCGGGCAGCGGAGGGTTGGCGGGGAGCCATGGCAGGAGCCACGACGCGGCGGTGAGTCCTGCCGCAAGCGCGCCGAGCGCCGCGAGCGAGGCGGCGCCCGCCGTGGCCGCGCGGACGCGCGTCAGGCCCCATCCGGCCGCAACCGCCAGCCCGACCCACGCCAGGCTGTGGACCCAGGCGGTCGCGGGCCCGTGATGGATGAACGTTGGCGCCAGCGACCACAGTTGCCAGCGTGGCGAAAGCCATTCCAGCAGCGTCGAACTGCCGTCCCGCGCGGCGGCGATCAGCAGACCGTCCTGCGCGACGACGAGCGCGACCGTGATGGTGGCGCCGATCCAGAGCAGCAGGTGCTGGGCGGCCCGCCTGGCCGACGCCTGCGGCGCCTCCCCGAACTGCACGGCCATGGGCAGTGCCAGGAGCAGCATCACTGAGACCAGGTTGCGGCCGACGACCGACGAGCCGCCCCACCAATGATGGAACGCGCCGACCGTGCCGATCATCGCGCCGACGACCAGCGTCAACTCCACGGCCACCCGCCGCCACTCGCCCCCGCGGCGCACCATCGTCCAGAGTCCGGCACCCCCGAGGATGAACACTGGCGCCACAGGCAGCAGACCGAACTCCTGATCGAACAGCAGGCCGGGCACCCCGACCGGCAGCCCCGACAGCGACGTCTGTCCGGCCTCCGCGTACGAGGCCTGTGGCCAGGGCGCGCCCCAGATCACCTGAAAGAACGCGAACCATCCCGCCAGGGAGACGACATACGGCGCCAGCACGAGGGCGGATGCCGCCACGGCTCCAGGCTCAGGACCGGCGTGGCGCGCCTCGGCCGGCCGCCACACGCGTCCGAGCGCCACCACGGCAAGCGCGGCCGACATCGGTGCGTACTTGGCGCTGAGCCACGGCAGCGCCGCGATGGCCACGCCCACAAGGAGCCAGTGCCACGACGGTCGCCGGAGGCTGCCGCGGAGCGCGCTCATCGAGAACGCCGCGGCGACCGCCAGACACGCCAACACCTCCGGGTAGATCGTGAACGAGTTCAGGAGGAACGGCGCCGAACACACGACGGCCGCCCATCCGAACGTCGCGGCGCCGGCGGAACCCAGCCAGACGGTGATGGCGCGCCACACACCTGCCGCCGCGGCGGCCGCGACGAGGACGAAGAAGGCCACGACGAGCGGGTAGCCGCCGGCCGCGTAGATCGGCGCGATGACCACCGGCATCCCGATCGGGTGGATGGAGTAGATCTCGCCGTCAACTCCACGCGTCTGGTAATGGGGCGCGAGATCGCGGTCGAAGTACTCGAGGTAGTCGCCCCGCGCGTGGTTGTTCTCGATCTTGAGGTCGCCGTCGCGCCACAGGCTCTGGGCGATCACCATGTAGTGCGGCTCGTCCCCGCCCGGAAACAGCACGCCGGGGGTGAGCCGCGCCGCCGCCAGCCCCGACGCCAGCACCGTCGCCGCCCAGACGATGACGGTCAACTGCGTGAGCGATCGTTCCGACAGCCGCGCGGCTCCGATGAGCCGGTCCTGCCAGAGCACCCAGATCAGCTGCCCGGCGACGGCGATCCAGACGAACCCGCGGAAGGGGCCGGCCAGCACCTGCGACACGGGCCATGCGTCGGAGACCCACGGGAGGAACGGCACCACCAGGACGATCAGGCCCCAGAACGGGAGCAGCAAGGGGCCGAACGTCGCGCGGGGTACATGCGTCCCGCGGCGTGGGTGCGTGGCCACGCGGTGCAGCGCGAAGACACCCATGCCCGAGAGCAGCACGCAGGCCAGCCAGACGTGCCACGAGGGCAGGAGCGCCAGGCGAGCGGCGCCTCCATCGAGGAGCACCTGGTCGAGGACGCCTCGTGACAACCAGAAGGCGGTGCCGGCCAGCAGGCAGATCAGCAGTGTCGGCAGCCGCGGTCCGAAGGGCATGAAGCCGTAATTATAGGGTGCCGGGCGCGGACAGCGTCGCCACGCGTCAGCCGTCGGGCACGATCTCGATCCACGCGCCGAGCAGGCGGCGGTCGGTGCTCGTCGGATCGGACTCGGCCGGGATGAAGCCGCCCTCGGCGGTCACCGTCAAGACGAACACCGCGTCGAGCGACTCCGGGAGGTCCACCTCCTCTGTGATGCCTGGCAGCAGATCCAGCGTACGGCTCCATCCCGGCGCGGCGAAGGTCACCCGGTTTTCGTGGCCTCCGCTGTGGACGTTCAGGCGCAGCCGGGCGGTCGACGCGGGCCTCACCACTGTCACTGCCGTTTCGCGCGCGCCGTGCACCCAGAAGCCGTTCGGCTCTGCGCTCGTCCGGTCGTCGTGGAAGAACACCGCAGCGTGGCCGAAGTCCTTGCTGCCCAAGACCTCGGGCGTCGCGGGTCGATCGGACCGATCCACGACCGCGACAGCCTGGACTGTGATGGAGCCGGCTGCGCGTGCCAGGTCGGGCGCGTCGAGGAAGCCGACGAGCCCCGCATCCACCGGCAGTTCGAACTCGGCCTCCCACTGGCCACCGGGAGTCGGCGTCACAGTCCAGGATCGCCAGGGCCGACCGACGCGTCCCACCTGCAGTTCCAGCGGCGTCGTGACGGCCTGTGCCTCCTCGGTCCAGCGCACGGCGGCACGATACCGTCCGGCAGGCAGCGAGAAGCGGCCGTTGTGCAGAAGCGGCACCGGCTGGGCACCGGTGCGCTGACCGGGTTCGACTTCGAGGACAAAGCCCCTCTGCACCTCGTCCACGTCCGTGACACGAAGCGGGTCGTAGACGAGGCCGAGCGGACGCCGGTCGCGATCGAAGCCCTGGAGGGCCATCAGCGTCGAACGCGCGCGCGGATCTGCGCTCGGATGCTCGACTGGATCCGGCAGCAGGGGCATCAGTCCCACGCCCGCCAGGAGAGCTGCCCCGAGCGTCGCGAGCGCCGCAAGCGACGCCTGGCCGGCGGGACGCGGGCGCGCGCGCGCCAGCACCTGGCCGGCCACCACGGCAATCGCGACCCATGCAACGCTCTGCGCCCACGCCGCCATGACGTCGGTGTGGCCCTGCACGAACGTGGGCACGCGGCTCCAGAGTTCCCAGTGCGGTGAGAGCCACGTCAGGAGCGTCGAGGTGCCGTCACGCTGATTGCCCAGCAGCCAGCCGCCCTCCGCGATGACGAGCGTGGCCGTGATCGCCGCGCCGATCCAGACCAGCAGGTGCTGCGCCGCCCGGCGCGCGGAGCCGGCGGGCGTCGCCCCGAACTGCACCGCGATCGGCAGGGAAAGCAGCGCCAGTCCCGAGACGATCGGCCGACCGACCACCGCCGATCCCCCCCACCAGATGCGGAACGCCGCAACCGTTCCGAGCAGCGCCCCGAACACAAGCAGAATCTCGATCGCGGCCAGCCGCTCCTCGCCCCCTCGCCGCGCCATCGTCCAGAGGCCTGGCACCGCGAGGACGAGCGCGGGCGCATACGCGAGCACGCCGTACTCCTGATCGAAGAACATGCCGGGCGCCCCGAACAGCAGGTTGGCAGGGCTCGTCTGCGTGAGCGTGCCGTACGGCCCGCCTGGCCACGGGCTGCCCCAGTACGCCTGGAAGAAGGCGAACCACCCGGCCAACGAGACGGCGTACGGCAGCACGACCAGCGCCGCCTGCCGCCACGCGCCAGCCGCCGGGGCCAGGCGCAGCGACGGCGTCCATTGGATCCAGTGCCTCCCGAGCAGGACAAGGACGAGCGCGGCAGACATCGGCGCGTACTTCGTGCTGAGCCACGGCAGCGTCGCCACTGCGGCCCCCGACGCCAGCCAGCGCCACTCGCGCACGCGAGTTCCCGGAGTCGCCGGCGCTCCAAGCGTCAGCGTGAACGCGACGGCGACGGCAAGCGCCGCGGGAATCTCCGGGTAGATCGTCAGCGTGTTGAGCAGAAACGGAGCGGAGGTGACGATGGCGGCCAACCCGAAGATCGTTGCGGAGTCGTGGCCAAGCCAGGCAGCGCTGGCACGCCAGACGAGCGTCGCAGCCGTCGCGGCGATCAGCACATACAGGAACACAACGAGCGGATAGCCGCCCGCAGCGTAGACAGGGGCCACGAGAATCGGCACGCCGATGGGGTGCACCGAGTAGATCTCGCCGTCGACACCGCGTGTCAGGTAGTGCGGGGCCAGCGATCCCGCGAAGTACTCCTGGTAGTCTTCGCGTTCGTGGTTGTTCTCGATCTTCAGATCGCCGTCGCGCCACAGGCTCTGGGCGATGATGAGGTAGTGCGGTTCGTCCCCCGTCGGAAAGATCGGCGTGTTGGTGAGCCGCCAGGCCGACGCGCCGGAGGCGACGACGATGGCGAGCCAGACGAGTGCGGTCACCCGGCCGGGCGCCACGGACATCCGAGGGTGCCGGATCGAGCCGTGCTGCCAGGCGACCCAGGCCAGCTGGCCGCCTACTACCGCCCACACCAGCCAGCGGAATGGGCCGGCCAGCACCTGCCAGACCGGCCACCGGTCGGCGATCCACGGAAGGTACGGCACGACAAGCACGGAGAGCGCGAGCAGGGGCAGCATCCAGTGCTCGACCGCCCCTGCGCCGGCGGCCGGGCTGCGCCGGCCGATCAGGCGCTGGAGGCCCGCGATCAGCACGCCCCCTGCGACGATGAGGCCCGCCAGCACGGCCCATGAGGGCAGCAGGGCGACGCGCGTCATCCGGCCGTCCATCGGCAACTGGTCCATCACCCCCATCGACACCCAGATGGCCGTGCCGAGAACCGCGCCCGTGA
>CAZNOC010000166.1:0-9172 GCA_964574545.1 uncultured Bifidobacteriaceae bacterium | reverse complement strand
TGTGGTAGATTCTCCGCGGGCAGGCGCTGGCTGCCCCCCGTCCGCGGGAAGGGACGATCCCACCAGGCCTCGCCGACGCGCGAGTCGTGAACCTCCTCGAGCCCGTGGGCGGACGCCGGGCCACCGTGGAGGTACCATGTCTCGTTCGCTCCCGTCCCGTCCCAGCCTCGAATACCTCCGGAAACAAGCTCGGGAACTCCTCGTTCGGGCGCGCGTGCAACACCCGTCCTGGCAACTTGCCGACGCCCAGTTCGCTCTGGCTCGTGACTACGGATTTGCCAGCTGGCCGGCGCTGAAGGCGCACGTCGACACGCTCACCAGCGACGGCCGCTTCGCGCCATCAACCGCTGTCGCGAGGCCAGGCGGCGGCCCCGACGACTGCCCCCTGACCGGCAGCTGGCGGGGAAACCTGGAGGCGTCGGTTCGGCATCCGGCTCTTTCGTTCCACGGCGCCACGCTCGAAGTGCAGGTGGCCGGTACGCTCGTGACGATGACGCAGGTTGTCGTAGACGAAACCGGCAAGCCATCGGGCAGCACGCTGTCGTTCGACGCCGATGGCGAACCGCACCCGGTGGACGGCGGCGGCGCCAAGCACCACCTGGTCGCCCGGTGGCTCGACGCGCGCACACTGGAGGTGGTCGATCGTGTCGATGCGCAGGATGCCGGACGCGGACACTACGTCGTCTCGCCGGATGACCGGACGCTCACAGTGACGACGGCGGAGCAACGGATCGTGTTCGACCGGCGCTGATCGAAACCCAGCGTGGAGGGTGTCCGCCTGAACGGGCGGCGCCCTCTGCGTTGACTTGACACTTGGCTCGGCCACGCAGAAGGGCGACGACGCCCGGGCGCGGGTTCTGCTATGACTTCACGCCCTGGGGCCCCAGCGCCTGCTTGAGGCGCACTTCTTCGACGCCGCTAGGACGCAGGTCTGGCGTTGACTCGTGGACCGGCCGCGAGAGTCGCGGCACGAGACCGTCTGAATCGTGCATGGGATGGCCGCGACGCCACAAGCTTCCAGCGGTCTCTGCTCATTCGCAGCGGATCGCCACCAAGGACTGGCGGCTCGATCCGGTGAGCTGAAGGGATCAGCTAACCTCCCTCGCCACAAGACAACGCCCCGCGTCGCTGTCAGCATGGCTCACTCCGCACGAAGAACTTCGGCGGGCCGCACTCGGCCGGCCGCCCGGAGCGGCACGGCCAGCGCAACTGCCGACACCACTGCTATTCCCGCAACGGAGGCGGCGAGCGACACCGGATCGACCGGCTCCACGCCGTAGAGAAGCCCGCGCAGCGCCCGGGCTGCGACAACCGCAACCGCAAGTCCGACGACAATCCCTATGCCGACGAGCCGGGCCCCTTCCACCATCACCAGCCGCCGGACGTGGCCAGCCTCGGCGCCAAGCGCCATGCGAACAGCAAACTCTCGCCGGCGCTGGCGAACGCCCGTGGCGATCACCCCGTAGAGCCCGACGATCGCCAGTGCGACGCCAGTGGCACCGAACCCGGTCATCAACACGGTGTAGAAGCGGGGGCGCGCGAGCGGCACCTCCAGCAGCTCGGTGAAGGTACGCAGCGGCATCACCGTCACGTTGGGATCGAGTACCCGCACGCGTGCCCGAACCAACTCCATCACTTGCGGCGCAGGCATCGACGTGCGCACCGCGAGCTGCTGGGCCGCCCCGATCATCTGCAGCGCCGGCACGTAGAGAGTCGATCGTTCGGACCGGAGGTCTCGGTACCGGGTCGGAGCCGTGATGCCCACCACCGTCAGCCACCGGCCTCCCGAGGCGGGTAGGCCCATCTTCAACCGCCGGCCGATTGGGTCGAGGCCGGGCCACGTTCGGGCGGCGACGTCGGCACTCACGATCGCGACGGCGGGCGCGGTTTCGTTATCGGCGGCTGAAAATGTCCGGCCACGAAGAAGCGGGACCTGAAAGGTCGAGAAGTACCGCGGGTGGATCTCTTCGAGATTCAGCGGCGGGTTCGCTTTGGCCTCGGCGGCCGACTGCCCTTCTGCCGTAAAGACCGGCACGTCCCAGCCGACTCCGGAGAAGGGCGTGGCGTTGATGGGCGTCGCGCCAGCGACTCGAGGGTCGGCCTCCAGGGCCTCCGCGAGGTCCGTGACCAACCGTCGCACACGATCGCGATCGCTGTCGGTACCTTGCGGGAGGTCGAGGGGGACATAGACAAGCTGATCGCTCGCCAATCGGGTGGCTTCAGCCCGTAGCTCGCGAAAGCTGCTCACCAGCAACCCCGCGCAGGCCAACCCGACCACCGCAAGGGCCACCTGTGCCACGACCAGGGCACGGCGCCAACGTCCCCCGCTCGTCGCCGTGCCTCGTGACGCCGCGCGGAGGCTGGTGGACAGGTGCCGGCCCACCGAAGTCACAGCAGGCACGAGGGCCGCGAGGACGGCGGACACGAGCGCCAACGCCAGGCTGGCGCCGATAACACGAGCATCCATGCGAATCGCATCCGCGCGTGGCAGGCCGTCTGGCACCCACCGCAGGAGGGCCGGCAACAGAGCGCTGGTCGCGAGCACTGCCAGGACCGTCGACGCGGACGCCAGCACGAGGCCTTCCGCCAGCACTTGCCGGACGAGCCGCGCACGGCCGGCCCCCAGCGCCGCTCGCACGGCGAACTCGGACCGGCGGGCATCGCCACGCACCAGCAGCAGACCCGACACGTTGGCGCACGCGATGAGCAGTACCAGCCCTACGGCCGCGAACAGGACGAGGATCGCTGGACGCACGTCCCCAATGACGAACTCACGATAGGACTGCACCTGCGGCACGAACCCTCGCCCGTCACCGGCCGGCCGCAGGGCGTCGATGGCAGCCCCGAGACTTCGCAGTTCTTCGGCCGCTTGAGCGAGGGTGACGCCGGGCTTGACACGCGCCAGCATGTCGAACTCCGTGGCGATCCCCATCCTCGACGTCGGATTTGACGTGGTCGTGAGCATCCCAGCCACGGTCATCCAGACCTCGACGCGTCGCGGGTGCTCCACGTCCCTCGGCATGACGCCGACGATGGTGAACGGCTGGCCGCCCACGGAGACACGCCGACCGAGCACCTCACGCACCCCGCCGAAGCGTGCCTGCCACAGGGCGTTGGTGAGCACGAGAACGTTTTCCGCTCCCCGCACGTTGTCTTCCGGCCCAAGGGCGCGGCCCAGCAAGGGCTCGACGCCGAGCGCGCCGAAGAACTCGCCCGTGACGCGCGCGGTACGGACGTAGCCCGCGTCGGTGCCGTCGGCGAACGGCATCGACGCCGGATCGTGGTAGCCGACGCCCGCCACATCGGCTAGAAGTCGGCTGTTGGCACGCAACAGCTCGAGGTCGTCGTCGGAGAACGGCCATCGTCGGGCCCCGCGTTCCGGCAGCCCGCGCCATCCAACCACAAGCTCTGTTTCGGCGCGCACGGGGAGCGGGCGCAGCAACACGCCGTCGATCAACGTGACCATCGAAAGAGTGCCGGTCAGGCCAATCGCGAGGGTGAGCACGGCCGCCACGGCAAATCCGGGGCTCCGCGCCAGCGTGCGAAGCGCGTAGCGGGCGTCCTGTATGAGTTCTCCGACGTAGTTTTCGGGAGCCATAGGTCGCATCCCCGCCTGGTTGTGGCCACGCACTCCCGGTGCGTTGTCACGCAGTCACCGAATCTCCCTTGAGCCATTTACAGCGCCCGTTCGCGCGACCTCCGCGCGCGACGAGCACATCTAGCGCATCTCGAGGCGACATGGGGCTCAGTGAAGAGACGGTCTGCGACCGCGAGAATGGTCTTCGTCGTTGGGAAGATCGTGCGAAAGCGCCTCCAGCCGTGTGAACCACCCCGATGGTCGCTCGGGCCTCAGACCGCCGGACCGACAGAACGCCCGGCAGCCGTGGCCGCAAGGGTCCCGAGGATAAGCGTGAACGCGAACGCAAGTATGGCCGTGATCGGAACGAGCGCCGACCACCCACTCGGAAGCCAGTACGCGGTGAAGCAAACGTGAATGACGGCGGACACGCTCGCCGCAACGGCCGTCATGTACCAACCTGCAGTCACGCTCGCACCCGTCGCCCCGCCGTCTCCGGACCAGCGACGCACCGCGAACCATACTGCGGCCGGGACGACTGCTGCACTGAGCACGTCCGGATACGCCGACACGAGGTGTGGGTCACCACGCCAGACGTTGCCCGCGACCGACAACGCGGCTGCGACAATCCCGGCGCCGATCCCCGCCAATCGTTTGTGCCTTCGCATGGGTTTGGCCTCGCACACTGCGACTCGTCGGTCAAGTGGCCGGGGAATCAGCTGCGAGGAGCGCAGCTGATTCTTTCGTTGGTCTTGACGGTGGCGCCGCCTGCCGACTGCTCTCCCTGGCCAGACATCCACATCGAGTCTCCCCTTGGATGCCTGGGGTGTCTAACCTACTCGGGCGCGTGTTCATTCAGGTGGCGGACGACTTCGGCTGTGATGTCGAGCGATTCGACGGCCCAGGCGACCGTGTCGGCATCGAGGTTCAGCACGAGGTGCAGCCCACGTGCGGTCGCCACGGCACCCACGGCCGGAGCCAAGCGGCCAAGAAACGCGGTCTCGAGATCGCGTTGCACTCCCATGATCTCGGCTTGCGCGTCCTCGATGAACCGCTGCACGTCCAGCTCGAACCGCTCCAGTTCCTTGAGGCGCGCGTTGCGCGCGGAGTCACTCAGGACGGCTGCGGCTCCGCTCAGGGCTTCCTGCTGTTCGTGGAGCCGGCCCCGACGCTCTTCGGCCGCACGCGCCTTCTCCTCCTGAAGCGCGCTGAGGCGCGCCATGGCGCTCTTCCCGTCGCCGGACTCGACAAAGGCCCGCTGCGGACTGAAGACCGCGATGCGGATCGCTGGTGCCTCCAGCGCCGCGTCCTGTGCAGCGCCCGTACCCGTCACGCACAGCAGACTCGTGATCGCGAAAGCCAGCACTCTCATGGGACTCCTCCTGCTGCCGGAAGCCCGGGCAGCAGGAATTTGGACGAAGCACGCGTCCTGCCGGCCGGCGCAGGTTTCGCACGTGGGCACTCGACGGCGCCCGAATGCTAGGACGGTTGCTTCGGAGTCGCAATCCGCATGAGAAGGACCGCGTTTGCGATCGCGTCGACCGGTCGCTTCTCGCCCTGAGAATCGGTCGGCACTACGGCCCTCCCAGTCGTCGCCTGGAGCCTAGGGCCACCGGGCCAACGACCGACATGACCAGGGCATAGAAGACCTTGGCACACGCAGCCATCAGGAATGAGCGCATCGTTTCTCAGGATACCGCAGGTCATGGCCCAGACGCCGCCCACATTCAAGCCTGAGACGCTACCCGCCCTGAAACCACAGCTATTGTCCCGGAAGCGTATACTTCGCCTTGCCACGGCCTGGCCGGCGGTCCAGACCACGCCGCAGGAGGCCGTCCACCCCGGCCGGCCGCTCGTCCGCAAGGTGGGAGTCCCATGTCAGAGCGTCCCGCATGCTTTAGTTCCGGCGAACGAGCCCGCTTGATCCCCGTTGCCGCGGACAATTGAAAGCACGGTTGCGACATGGCACCAGGAGTATCGTGACCTCAGTCTCTTGATGAGCCGCGACCCTGGACGCTTGGTGCGGATGAAGCTGCCCCGAGCGCATATCGAGGACCCGGTGCACCGCCTCAGGGACGACTGCGACACCTTGGCCGTGGAGCACACACTGGAGTGCCTCCTCGACATTCCAGATACCGCATCGGAGATTGCCCTTCGGGCGGATCTCACGCGACGCTGCCTGACCGCGTCGATGACGCTTGCGGCGCCAGACGACCGCCAGCGCATCTCCAGCCGCGCAAATTGGCTGCTGCCGCAGCTGGCGAAGTCCGACCCCAATGGGGTTTTGTGGAGACCAGATTCGCCGGGGGAGCGCGCATCGGAGCAGGCCACTCTTGAACCTGCAGGCCCGAGTGGCCCGAGCGACGACGCGAAGGCCGAATGCGAGTCGGACCATGGGGCGACAGCAAGCCACTCAGCTGTTACGCGCAGCTTCTGTGGTGCTGGAACTATTGTCCCGGAGGTCGACGTTGGAGGCGCGCGAAGGGCGCAGTACGCAACGTGCGCCACAGGGAGCGAGGGTTTCGAGCGCCGGCGCCGTAGGCCCAGCGCCAGTCGTGGCCGGGTAGGCGGGGCGCGATGAGCGTCAGCACGAAACCTGAGTGGACGGAGGCGCAGGTTGCGAGCGCGAGCTCCCGTCGACCGGAGGGACGGCAGTTCCAGGAGCCCACAGAAGGACGGCTGACTGAGCGGCACGGACCACTCGAGCTACTTGGCTCCCTTGTAGCTCAGGGGGGCCGAGACGGTGGTGGTGACCCCTTCGGAGAAGACCAGAGTCTGCAGCGAAACGTACAGTCTGTCGTTCAAGTACCCGACCTGCCAGATTCTGCCGTGGGGCGCGGTGACCGCATTCAGCGCCTCGAGTAGCGTCCCGCCACCAAACCGGACAGACACCGGTGCATCAATCGCCACAGTGGCGGAAGGGTCGAGCAACCGCTTTCCGCTGACCGAGAGCTTCGCGCGGTCATGAGGCTGGAAGAGCGTCGGCCGGGCCGACTCGAGGACGGCATGCACGGCGTAGTGCACGTGCACATCGTTGACGGCGAACGGCGCGACTGGTCGATGCAGGATCGCCGCCGGCTCGTCCCAGGCGTCTGCCGGCCGAATGACGACCACGCCACTGATCTCGTGCCAACGAAAGGCGGGGTACCGAGCCATGAGATAGTCGAACGCCTCCCGAGGGGTTGAGCCGTCCAGTTGCAGCGCCCCATCCCCGGCGGAGAGCGACGTGCCGCCGAGGTGGCAGTCGGACGCGTTCTCAAAGCCCACACGCACGTGCCCTTGACGGGCGACCTGCTCGACGGCTGTCCAGAGCGAGCATGGGCCTCTTCGCAAGGCCGGGTCAACGACCCTGAATTCGCCCGGCACGGGGACATCGAGCGGTGAAGTCCCCTGAGCAGCGAGCATCGATACCGCCGCACTGATCAGGAGGGCCATATGTCGCATGTACCTTCCCTATCGCTGACGAGAACTGTTGGAAGCGTACTCCCTGAAGCGCCGACTCGCAATTGGCATCGCGCGCAGGACTCACTGGCCGCGCTGGAATGCAGCGATACCTCCCGGCGGCGACGGCGTGTGCGCTCACTCGATCCGCGTGAACTCCTGGCGGCTCGGTGGGAACCACGTCCGGCCGCC
Source organism: uncultured Bifidobacteriaceae bacterium (assembly GCA_964574545.1). Lineage (GTDB taxonomy): Bacteria > Acidobacteriota > Vicinamibacteria > Vicinamibacterales > UBA2999 > JAUXWO01. The sequence goes on along the minus strand of CAZNOC010000166.1, from coordinate 1,962 downwards.
GTCGGGGCTGAAGGCGCTCTCGATTGTCAGTGGTGTTCCCGGCGCGATCACGAGCCGGCTGTGGAGCCGCTGCCCGCTCGACTGGTCCGTCACGAACGTGTCGGCCCGCACGTTCGTCAGCACCAGCCGGTCGCCGTCCCAGTCACCTTCGAAGACGTCGAGCTGCCCCGTCATCGCATCCGCCGCCGACAGCCGGTAGACCCGGTTGAAGCGGTCGTAGGCCAGGAGGACGAGCACGTCGACGGGCTCTGGACTGAAGGGATGCGGGCCCTCGACAAGCAGCGCCGCGCCGCCAAGGATGCGCGAGATCGTCACGCGCGTCGTCGTGTCGAGCGGCGCCGTGCGTCCGGGGAGGAAGAGGCGCACGTCGTACTCGCCTGGCAGCGAGTCCAGCCTCGCCATCTCCGCCGGGGCGCCCGAACGCCACAAGGGCTCGTCCGGTAGCTGCGCCCACGCGCTCGCCGGCAGCAGGGCCAGCAGAAGGACAACGGTGAGGCCCGTCAATCGATCGTCCAGAGCGCCAGCGTGGACACGTCCTTCACGTACAGGCGGCGGCCGGAGACGGCCGGCTGGGCCCAGGTGGCGCTCGTCGCGACCTCGTAACGGCGGATCGGGTCGAACCGCTCCCGGCTAGCGCGCAACACGACCAGCTCCGCGTTGTCCTGCAGGGAGAAGATCGTGGAGCCGGCACGCACGATGGCGGCATTCTCTGCCTGGCGGGGGTCGCTCGTCCAGAGCACCCGGCCGGTGTCGAGATCCAGCGCGAAGTACTGGCCGCTGTTGAGGTGGGAGAGCCCGTACAGCACGCCGTCGGCTACAACGCCGTTGGTCATGTGCAGCGACACCTCCTCGGTCTGCCAGACGTTCTCCGTCGTCCACGCGCCGTCACGCCTGAGGAGGCGGAAGGCGGCGATGCCATTCGCCCGCCCGGCCTGAATCACGGTGTCCCGGTGGACGATCGGCGTTTGTGACGTCGTGTCGGACGGCGTCGTGAACCGCCGGCTCCACAGCGGCTCGCCGGTCTCGGCATCGAGGCCAACCAGGTGCCGGTGCGTGTAGGTGACGATCTGGCGGACCCCGCCGAGATCCGTGACGATCGGCGAGCCATAGGCAGGGCTGTCGCCTTCCCAGCGCCACCGCACGCCGCCGGTGGACACGTCGAAGGCCGTCAGGGCGGAGTCGCCGGGGCCGCCCAGGTGAACGAAGAGGAGGTCGCCATCAACGAGCGGCGACACCGCCGTGTGGTACTGCGGCTGCGCGGAGGTCGGCAACGTCTGCCACAGCTGGCGCCCGGTCTCCGCCTCGAACGCGGTGACGATGCTGGTCATGCCGAATGTGAAGATGCGCCCGCCGGCGAAGGCGGGAGTGGACTTGGGACCGGCGCCGTGCCGCGCCGCCGCGGACATGACCGAGAAGGGTGCGGCGTAGCCTGCGCGCCAGAGGACCTTGCCGCTCTCGGCATCGAGCGCCTGCACGACCTCGTCGTCACCCTGGCGGGCGAACACGTACACGCGATCGCCGACCACGAGCGGCGTGGCGTACCCGAGTCCGACCTCGATCTGCCACCGGCGCTGGAGACGCTCCGGCCACGAGGCGGGCTCGCGGAACTGCGCAACGCCGTCGCGCCCGGGTCCACGCCACTGAGGCCAGTCCTGAGCCAGCGAGTTGCCCTCCGCTGCGGCAGCCACCACGAGCAGCACGAGCACCCCGATGGCTCGTCGATCTCCCGTCGTCATTCGACCCTCCAGATTCAGAAGCGGCTCGCTCCCAACTTCAGGCTGCACCTTTCGCCGGCACTCCGGGGCGCGCTCAAGCCGACGCCGCAAGAGCCGACTTCGAATCGCGAAGTAGCGCGGCGACGGCGCCGCGGATCATTCGGTCGGGGCCTTGGCGCCCACCGGCTTCGCCGGCTCCTCGACCCAGTCCTCGCCCGGATTGATGAAGCGGTTCATCTCGAGCTTG
>CAZNOC010000165.1:0-9175 GCA_964574545.1 uncultured Bifidobacteriaceae bacterium | reverse complement strand
CCCACCAACCACCTGGACCTCGACTCCATTCACTGGCTGCAGGACTTCCTGACGCGCTACGACGGCAGCCTGATCGTCATCTCGCACGACCGGCACTTCCTGAACGGGGTCTGCACGCATACCGCCGACATCGACTACCAGACCATCATCACCTACACGGGCGGGTACGACGAGATGGTGATGGCCAAGACGCAGATCCGGTCGCAGGTGGAGTCCGACAACGCGCAGCGCGAGAAGAAGATCGCGCAGCTGAACGACTTCATCGCGCGCTTCTCGGCCGGCACGCGGTCGAGCCAGGTGCAGTCGCGCCGCAAGGAGGTCGAGCGCCTCCAGACGACGGTGCTGGCGCGGTCGAACATCCAGCGGCCGTACATCAAGTTCGCGATCCAGCGGCCCTCCGGCCGCGTGCCGCTCGAGTTCGAGGGCGTGACGAAGGGCTTCGACGGCGTGAAGGTGGTGACCGGCTTCTCGGCGATCGTGAACCGCGGAGACAAGATCGTGCTGGTCGGCCGGAACGGCCAGGGCAAGACCACGCTGCTGAAGGCGCTGATGGCCGACGCCCCGAATGGGGCGCGGACGCCGGCGGATCTCGACGCGGGCACCGTGAAGTGGGGCCACGAAGCGTCGATCGGGTACTTCCCGCAGGATCACACCGGCGTCATCGAGAAGGGCATGACGGCGGTCGAGTGGCTGCACCAGTTCGACCCGGCCGCCTCGCGCCAGGACATCCATGGCCTGCTCGGTCAGATGCTGTTCAGCGGCGAGGAGGGGCTGAAGCCGACCGACGCCCTCTCGGGCGGCGAGACCGCGCGGCTGCTCTTCTGCCGGATCATGCTGCAGAAGCCCAACATCCTGGTGCTTGACGAACCGACGAACCATCTGGACCTCGAGGCCATCAACGCGCTCAACATCGCCCTGCAGAAGTTCGAAGGCACGGTGCTGCTCGTGACGCACGACCAGGACGTGATGGAGGAAGTCGGCACGCGCGTGTGGCACTTCCAGCACGGCCGGATCCACGACTTCAAGGGCAGCTACGAAGAGTTCGCCGGCACGACGGCGTAAGCCTGCCGTGGACGACACCTTCCCTGTTGTCTGTCCCTACTGCGGCGAAGAGGCCGAGATCTACGTCGAGCCCGACGTCCGCGGACGCTTCGTGCAGGACTGCGAGGTCTGCTGCAATCCCTGGACCGTCCACGTCCACGACGACGGCGAGGCGCGCGACGTCTCGCTGACGCGCGCCGACGGTTCGGAGTAGTCACGATCCACGGATTGCGCGGATGACACGGATTCGCCATGCCGCCCCGCGCCGGCTTTTTGCGTCCCGCGCGCGGCCAGTGGCCGCGCCGTCGTCCCCGGTGAGCAACGGGAGACGTGAGCCGCCCGCGAAGATCCGGGCTCACGTCTCCCGCTGCTCGCCGGTGGCGACGGGGGCTGCCGGTCTTCGACCGGCAGCCGCGGGACGTCGGCATCTGCGTCATCTGCGCTATCTGCGGATGATCTGTCCTCGAACCCCTCGGCTTTAAGATCCACGCCTCTCCGGTACAATCGTCACCATGAGCGAGCCCACGATCCGCGTCCTCGGGCTGATCGGATCGATGGCCTACGCGGGGCTGATCGGATGGCTCTTCCTGTCGCAGCCGCAAACCATGGCGCAGGTGACGGGAGGGCTGGCGGCGACGATCGGCGCCTACAGCGTCGATGAGGCGGCGTTCGGGGAGGGGCTCCGTCTCTTCCACGACGACCGCTTCGTCGAGGCACGCGCGGCGTTCGCGCGGGCCGATGCCGCCGAGCGCGATGCACGCACGCAGTTCTACATCGCCTACAGCTACTACCGGCAGTCGTGGAGCAGGTTCTACCATGACGATGCCCTGCTGGCAGAGGCGCTGACGGCCGTCAACCGCGCCCTCGCCCTTCCCGGCGCGCACGACACCATCGAGGATGCCGGACTCGCGTTGAACACGGCCGACGCGCTGAAGGCAGAGATCGAGGCCGGGTTGACGCGCGACTTGTCGGACCTCAACCCGCTGCGCCTCTTCCGGGAGCGCAAGTGATGGCGGCGCGAGAGGCCATCTGGCTGCCGGCGCTGTTCCTCACCGTCGTGCTCCTGGGGGGACTTCGCCTGAGCGAGTCCGTCGCCTTGCTGCCGCCGTCGCTCTTCGCGCTCGTGCTCGCCACGCTGCTGCTTGGCGTGCTTGTGCAGGGAGGGGTCCTGCACCCTGACGTCCTGATGCATCAGCGGCGGCATCCGGTGGCCAACCTGAACGGGGCGTGCGTCCTGGCATCGCTGTTCCTTGCCTCGGCGCAGGCATTCACGCTGGTGACGCCTGACGCGGGGATCTTCCGCGCGATGGTCAGCGTCCTCCTGCTGGTTCTGCTCGTGCAGACCCTGGCTGTTGCTCCCTCCCGGGAACGCCTGCTGAGGAGCCTGCTCATCACGTTCGGGTCGGCGTTCCTCCTGAAGTTCATCGTGCTGGCCGGCCTGTCTGAACCAGCGGGCGGACGCATGACGCGCGCGCTTCAGACGCTGTTCGACGCCGCCACGCTCGGCACCGTCTTGCAGGCGGTGCCGCATCCGGCCGAGGGGTACCTGGCGTTCTTCGCGCTGGCCCTGCTGCTGACCGGACTGGCACTGCTGCCTCGAGCGGAGGGCCGCACGAGGCGGCTGTCCGCGCGCGACGGCGTTCCCTCCCCGGCGATCCCCGAACACGGAGAATGATAGAGTCCCGTCACGGAGGACTCATCTGATGGCCCGAGATCGACGCGACTTCCTCAAGACCGCGACCCTTGTCGCGCTGGCGGCGGGATCGGCTGCCGCTTGCACCCAGCCCTCGCCCGCCACGGCCGTGGCGCCGGAGCGCACGCTGGGCCGGGGGATGCCGCGCGGACTGACGCTCCTCACCTTCCGGCGTGACGGGCAGGACCGCCTGGGCGTGAAGACCGACCGAGGCGTGCTCGACGTGCCGGAATCCGGACGTCTCCTCGGTCTGTTCGCCCCGGCCACGCTCGACGACCTGTTGCAGGACGAAGATGGTCCGAGCGTTGAGGCCGTGGTGACGGCCGCGCTGGCGTCTGATGCCGCGTCCGCGGCGTTCGTCGCGGAGGACGGGCTCGAGTACGGGCCGCTCGTCAGCCGGCCCGACAAGATCGTCTGCGTCGGCCTCAACTACAGGAAGCACGCCGAGGAGATGGGCGTCCCGCTGCCGCAATGGCCGATTCTCTTCAACAAGTTCAACGCCTCGCTGAACCGGCACGGCGGCGAGGTGCGGCTGCCGGAGGACCTCGGCGGCGAGTTCGACTTCGAGGTGGAGCTTGTGATCGTGATCGGCCGAGAGGCGCACCGGGTCTCGGAAGCCGACGCGGCCTCGTATGTGGCCGGCTACGCGACGGGGAACGACTTCACGTCGCGCGACCTCGCGAACAACCGTGGAGGCCAGTGGATGATCGGCAAGGCCCTGGACGGCTTCGCGCCCGTCGGTCCGCACCTGGTCACGGCCGACCTCGTCGAGGGCGACGACCTGGCGATCGAGTGCCGCGTGAACGGCGACACACGCCAGTCGTCTCGGACGTCAGACCTGGTATTCGGCACCCGCGCACTCGTGAGCTACATCTCGCAGTACTTCACGCTCAAGCCCGGCGACCTCATCTTCACGGGCACGCCCGAAGGGGTGATCGGCGGCCTGCCCCCCGACCGCCGCGTGTGGCTGAAGCCCGGTGACCGCATCGAGTGCAGCATCGAGCATCTTGGCGAGCTGCGATTCGATCTCGTGTAGCGGCGTGGTTCCGACGCCCCTTCGTGCTTGTCCGTGATCACCGCTCGTTGACGACGATCGCGATCGCATCGCCCGTGGGCGAGACGGCCAGGCGGGTGATGGCGCCGAGCTTATGGGGCGCTCCGTCGAAGGCCTCGGTCCATCCGTCGGCGCCGCGTGTCCACCGGTGGATCGACGTGCCCGCCGACATCAGGATCGTCTGCCCGTCTGGCATCCAGGCGTAGTCGCGGTCGCTGCTGCCCTCCACCGTCCGGACGAGCCTGGTCGTCACCCGCGTGTCCACGTCGATCTGCGCGATCCAGTACTCATCGTCGCCTTCTCGCTGCACGAAGCTCACGGCTCGCGTGCCAGGCACGCGGTGCAGCGACCGGCCGATGCCCGACGCCGCCACCTCGGCCCTCCCGGTGGTCACGCGTGCGATCTGCAGCGTGGCCGGCTGCCCCAGCACGAAGAGGCCCAGCACGTCCTCGTCGACCCACGCGTGGTAGCCGACCGGCTTGATGTCCGCGAGCACGAGCGAGGGCGCGCCGCCGTCCCGCAGGAAACGCCACAACCGCTGCGTCCCGTCTGCCTCGACGCGGATCACGCTCCAGGCCTGGCCGTCTGGCGTCGGCGTCGGCGAATACTCCCCCTCCTTCGTCGTCCACAACGGACGCGTCGCGCGCGTGCGGCGGTCGTACGCGTAAGCATCGGTCTGCTCGCCATCCCGCATCGCCGTGAACAGCACGACCTGGCCGTCGTCGTCGAAGGCTGGCTGGTTCTCATAGCCGCGCGCCGTAGCGACGGGAACCGGCGCTGCGCGCGTCAGCGATTCGAGCCCGCCGTCGAGCGGTAGCAGATGGATGTCGGTGCCTGGAGGAGGCGCCGGGGGCGGCGGCTGCTGCGATGCGGCGCCGGTGGCCATCGAGACGCCGGCGAGAAGGACGAGCGCCACCAGAGGACGCTGACGAGTCAACATGCAAGCCTCCCCCGATCCCCGATCCCTGGTCCCCGGTCCCTGGTCCCTGGTCCCCGATCACCGACCGACGGAGTATAGTGCAGCCGAGCAAGGAGGGCCCATGTCCGCGAGCCGACGCGCGTTTCTCTCGGCTGCCGGGGCGACCATCGCGGCGTCGAGCGTGGCCCTGGCCCGGCGTCAGGCGTCCACAGCGCCGGCGGCCGACGCGCTCGATCCCTGGATCGAGGTGAACGCCGCGCACCTGGCCCACAACGCCGCCGAAGTCGCCCGCTTCACCGGCCGGCCCATCCTTGCCGTCATCAAGAACAACGGCTACGGGCTCGGACTGGTCCAGGTAGCAGAGGTGCTGGCGGCGCAGCCGGGCGTCTCTGGCCTGGCGGTGATCAAGGTGGACGAAGCGCTGCGCCTGCGCGATGCGGGCGTCAGCGCACCGTTGGTGCTGATGGGCCCCGCGCCGTCAGACGCCTTCGACATGCTGCTCTCCCGTGGGATCCAGCCGATGGTCTACACCCCCGTGGGCGACGCGCTCGCGCGCGCGGCGGCACGCGCCGGCCGGCCTGCCCGCCTGCAGCTCTGTGTGGACGCCGGCCTCGGACGCGTCGGCGTTCCCCACCGTGAGGCGGTCGCGCTCGGCCGTGATCTGGCCGGTCGACGCGGCGTCGAACTGGCAGGGACGATGATGACCTTCACGGAGGATGAGGCCTTCGACCACGAGGTGCTCCAGCGCTTCCTGTCGGTCGTCGATGGGCTGCGAGCCGCCGGGGTCGACCCCGGTCGCCGTCACGCCGCGTCCAGCTACACCCTCTTCCAGCTCGGCGCCAACGCTCATCTCGACATGGTGCGGACCGGCATGGTGCTCTTCGGCGTCTACCCCGCGCAGCCGTTCCGCGCGTCCGGGCGGCTGGATCTGCGTCCCGCCGTCGCCCTCCGCGCACGCGTGGCGTACGTCAAGAAGATCGAGGCGGGCGAGAGCGCCGGCTACGAACGCGCGTACCGCGCCACGCGGGACACCTGGATCGCGACGCTTCCCGTCGGCCACGGTGACGGCTGGCCGCGCGCGGCCGCCCGTGGCGCGCGCGTGCGCATCAATGGCCGCCACTTCCCCGTCATCGCCTCGGTCTCCGCGAGCCACACGCTCGTGGAGCTCGGCGACGCCCCTGCAGCGGCGATCGGCGACGTGGCGACGATGTTCGACTGGGAGGACGGCTCGAGGCCGGAGGACGTGTCGGCGGCGTGCGGCGCCTCGGTCTACGACCTGCTGATGCACCTCGGCGCGCTCGTGCCTCGGCGGGTGATCTAGCACGTACAAGAACACGAAGATCACGAAGGACACGAAGACGCACGAAACCATCTTCTCTTGAGATCACGCCAACGGTCCCAACGGAAGAAGCGTACTTCGTGTCGTCTTCGTGGCCGTCGTGTCCTTCGTGTTTGTACGTGATCCGGGTCACAGCCGCGCGAAGGCGCCCATCAGCAGCTGGCAGATCACGCCCCCGACGACGGTCATCGACAGGCCCCAGATCATGAGGCTGCGGAAGAGCGGCTGTGTCTGCCGCGGGTCCACGACCGCGGCGACGCACAGGGCGCCCAGAGTGGACAGCGGGGAGACATCCACGATGGAGGCGCCGACGTTGATGCTGAGCGCGACGGTCAGGGGATCGCCGCCGCCCACCTCCGCGACGAGTCCAGGAACAGTAGGCAGGAACGTCGGCAGGACCACACCGGACGTGCTGCTGTAGGTGGAGATGAGTCCCGTGACGAAGGCCATCACGCCGTGGAGCGTGCCCGGGGTCGCAAGCTGCGCCAGGAGCGTCGTGAAGAGCGCCATGCCGCCCGTCGCTTCGAGCACGGAGACGAGCACCGACATGCCGGTGACCATCAGCACGGCGTTCCAGGGCATGCGCTTGATCGCGGCGCTCTCCTCCGCCATGCGCGCGACGACGAGGATCACCGCGGCCGCGAATGCTGATGGGCCAAGTGGCAGCCCGAAGCCGATCACCCCGATGATCCAGCCACTCACCACCGCGACGGTCGTCCAGTGTCCCCCCTCCATGGGAGGCGTGGCGGGCGCCGCTTCGTGCCCCGCCTCTCCTCGCAGGCGCAGGCCTCCGAGCATCACGTAGGCCGCCGCGCCCACGACGACGTGCGCCACGAAGTTCGCTGCCCAGACCTTCCACTCCGTGCCTCCGAGGCCGATGGCCGCCATGTTGGTGTTGGCGATGACGCCCACGGCGCTGAACGGCGAGAGGTTGCCCGCGTTGGCGCCGTTGGCCACCATCAGCGCGGTCAGGAAGGGCGACATCCCCGTGCGCGCGCCGACCGCCATCGCCATCGGCACAACGAGCGCGACGCTCGCGATGGCGCCGGGGCCGACCGTCGAGATGCCGCAGGCGATCAGGAAGAAGATCCACGGCACGAGCGCCGCACGCCCGCGCGCGAGGCGCAGGGCGGCCATGGCCACGCGGTCGAGCGTGCCGTTCACCTCGGCAAGCGCGAAGAGCAGGGTGACCCCGGCGAGCGTCAGGAAAAGCTGAGCCGGAAACCCGTCGGTGACCAGTCCGGGCTGGCCCGAATACAGGCTCACGAGCCAGGCCAGGGCGATGGCGAGCAGGCCGACGTTGACGCGCGACGTGCAACTGAGCGCGATCGCCGTCAGCAGGGCAAGCAGCGAAGCGAGGGCCGGAGTCATGGGTAGCGCGCCATCGCGGGCGCCGCCCACGGGCTGGCGGGACTATACCCCGGAAGCCGCCGGTGTGACGGTCGAAGTTGCGGGTCCTCGCGCTCCGCGCCGCACGAGAGGCGAGAACCCCGGAGTACACTTGCGTCATGCAACTGGGAATGATCGGACTCGGCCGTATGGGCGCCAACATGATCGACCGGCTCGTGGAGCGCGGTCACACGGCGGTCGCCTATGACGTCAACGCGGACGCTGTGCGGGAGGTCGAGCGCGACGGCATCATCGGGGCCACGTCGCTGGACGATCTTGCCGCCAGGCTGGAGACCCCGCGCGCCGTGTGGATCATGGTACCGGCAGCGTTCGTGGACGGCGTCATCGCCGACCTCGTTCCGCACCTCGCCGCAGGCGACATCGTCGTCGATGGCGGCAACACGCGGTACCACCATGACATCCGGCGCGGGAGGGACCTGGGCGAACGGGGTATCCGCTACGTGGACGTGGGCACGAGCGGCGGCGTGTGGGGTCGAGAGCGGGGCTACTGTCTGATGATCGGCGGCGAGCCGGAACCCGTGCGCCACCTCGAGCCGATCCTCCGGGACCTGGCGCCCGGCATCGACGCTGCGCCAGGCACGGAGGGCCGGGCCGCCGGTCATGGCACCGCCGACCTCGGATACCTTCACTGCGGCTCGCACGGCGCCGGACACTACGTGAAGATGGTCCACAACGCGATCGAGTACGGCATGATGGCCGCATACGCTGAGGGCTTCAACATGCTCCATCACGCCAATGCGGGCAAGGCAGCGCCCTCCAGGGATGCGAGCACCACGCCACTCGACCATCCCGAGCACTACCAGTACGACTTCGACCTCGGGGAGATTGCGGAGGTCTGGCGGCGCGGCAGCGTCATCGGATCATGGCTGTTGGATCTGACGGCACGCGCCCTGGCTGACGGGCCGGCCCTCGACGGCTTCGCGAAGGAAGTGTCGGACTCTGGCGAGGGACGATGGGCTCTGCACGCCGCGGTGGACCAGGCCGTGCCAATGCCGGTGCTGGCCGCGGCCCTCCACGAACGCTTCGGGTCGCGCGGCCAGACCGCCTTCGCGAACCAGTTGCTCTCGGCGATGCGCTTCCAGTTCGGGGGACACACGAAGTGAAACGAGGGCTGCGCCTTTCGGCGCCCCCACCGTGCACCGTTCACCCTTCACCGGCCACCGTTCACGGCTGCCGCTCCACCACGATCACCTCGATCGGTTCGGTGCCGCGGTTCATGTCGCCGTGCAGTTCCCCCGGGGGATCGGCGTCGAGCCAGTAGGCTTTGCCCGTCTCCCAGACCATCTGCTTCAGCGTCTCGCCCTGCTCGTTGACCACATCGAGCGTCCCGCCCTTCAGCGCCACGATGGTCCGGCCGAACTCGTGGCGGTGTAGCGCCAGGGGCTGGTTGGGCATGATGATCGACTTCCACGCCCGGACGTGCTCGTTCTCGAACTGCGGCTCACGTCGCGTCACCTGCGGCGTCTGCACTGCGCTCGTCGCGACCGTCGCCGCCACCACCACGGCCGCAACCGCCACCATCGTCATGTTTGCCGATGCCCAGACCCTGATCCACTTCGCACCCATCACCGCGCTCCTTCCGCAATTCGCTGTTCGCGATTCGCAATTCGCTATTCGCGCGACTCGCCATTCGCTATTCGCTATTCGCTATTCGCTATTCGCCGTTCGCTTCGCCGCTCGCTCCCGGATCGCCATCCGGATTCCGCGTGCCAATGACTC
>CAZNOC010000164.1:0-9200 GCA_964574545.1 uncultured Bifidobacteriaceae bacterium | reverse complement strand
ACGCACGGCTTCCTCGAGCTTGAGGCCGAGGCTCGACAGCAGGCCTGACAGCGACTCCGGCTCGGCCTCGATGACGAGGATGTCGCCCGCCCGCAGCACGCCGCCCGCGGCGGCCGTGGAGACGCGCAGATCCTGACGGACGAGTCCGACGATCTGCGCATCTGCCTCCTCGAGCGCCGGCTCGATGTCACGCAGGGAGGCGCCGGCCGCCTTGCTCTTCTCGCTGACCCGCACCTCGGTGAGGTAGGCGCCCGTGTCGAACCCCGCCGCATCCTGCTTCTCGCGTGCGGGCACGATACGCCATCCCACGAGCGCCACGAAGAGCACGCCGGATGCGGCCACCGCGAGCCCGACCGGCGTGAAGTCGAACATGGCGAACCCGTCCGCGCCGTTCTCCGCGCGGAAGGCCGCGACGATCAGATTCGGCGGCGTCCCGATGAGCGTCGTCATCCCGCCCAGAATGGAGCCGAACGCCAGCGGCATCAGGACCTTGCCCGGAGGGAGTTCCTGCCTGGCCGCGACCTGGATGGCCACCGGCATGAGGAGCGCCAGCGCGCCGACGTTGTTCATGAACGCCGAGAGCAGGGCGGCCAACCCGGTCAGCGCGGCAATCGTCACCGTCGGCCCGGCGGTGGCGGGCAGCACCCGCTGGGCCAGAACGTCGACGACGCCGGTCGTCTGCAGCCCGCGGCTGAGGATGAGCACGCAGGCGACGGTGATGACCGCAGGGTGCCCGAAGCCCGAGAACGCATCGGCGCCCGGCACCAGGCCCGCCAGCACACAGGCGAGAAGCGAGGCGATCGCGACCATGTCGTGACGCCATCGCCCCCAGAGAAACAGGGCGATGGTCGCACCGCCAATCGCGAGGATGACCGCCTGGTCCAGGTTCATCACGGCCCCAGCGGGCACGAAAAGCCGGTCACGCGCGCGCCACCGGCGCCACCGTGATGCCTGCCCCCTCGACCCCTCGGCGAATCGCCGCCGCCAGTTCCGCTGCTCCCGTGGTGTCGCCGTGCAGGCAGAGGGTGTCTATGCCGAGGCGAATCACGGAGCCGTCGGTGGCGACCACCTCCCGATCCCTCACCATCCGTACCGCGCGGGCGACCACGGTCGCGGGATCGTGGATGACGCTGCCAGACTTCTGCCTCGACGCCAGGTGGCCGTCGGGCTCGTAGGCGCGATCCGCGAATCCTTCAGCAGCCACCTGGAGGCCGGCCGCCCGACCGGCATCGAGGAGAACCGACCCATGGAGACCGAAGAGGATCAGCGTCGCGTCGAACGCGGCCACCGCGCGCGCCACGGCGTCGGCCACCCCTCGGTCCCGACAGGCCATCAGGTACAGGGCTCCGTGGGCCTTCACGTGCCGCATCCGCGTGCCCTCGGCAGCCGCGACCCCTGCCAGCGCCGACACCTGATACAGCACGAAGTCCTCGACTTCCCGCGGCGTTGCATGGATGGCACGCCGGCCGAACCCGGCCAGGTCCGGGAAGCCCGGGTGGGCGCCAATCGCCACATTGTGCTGTCGCGCCAGTGCGACCGTGCGACGCATCACCGAAGGGTCGCCCGCATGAAACCCGCAGGCGATGTTCGCCGACGTAATCGACGGCATGAGCTGCTCGTCCTGCCCCATCGTCCAGGCGCCAAAGGATTCGCCGAGGTCGGAATTCAGGTCTACGCGCACGGAGGGATTCTACAGGCTCTGAGGGGCGCCGGGCGCAGGGTGACGGAAGCCGGGACACCGGACGCCCGCGTACGTCGATCGTGATTGGGCGAACAGTACTGAAATGCGTTGAACGGGCGCGGACCGGTTCTTCGGCGGTTGGCCGGGCCAGCGGGACGGCATGGAGTTTGTAAAGGAGTTCGTTGTCGCCAGTCTGTTGTCTACGGCAAGGTGTCGTAGATGCTGGGGGGAGCCAGGCTGGCGACAATAACCTTTTCGAACGGGGGGCGGGCGCCTGGGGGGCGTTCCGCCCCTCTCGCTGTACCCGGTCTACCGCAATCTTGCCGGCCGGGACCAGCCGGCCCGAGTGTCGTCCCTGACCAAGGGGCCACGGCTGTGGCGGAAAGGTGAATGGCGAAGACGCCTACACCCCGGCCCCCTCCGGGTATTGGAGGGCCAGGCGCAGCTCCTTGGCCAGACCGTCCACCGTCGTGCCCGCTCGCTTCCAGGCGCCTTCGCTCTCGAACCGGAGGGCGCCGATGCGGCGGCCCCACGGCGCGATCGCCCGTCCGATCGCCCGGAAGTCGGTGCGCTCGGCGTGCTGCTGGTCCACGGCCTGAATCACGTCCGGGGCCACCCGGATGAACGCGCGGAGCGCCGTCGCCGACTTGATGCTGTACTTCCGGCCCTGCCACGCGGCCTCGAAGACCACGGCGACCTGCTTCAGGTAGTTGACGAAGAACCGCTTCGACTCCTCGCGGAACGCCGCCGACTTCCGCGCGCCGCCGAGCGCCTCGTCGTCCGCAAAGAGCCTCTTCAGTTCCTGCGCGATGGGCGCTTGTGACACGCGGCCCTTGCCGACACCGAGTAGCTTGATCTCGCCGTAGAGCGGCGAATCCTCGCGGTCGTTGAGCGCGCGCACGACATCGTGGGCCGCCGCCAGGGCCTCGTCCTGGTAGAGCTGGCGGCCCGACAGCGACACGAGGTGCGACGGGTTGAGCCGCGTGTGCTTGGCGTTGATGGTGACGAACATCTGGACGACGTGATCTTCGGGCAGGCGGTCGAAGATGATCGCCGGCACCGTGAAGGTTTCGTCCCCGAAGTGGTCGATGTCGGCATGCAGCGCCAGCAGCCGATGCTGCCCGTCGATGGCGCGCAGAATGCCCTCCCGCTCGGGCACCTTCAACCGGCCGAGCACGCTGCCGGGCTCGATGGCCTCGAACGACAGCTTCTCGTCAGCCGAGATGATGACGGCGCCCGGAATCGACGGCAGGTCGCGCGCCTGGCGACACTGCTCGTAATACTGCACCAGCTCGTCGATTTTCCGCCGGATGATGTGGCGTTGGTACGCCTTGTCGCTCGACGCGATGCGCCGCTCCAGCAAGTCCCAGTTGATCTTCGAGGGTGCGCGCTTCCTGCCGCCGCGGACAGGGACCTGTCCCTGCTCGCCGTAGCTGAGCACCTCGAACCGCACCAACTTGTCGATGTCGCTGGCAGTCAGCGAGGCCTGATAGAATTGCACCCCGAACTGCTGCATCCGGATCGCGGCCACACTGATCATAGGAGTCCGTCCAAAGAGCCGGATTGTATCGGCGGGAACCGGCCTCTCCAAAGGTTTTTTTGCATGACGCCAGCCCGCCCCCCCGCTTGCCCCGCGGCAGTTTATGCCGTTATCTGAAAGAGAATCAAGGAGTTATACATAGATAGCTGAATCTGGTGATCTCGTGATCTGGTGATGTGGTGATGGAATGCCACGATCTTCGATGTTTCGATCTATCTGGTGATCTTGCGATCTATCTATGTATCTGATCTGTCTCGTCCTTGCTGCGCAGTCCCTGAGCATCGCCTCGGCCTCGATCGTGGCGCCGGCGGCGGGCGCGACCGAGGCGGCGGTTCATGTCTCGATCCAGAACCCGACGATGTACGACGTGTACATCATGTCGGGGACGACGGACGCGGCGGAGGCGGTGGAGTTGCGGGAGCCCGATGGCAGCGGCGGCACGAGACCGGCGTCGTCGCTGACCGCTTCGGCGTACGGGTCAATCGAGATGGGCAACGAAGGCCCGCATCTGCTGCTCAAGAACCTGAAACGGCCTCTTTCGACCGGCGACACGGTGATCGTCACACTGGCGACCGACGGCGGCGAGCGCTTGAGGGTGGAGGCTGTCGTCAAGTAGGCATCTGGCCTTCGCTCTGGCAGGGGCCGGGAGGCTTCCGCCCTTCGTCCGGCTTATACTCGTAGGGTGTCGGCCTTGATGCTGCGTGCCACGAGCCTCCTGACGGCCCTCGGGCTGGTCGGGACGCCTGCCGTTCTGGCGGCGTGTCTGGCGCTGTGCTCGCCCGGCATGGCGCATGCCCCTGCCGACGTCGTTCGGGATCTCCACGCGGGACACCACTCCACGGTTGAGGTGGCGCATGAGGCCCACCGGACGCCGCATCCTCGCGAGGGGCACCACGACGAGATGAGCGCCGCGGCGGACGCGGCCGCGTCGTGCTGCCCTGACGCACGGTGGCACGGCGTCGATCGGTCCTGCTGCCCGGACGCGACTTTGACGTTCGGCACGACGGTGCCCGCCGCCCGGGATGGGGCCGGCCCCTCGTCTCCCGTCGCGGCCGTTACCGCCGCTCTCGGGCGCGACCCGGCGCCATCTTCGCTCGCGGCCACCTCCGTCTGGCGAGCACTCCGGCCTCCATCGCCCACGCGGGCGCCGCTCGTCCTCCGCATCTGATCCCGCCGGTTGCGGCGCGACTGCGCCGCCGTTCGCCGTCAGGTGCGCCGTCAGCCACGGCGCGCCCCTCGTCTTCACGGCAGAGCAGATCGGCGGCGGCCTCCGAGGTCGCCACAGGCGACGTGGTCGTACGCGGCTGCGTCACACCCGGCAGGAGCATCAGATGAGTACGACTGACCTGGCACCGCGGCAGCCGTCGCGGCGCACCTTCGTCAAGGGCATCGCCATGAGCGGTGCCGCCGCGAGCCTCGGCGTGCTGCGCGGGGACGCGTGGGCCCAGGCTCCGCGGAGGCAGGATCCGGCGGTGCTGACCGGCACGGAGTTCGACCTTCGCATCGGTGAGACCCGCGTCAACATCACCGGCCGGGAGCGGACGGCGATCACCCTGAATGACTCGTTGCCAGGACCGCTGCTGCGTTGGCGTGAAGGCGACACCGTCACGCTGCGCGTCACCAACACCCTCGACGAGGACACGTCGATCCATTGGCACGGCATCCTGCTGCCGGCCAACATGGACGGCGTGCCCGGGTTGAGCTTCAACGGGATCCATCCAGGCGAGACCTTCACCTATCGATTCGCCGTCCGGCAGCACGGCACCTACTGGTATCACAGCCACTCCGGCTTCCAGGAGCAGCAGGGGCTGTACGCCCCGCTGGTCATCGACGCGCGCGAACCGGAGCCGTTCGAGTACGACCGTGAACACGTCGTGATGCTGACCGACTGGACCGACGAGAACCCCGCACGGATCTTCTCGAAGCTGAAGAAGGAGTCGCACTACTACAACTTCCACCAGCGCACGGTCGGCGACTTCTTCCGGGACGTGCGCAGGCACGGCCTCGGCGCCACGCTCGCCGAGCGCCGGGCCTGGGGCCGGATGCGCATGAGCGCGACCGACCTCGCCGACGTCAGCGGCTACACGTACACCTACCTGATGAACGGCCAGCCACCGGCCGCCAACTGGACCGGGCTGTACCGGGCCGGCGAGCGCGTCCGGCTGCGGTTCATCAACGGGGCCGCCATGACGTACTTCGACGTCCGGATCCCGGGCCTGACGATGACGGTCGTCGCGGCCGACGGCCTTTCCGTCCGCCCCGTGCCCGTGGACGAGTTCCGCATCGGGGTGGCGGAGACCTACGATGTGATCGTCGAGCCCTCGGGGCAGGACGCGTTCACGATCTTCGCGCAGTCGATGGACCGGACCGGGTACGCCGCCGGCACCCTCGCCGTGCGCGACGGACTCCGCGCCGACGTCCCGGAGGTGGACCCGCGCCCGGTGCTGTCGATGGCCGACATGGGCCACGGGGGACACGCGGGGCACGGCGGCATGGACCACGACATGAGCACCACGACCCCCGCGCTTGGAGGCGCGACGGCAACTACGGCCGACCCGCATGCCGGCCACGCCATGCCCGCGCAGCCACCGCCTGCCGACCCGCACGCGGGCCACGACATGCCGGCCAGCGCTGACGGCATGCAATCCCATCCCGCCGGTGAGGATCGCAACCCGCTCGTGGACATGCAGACGATGACCCCGGCCTCGCGGCTCGCCGACCCGGGCATCGGCCTCCGCGACAACGGGCGGCGCGTGTTGACGTATGCCGACCTCACGAGCGCGTTCCCCGATCCGGACGGACGCGCGCCGGCGCGCACCATCGAACTGCACCTGACCGGCCACATGGAGCGGTTCGTGTGGTCGTTCGACGGCGTCAAGTTCGCCGACGCCAGTCCAATCAGGCTGGTCTACGGGGAGCGTGTTCGCGTGGTCCTGGTGAACGACACGATGATGGCGCACACGATTCACCTGCACGGCATGTGGAGCGACCTCGAAGACGACGAGGGGCGGTTCAAGGTGCGCCTGCACACGCTGGACATGCCGCCTGGAACCCGGCGCAGCTACCGCGTGACCGCCGACGCGCTGGGGCGCTGGGCCTTTCACTGTCACATGCTCTACCACATGGAGGCCGGCATGTTCCGCGAGGTGCGTGTCGAAGAAGGGAGGCTGTCGTGACGCTCCTCTTCGTACTGGCGCTTGCCGTGCTGGCGTGCGCGTCCCAGCCGCCGGCCTTCGCTCAGCCGCCGGCCGCCCGGGAGCAGCACCAGCACGGGCGCACCCAGCCGCCGGAACCCGCGCCTCCCTCGCTCGAGGACCACACCCAACAGGACGCCGACGCCGCGCCGCTGCCGCCATTCATCCCGCCGCTGACCGACGCCGACCGTGCCGCGGCATTTCCAGACGTGGCGGGCCACGGCGTGCACGACAACGACGTGCACTGGTTCGCGCTGCTCGATTCGCTGGAGTGGCAGGAGACGCGGGATGCGTCAGCGGTGGTGTGGGGCGCCAAAGGGTGGGTCGGGCGCGATCTCGATCGCCTCTGGTTCAGGAGCCACGGCGATGTCAGCGACGGCCGGGTCACCGGCGCGGACGTGCAGGTGCTGTACGGCCGCGCCATCGCGCCGTGGTGGGACGTCGTCGCCGGCGTTCGTCAGGACGTCCGGCCGGGCCCGGCGCGGACGTGGGCGGCCGTCGGCATCCAGGGGCTGGCGCCGTACTGGTTCGAGGTCGAGGCGACCGCCTACGTGGGGGCGGGTGGGCGGACGCACGCGCAGCTCGAGATCGAGTACGAGCTGCTGCTGACCAACAGGCTCATCCTGCAGCCGCTGGTTGAAATGGAGCTCTACGGCAAGGCCGATCCCGAGCGTGGCGTCGGCGCAGGTGTCAGTTCGATTGAGACGGGACTTCGTCTGCGCTACGAACTTCGCCGCGAGTTCGCGCCCTACGTCGGCGTGGTGTGGGACCGCAAGGTGTTCGGGACCGCCGACCTCGCGAGATCGGCCGGCGAGAGAACAGGCGGCGCCCGCCTGGCGTTCGGCGTCCGTCTGTGGATGTAACAGACGGGCCTGCCCCCGTTGCCGTCATCCAGGGACGCGGGTAGCTGACCTCAATCCCCCGGGCGATTGCTCTGCCAATCGAGCCAGCGCTGGCGCATCTCGGCTGGCAGCGGCATCACACGAGCGTCGACGTCCGCGATGAGCGCCTCCCGATGGCCGGCATGGAGCAGGAGTCGGACGTCCAACTGGTCCTGCGTACCGCCGGCGTAGACCTTGAGCAGGACGAGGTCGGCGGGCTGCAATACCGGGAGCGTCACGCCCAGATAGGTGGCGGGCATCGCGCGCGCGACCGCCTCCGCCTGCCAACGAGATCGCCCCACGACCACATCCACGGGGCGATCGCCATGACGAGAACACCGGACGACACCGGCCAGCGGATCGTCAGCGTCCCCTCGACGAAGATCGACCTCCGCACCTTCGAGCGTGGTCCACATGCCCGGTTCCAGCACGCTGCGATCAGTCGTGAACAAGTCCAGGTCGAAGGTGGACCGGCTGACGCCATGCACGGCCAATGCGCCCGCACCCGCCAGCGCGCAGGCCACCCGGGCCCGGGCGAGCAGGGTCACTATTTCAGCGAACAGCATCACGACGGCCGTCCATGCAGGCCGACGGCCGGCGGCCCTGCCGCCGGGATCGCGCGAGCACCCGGCGCGCCTCGTCGAGGCTCTTGCCCCAGGTGGCCGCATACGCGCCGGCATCATCGTCGCCAAGAGACAACGCGAGACGGAGGCGTTCGTCGGCCGAGAGCGCGGCCATGCGGCGCCGGGTGTCGTCACGGAGGGCATCGGCGACGGACGTCATGGCGCCCAGTATAGCCCCGGCCCGCTGAGCGCTTCTCACATGCGACGCCGATCGCGGCGGTCGCGTGACGCTGACACCGGCGCGGAGGCGTCCTCCTACCAGATGTTGCCGGCGCCGGGTGTGTAGGTCGAGGCCACGACGCTCTTGGTGATCAACGTGTCGCTCTGGAGCACACCGCTGCACTTGACCATGCCGGCGTTGACGTTCACCATGCCGGCATCCAGGGTGATCGTGCTGCCGGTGAGCTGCAGATTCGATGGCGTTTCGACCGTCACCCCCTTGGTGGTCAGGGTGACCGTGTTGCTGTTGCCGTCCTTGATCACGACCCTGCCGCCACCGGCATTCGTAAGGCTGATCGACTGGCCTGCGGCCGTCCGGATCTCGACGGCCTCGTCTCCGGCCTGATCGTTGAAGCGCACCTCGGACCCGCCCCGCGTCCTGAGCATCTTGACGGTGTTGCCGGCGTCGGCGGTCACGGGCGGGGCGTCCTGGCCGTTCCAGAGCGCGCCCACGACGACGGGGCGCGAAGGACTCCCCGCCTCGAACGTCACCAGCACCTCGTCGTTGATGTCGGGGAGGAACCAGGTGCCGCGATTGTGCCCGGCCGCGAGCGTGGCCAGCCGCGCCCAGGTCTCATGCTGCTGCCCCTTCTCAATCCCGGCGATGCCGCCGGCATCCGGGGCCCATGGGAGCACGACCTTCACCCGGCCGAGCCCCTCGGGATCGCGGTTGTCGCGAACGAGCGCCGGGTAGACGCCGTACCACCGCGCCGACGGGACCGTCCGAACCGCCGGCCTAGGTTCCCTTGGCTCGGCGTCCCTTCGGCTTCGGGCCGGCTGAGGGCGGGGGAATGTTGGGTCGGGTTCCGGGATCGGCAACTCGGGGATCTCGATGGGCATCTGCAGCCTCCCTGGGCTTCGTGTCGCTGACGTTCCTGCCGATCCGCGCACGCCGGACGTCGAACTCCGCGCGCAGGCCGCGCTGGCGATCGAAGACGTGGCGGACCCTGGTGATCTGATAGGCCCCGCTGAACAGCGGGCCGAGCCCCTGCAACTCGATCCTTCGCCCGGCCCGCATGCCCGGGACGTTCACGGCGATTCCCTGCCCGGTGACGAACTCGG
>CAZNOC010000163.1:0-9314 GCA_964574545.1 uncultured Bifidobacteriaceae bacterium | reverse complement strand
CGTACAGCCGCAGGATCTCGTCGCCGTGATTGCGCGCCTGCGCGTAGCCGTAGCCATGGAACACGGCGGGCATGTCGCGCCCGTAGACGTGCGGCACGCCGTAGGTATCCCACAGGATCTCGTTGCGCTGCGGCGTCCCGGCGCTCGGGTCTGGACCGGAGCCGCAGCCGAGCGCCACGCTGGCCACGAGCGCGAGAAGGGCGAGTGACGAACGGACGGTGGCTGGGTTCCCGGGTCTGATCATGCGGCGCATGGTGCCACAATCCGGGCGTCGCCGCCGTAGACAGGTCCGATCTCGAGCAACTCGGCCTCGAGCGTGGGGTCGTCCGTCTTCCAGCCGCCCGCGGCGTGGCACGCCGCGCCGTGCACGAGCACAGCCTCTTTCGACACCCGACGACGGGCACCGGTCGTCGGGGTGGGTCGTGGCAGCGGATCAAGCCCCACGCGTAACCCGTCACCCAACAACATACTCCCGCTGGATCTCGGCAATGGACCGCGTGCCGGCCTGGCGCATGATCGTGACGAGCTCCGCGGTGAGCAGATCGAGCACCTCTTCCACGCCGGCCTGGCCGAACGCCGCGAGGCCCCAGACGTAGGGCCGGCCGATGAGCACCGCCGACGCGCCAAGCGCGAGGGCCTTGAACACGTCGGTGCCCCGCCGGATGCCGCCATCCATCAGCACGGGAACCTGGCCGCGCGCGCCGTCCACGACTTCGACGAGACTCTCGATGGTGGCGCGCCCGCTTTCCTCGGCGCGGCCGCCGTGGTTCGAGACGATGATGCCATCGACGCCGTACTTCACCGCCAGGTCGGCGTCCTCGCGCATGACGATGCCCTTGACAAGGAGCGGCATCGACACGAGATCGCGCAGGCGAGCGATGACGTCCCAGGTCATGGAGCGCGCCTGGAGCGCCGTGACCTGCGAAAGGTCGAGGCCGCGGAACATCGGCTTGGTGCCGAGGTAGACACGCGTCTGCTCGAACGGGGTGGCGGCGGGCTCCTTGTGGCAGGCCGTGCACGTGCGCGAATCGGTGCGGGCGGAGCGTTCACCCGTTTCGCGGTTGCTGCCACCCTGGAGGTCGACGGTGAGCACGAGCGCGGCGCAGCCGGCACCGGCGGCGCGGGCCACGAGCCCGCGCGTGACGTCCCACTGGTCGGTGGGATAGAGCTGGTACCAGATCGGCGCACCGCGCGCGGCGGTCACGTCTTCGACACCGGTAGAGGCCACGGTCGAGAGGATCTGCAGATGGCGCTTCTCGCGTGCGGCGCGGGCCACGGCCAGCTCGCCCTCGGCATGAAACGCGCGCTGGCTTCCCACCGGGGCGAGGACAATCGGCGTGGGCCACTTCTGGCCGAACAACATCACCGACGTATCGATGCGGCTCACGTCCACCAGCCGGCGTACGCGAATCCGCAGCCGCTCGAACCCCTCGCGGTTCGCCTGCAGCGTCTGGTCATCGTCCACGCCCGTGGCGAGATAGCCGAAGTGCGCGGGCGGCAGCGTCTGTCGGGCCACCGCCTCGAAGTCGAAGACGTTGAGCGCCTGATCCGGCGCGGTGATCAGCGCGGCGCCAGGCTGCGACGCCGCGTGCACGGCGCGCAGCAGGGGCACGGCCAGCGGGCTGGCGGCGAGGAACGCAAGAAGCCGACGACGATGCCGGGCGTGGGCTGTCATGCCAGTGTTGCGGGAGTATCGCACGGTTGGAGCACCGCGGCGCTGGGTGTCTTGCGTACTGGGACGCGGCGACTGTCGAGACTGCCCGTGCCCTCGGGTGCGACGAGATCCTGTCCGAGGACCTGCAACACGGTATGAACTTCGAGGGCGTCCGCGTAGTCAACCCGTTCAGATGACGGTCCGCCGATTACGCAGATTACGCGGATCACGCGGACCTGAGTTGCCTCGCGGTCCCGCGTGGGCGGCCGACGGCCGCCCGAGGCACGAGTGGGACCGGGAACGTGAGCGTCTGAATGACTGGTCAGCTCACGTTCCCGGCCCCGCTCGCGCCTCCAGGCTGCCGGTCTTCGACCGGCAGCCACGCGGGACTCCGGCGTTCAGGAATCCGTGGAATCGGCGAAATCCGCGGATGGCCCCCTCAGCGCAGCGGGGGCGTGGACGCGGGCGCGCGGCGATGGCGCGTGGCCTGCTCGTAGCCGTACGCGAGCTTGATGAGCGTCGGCTCTGCCCAGGCACGGCCGAAGAAGGTAATGCCAGCCGGGAGCCGGTCGCCACGCGTGTAGCCCATCGGCACCTGGACTGAGGGGAAACCGGTGACCGGCGAGAAGAACTGGCTGTTGTCGCCGTGCGGTGTATTGAGGTCGCCGATGAGGCGCGGCACGTTGCTCCACGTCGGGTACACGAACGCCTCCAGCTTCAACGCGTCCATCGTCGTCAGCACCGCCTGGCGCACGCGCTCGCGGTAGTCCCGGTCGGCCGCGCATTCGGGAGAGTCGGGACCGTTGGCGAGCCCCTGCTCCGCTTGCTCGAGCCGGCGCTGCGCCGTGGGATGGTAGCGGCCCGACTTCACGACCTCCGTCAGGCTCTTCATCGGCGCGCGACCGCCATGCGAAGCGAGGTACGCGTTGATGTCGTACTTGAACCCCATGCACGGACCGACACCCTCGGGCCGGCGGATCTCGGCGAGCCCCTCCACTGTGGCGGGATCGACGATGACAGCGCCGGCGCGGCGGAGGTCCTCGACGGCGCGCATGAAGACGGCGACGATCTCGGGATCGGTGGTATCGCGCTCATACGCCTGGCGGAGCACGCCGATGCGCGCGCCGCGCAGGCCGTCGGGCACGAGTGCCGCCATGTAGTCCTGGGGCAGGTGCTGGCTTGCCGTGGCGGTCACCGGATCATCGGGGTCTGGACCCACAATCGCCTGGAACACTGCCGTGGCGTCCGTGACGGTGCGCGCCATCGGCCCGGCGATGTCCGCCAGAAGATTGAGCGGTATCACCCCGGCGCGGCTCGTCAGCCCCATCGTCGAGCGGATGCCGGCGAGGGCCTGGTGCGACGACGGCCCGCGGATGGAGTTGCCGGTATCGCTCCCGAAGCCTACGAGGCCGAAGCTGGCGGCCACGCCCGCGGCGGTGCCACCGCTCGAGCCCGCGGTCACGCGGTCGAGCGCGTAGGGGTTCTTCGTATAGCCGGGCAGGATCGAGCTGAGCGTCTCGTATGGCGTGAACGCCCACTCGGCGAGATTCGTCTTGGCGAGCACCAGCGCGCCGGCAGCCTTCACGCGCGCGACCTGGAACGCGTCCTTGTGCGAGATGAAGCCCTCGAACGCGAGGGCCCCGTTCGTGCTTGGCAGCCCGATCGTCTCGAAGTTGTCCTTCACCAGCATCGGCACGCAGTGCAGCGACCCGACAGGTCCTGACGCCTTGAATCGCACGTCGAGCGCGTCGGCCTCCTCGCGCACGCGCGGGTTGATCAGGATGACGGCGTTCAGCGCGGGTCCGTTCTTGTCGTAGGCCTCGATGCGCGCGATGTACGCCTCGACGAGCGCGCGGCACGTGAGCCGCCCGTCGCGCATGGCGGTGTGCACGCCGGCGATGGTCGCCTCGACCACCTCGAAGGGCGGCGGCGCGGGCGCCTGCGCGGCTGGGGCGGAGAGGCCGAGGGTAGCGAGCAGCAGGGCAATGGTGAGGTGTCGCACGGGGGAATGATAGTCGGGGACCGGGGATCGGGGACCGGGGGTGGAGGGCACCGTGCGCCCAGACAGACTTAGTCTAGTATACTTAGTCTATTCTGTTGCAGGAGGCTGGTCATGGTGACCGTCAACATCCACGAAGCCAAGACCCAGTTGTCGAAGCTGATCGCACGCGCGGTGAAGGGTGAGGCCTTCGTGATTGCGAAGGCCGGCCAGCCGGTCGTCAAGGTGGCGGCACTCGATGCGCCAGCGGAGCCGCGTCGGCTCGGCTTTCTGGCCGGCGAGATCGCCGTGCCCGACGACTTCGACCGGATGGGCGCGGACGAGATCGAGTCCCTGTTCGGGGCCCGCCGGTGAAGCTGCTGCTCGACACCCAGGTCGTGCTGTGGGCGGCCGGGCAACCCGAGCGGCTGTCGCCGGCGGCGCGGCGGCTCCTGAACGACCCGCGGCACGAGTTGCTGTTCAGCGCGGCGAGCCTCTGGGAGATCGCCATCAAGCGCACGCTGGGCCGCGAAGACTTTCGCGTGGAGCCGCGCATCCTGCGCCGCGGGCTGCTCGACAACGGCTACGTCGAGCTGCCCATCACCAGCCTCCACGCCGTCAGCATCGACAGCCTGCCGCCGGTGCACAAGGATCCCTTCGACCGCCTTCTGCTGGCTCAGGCGATCGCGGAGGGTATTACCCTCGTGACCGTTGACGAGGCGCTGGCGAGGTACAAGGGGCCCGTGCGCAGGGTCTGAACCGTTCACGGCGGAACAGGATCACGTGACACGATCACCGGCACCGTCATGAGCGCAGCCACGGCCGTCGCAATTCCGTTCTAGGAGTCGCGTTCATGGACATGGCCCCCGCACAGCCCCCGGCGGTGGTCAAGTTTGAAAAACTTGACCACTACCCAGGCCCCGCTGTCCTTGTGCGATGATGCCGCCCATGAATCACCCGCAGAACCTCGCCGCCCTCCCCGGCGCCTGGCGCGGCGCCAACCGGCTGTGGATGGGGCCGGACGCTCCGGCGCTCGAGTCCGAGACCACCGCCACCGTCGAAGCCTTGGCGAGCGGGTCGGCGCTGTCCATCCGCTATACCTGGGCCTACCAGGGCACACCGCAGGACGGGCTCCTCGTCGTCCGGCTCGCTCCAGCCTCCGGCAGCACCGGCATGGTCTGGATCGACTCGTGGCACACGGGCAAGGACTTCATGTCGTGCCGCAGCGACGGGGTCTCGGAAACCCGCGCCTCGGCGCTCGGCTCCTACGCCGCGCCATCCGGTCCCGACTGGGGCTGGCGCATTGCCATCGAGTGCGAGGCTGCGGGCGGCTTCCGTCTCGTGATGCACAATATCCACCCGGAAGGACAGGAGATGCTCGCGGTGGAGGCCACGTACACGCGCGTGTCCTGACCGGCGCTCGTCCGGGCAGGATGCCGACCGCGACCCCCGCTGTAAGGGACCGGCCCGGTTGGAGGATGGCATGGCGACGCAGGATCTGACGACGCTCAGCGTCGAGGAGCTCGAGTCGGCGCTCAAGGGAAAGCGAACAATCCTGCGTACGGTCATCGGGATCTTCGGCCTGATCGTCGCCGCGTGGATCGTGCTCGGCTTCTGGCGGGAGAACACTCCGGTCTTCATCTCGACCGTCGCGGTGAGCATCTTCGCGGCCCTGGCGGTCTGGGCGTCTTCCCGCGGACTCGAGGAAGAGCTGCGCCGGCGACGCGGCGGTCATGACTAACCCTGAGGTGACATTCTTCGAGAGGGCCCGTGGTCGCATGGCGCATCTCTGCAGGCCGTTGCGGAGACGGAGCGCTGATCGTTCGGCTCACAGGCCGTGGCCCCTCGCGGGGCGCCCGCGGCGGGTCCGGTCCACGAACAGCCCCACGCGTCCTCGGCGCCAAGTGACCCGTTTCACGGGCATGGCGCCTGCCAGCGCGTCGCACGGGGACGCCGAGCGACAGGGCTTCCGTGTGGTATACACGCGGACGAAGTGGCAGCTCGCGTCTCAGGCGCCGGAGCACCTTTGAGAGCCGAGAGCTGAAGGCCGAAAGCTGATCGCCGTCGAGCCCTTGAGGTCCATCATGCCAGGCACCAAACATCACTTGCCGGG
Source organism: uncultured Bifidobacteriaceae bacterium (assembly GCA_964574545.1). Lineage (GTDB taxonomy): Bacteria > Acidobacteriota > Vicinamibacteria > Vicinamibacterales > UBA2999 > JAUXWO01. The sequence continues at coordinate 3,569 of CAZNOC010000163.1, read as the reverse complement.
GCCCCTTGCGCTGACCCGTCGCCAGCTCCTGAGCGGCGCGGCCGCCGGCGCCGGCGCGCTCATGCTTCATCCGAAAGGCCTCCGCGCGCAGGAACCGTCGAGCGGGGCGTACGTCTTCACCCACACCACCGTGATCACCCACGACGGACAGGTGGACGATGTGGCGCTGGCGGTGGAAGGCACCCGCATCGCGGCGATTGGACCCACCGACCAGGTGTTGAAGGCGTATCCCCGGGCCGAGCAGTACGACGGGCGTGGGAAGGCGCTGCTGCCGGGGCTCGTCAACTGTCACGCGCACATGGGCGCGGTCATCGCCCGCGGGTTCAACGAGGATTTCGGGTTTCCGAACACGTACCGCCTCGCCGTGCAGCCCGGAAGCCTCCTCTCGCGCGGAGAGAACGTGCTGATGGTGCGGATGGCCGCGCTCGAGTGCATCCGCACCGGAACGACAACGGTCGTGCAGTTCGGCGGCGGCATCGCGGGACACGCGGAGGCGCTGGCCGACTCCGGCCTGCGGTGCGTCTTTGCCGAGGGGCTGGCCGATGTGGAGAACCCCGCGGGGCCTGTGTCTGCGGAGCGGCTCGCGAAGAGCGAGGCGCCGCGCTTTTCGGCGAAGATGCGTGACGAGGCCCTGCAGCGCGCCGACGATCTGTTCAGCGCGTGGCACGGCGCGAGAGACGGACGCATCACGGTCATGCCTTCCCCGTCGCTTGCCGAGAACGCCTCGCCGGAGCTGTTGCGCGCGGTGCGCGCGTTCGCCGAGAAGCACGATCTGCACTACACCATCCACCTGAATCAGAGCCGGTGGGAAGTGGATTACATGCGCCGCCACCACGGCCTCGACCCCACCGAGTTCCTCGCGAAGCACGACTTCCTCGGCCCGCGCCTCTTCGCCGCGCACTGCCGCTACGTCACGGCCAACGAGATCGCGCTCCTCGGCACGTCCCGCACCATCGTCACACACCAGGCCGTGATGGCAGGCAACCGCGGCGTGAACCCGCCCATTCCGGCGCTGCGCGAGGCCGGGTGTCCGATTGCACAGGGCACCGACAACAACACGCAGGACATGGTGAGCAACATGCGGATGGCGCTCGTCATGGAGCGCATCGCGCGCGCGGACGACGAGGTCCCCGGCCTGCTGTCGCAGCCGGAGGACATGCTGGAGGACGCCGCGCTCGGCGGCGCGCGTGCGGTCAACCAGGCTGCGCAGATTGGCTCGCTCGAAGTCGGCAAGAAGGCCGACATCCTCGTGCTCGACACCCAGCGCGCCCACCTCGTCCCCGCCGGCCGCATCCTCTCCGCGTGGCTCCACAACGGGCAGGCGTCCGATATCGAGTCGATGATGGTGGACGGCCGCTTCCTGATGCGCGATCGCAAGGTGCTCACGATGGACGAGGCTGCGTTGATCCGAGAGGCCGACACCGTCGGGCGGCGGGTGTGGGGCGAGGTGCTGAAGCAGACGCCGGTGAAGGTGCCAAGGGCGACGCGGCGGTAGCGACGGGCCCTCGGCTGTCGGCTCTCAGCTTTCGGCTATCAGCCTTCAGCTTTCGGCTCTCGGCTTCTGGCTCTCGGCGCTCGGCTCCATCGCGCACCGGGCGGCGGGCAACAGCCAGGCCCCGGACAATGACGGCGACACAGTGAAGAACCGGTACGAAGAGCGTCCGCACTTGGTAGGTCGAACAGGAGTGGCACGTGCACGAGACAGACAACTGGATTGATCTTGGTTCGGTGACCGAGCTCCGAGGAACTGAGCTGCAGGCGCTCCGGGCCGGGTCGGTGGAGATCGCCTTCTCGTGTGTCGGTGGTGAGTTCGGCGCCATCTCGAACGCGTGCAACCATGTCGGTGGACCGCTGGGCGAGGGGCGCCTTGATGGCGCGTTCGTCGTCTGCCCCTGGCACCAGTGGAAGTTCCACCGCGTCACGGGAGTCGGCGAACCCGGCTTCGAGAGCGGCCGTGTCCCGTCCTACCCGGTCACTGTGGAGAACGGCAGGGTGCTGGTGAACATCGCCCGCGCAACCAGGAGGCAGAGGGCGCCACACGAACCTCATCCCCTGGGTCGCACGGTCGTCCGAGAGCACGGCCCGGTGCGTGTCGTGGGCCTGTCCACCACGGTGATGGACGAAGCCAACCCACGGTACTCCGGCTCCGACGACCTGCTGGCCTCGGCCTTGAAGGCGGCGGAAGGCAAGGGGTGCCAGACGAAGCTGATCCGGCTGAACGCGCTCAAGTTCCACGCCTGCCGCGGCTACTACTCCAAGAGTGCGCGCGCCTGTACCTGGCCGTGTTCGATTACGCAGATGGACGCGGCGGATGAACTGGACGTGGTGTACGAGGCCATGGTGCACTGGTCAGACGTGATGATCGTGGCGACCCCGATTCGCTGGGGGGCGGCATCGTCTCTCTACTTCAGGATGGCCGAGCGTCTCAACTGCGTTCAGAATCAGGTGACCACCCACAATCGGGTGCTGCTCAAGAACAAGGTCGCGGGGTTCATCATCGTCGGTGGTCAGGACAACGTTCAAGGCGTCGCCGGCCAGTTGCTGAACTTCTTCGGCGAGCTGGGTTTCCACATGCCACAGTTCCCGTTCATCGGGCATTCTCGTGGCTGGACCGCCGAGGACATGGAGCAGAACGTGTCGGTGGTGAAGTCCTCTCGCGAACTGCACGAAGGTGCAGGCGAGCTGGCCGGCCGCTGCATCGATCTGGCGCTGCGGTTGCTGGAGACACCCCCCGCCGAAAGGCTCGCGCGCGGCGGGCGGAAGGCGCACATGCTGAAGGACGCACGTCAACCAGGGGCCTGATGCGGCCGGCAGCCAGGCGCACTCAGACCGCCGCGATGAACCTCCACGAAACCGTTCCTGACTACATCGCACACGCGCCCGCCCGGGCGCGACGGCCGCTGCGGCAGCTGCGCGCGGCGATCAGGGCGGCGTCACCGGGGATCACGGAACGCATCAGCTACCAGATCCCCACCTTCGATCTCGACGGCCGCCGCTGCCTCTACATCGCCGGCTACGAGCAGCACGTCAGCCTCTACCCCGTCACGCCGGCCATCGTCGACAAGCACGGCCCGGCCATCGCGTCCTACCGCAGCGGCAAGGGCACGCTCCGCTTCCCGCTCGATGCGCCGCTGCCGCTCGCGCTCGTGCACAGGATCATCAAGACGCGCATCGACGAGTGTCGAGCCACATCGCGCGCTTCATCGAGGTCCCGGCCGACCGCTGGGCGTGCGGCGGGGAGCCGCGCTGGTCGCGCCCGCCAGGGGGGTCACTGATGTCCGAACACCGCATCTTCGCGATGGGCTTTTCGAAGGTCTACCCTGCGTACGTGCAGAAGGCCGAACGCAAGAACCGCACGAAGGAAGAGGTCGACCGAATCATCTGCTGGTTGACCGGCTACAGCCCGGCCGAGCTGCGGCGGCAAATCCAACGTGAAGTCGACTTCGAGACATTTTTCGCGGAGGCGCCGGCCCTGCATCCGAACACGTCGCTCATCAAGGGCGTCGTGTGCGGCATCCGCGTGGAAGACGTCGAGGACCCGCTGATGCAGAAGATCCGCTGGCTCGACA
>CAZNOC010000162.1:0-9374 GCA_964574545.1 uncultured Bifidobacteriaceae bacterium | reverse complement strand
GAGGTCCTCGACCGAGCCGAGGAGGCCGAATGGCGATTCCTCCAGGAGGTAGACGCACGCCGGGTTCCCCAGGAGTGGATTCGGCCCCCTGTGGCCGGGCGCTCACCTGGCAGCGTGCGCTGAATTCTGCAGTGACCTCGGTCGATCCCAAGTGCAGGTTCTGCGCGCACTGCACAATCCCTTCCAATCTCTGATCCGGCCGGCACCCGCCATCGGCGGGTGAATCGGCGCGTACGCCTGGTCTGGATCCGCGCTTGCGTTGGCTCCCTCACAAGGAAGGAGGGACGCATGCAAGTGGGGACACGACAGCAGGGGTTCTCCCTGATCGAAGCGACGGTGGCCACGACCCTCGTCGCCGGCGTGCTCATGATGGCGGCGCAGTGGGTGGCCGATGGCGCCCGCGTCGGCGGGCAGAGCGCAGACCATTCGGTCGCGGCCGTTCTGGCCGCGCACAAGCTCGAGCAACTCCGATCGCTTCTGTGGGCCGTGGACGACAGCGGTGTCCGCCGAGCGGACCTGGCCTCCGACACCTCGGTGGACCCGCCAGCTTCTGGTGGCGGACTCGGGCTGACCCTCGCGCCAGCCGGGAGCCTCGAATCGGACGTGCCTGGCTACGTGGACTACCAGACATCCCAGGCGAGGACGGTCGATACCCGTGCCGATGCCGCGTTCGTACGTCGATGGGCGATCAAGCGGTTGCCGCTCCTGCAGAACGACGGGGTGGTGCTGGAAGTGTGCGTGCTGCCCCTGCGTGCCGGCATTGCGTGGGACGTGCGCGACCCCCGGGGGCATCCCGACGTGGCGTGCGCGGCGAGTGTCCGGACACGAGGTGTACAGTGATCGCGCCGCGCGGCCGGCCGTCTGCGGGCTTCACCGTGGCGGAGCTCCTGGTGGCGGTCACCATCATGGTCGTGGTCAGCGGCGCCGCGCTGATGCTCGCCGCGCCCCTTCGGTCCCTCTTCGACGCGGGCTCCGCCACCGCAGACCTGAGCCAGCGCCTTCGTGTGGGCGCGTCGATCCTGGAGCGCGACCTGGCGCAGGCAGGGAGCGGTCTTGTCGTTGGGGACGAGCGCGGGTTCGGAAGCCTCGTGCCGGCCCTGCTGCCGGACAGACTGCCGCCGGCCGGCGCGGCTCCGCGGCCCGTCGGATGGGAGCGCTCGACGATCAGCGTGTTGCACGTGCCGGCGACAGCGGCGCAGGGCAGGCTTGCCTCACCGGCCCTGGGGGCGCTGGATCCGCTGGTCATGCGCCCGGCCTCGTATTGCTCGGGCGCCCTCGCCTCGTGCGGATTCGGGCCCGGCGAGTCGGTTCTGGTCTTCGACGGGACCGGCGGATGGGAGGTGGTCGAGGTGTCGGGCATCGTAGAGCCCAGCCGGAGCCTCTTGCACGCGTCGAGCCCGCTCACGCGCGGGTACGACGCAGGGGCCGTCGTGGCTCGCGTCGCGCGGCGCACCTACTTCCTGCGCGAGGATGCCGCGGCGGGCTCGGCAACGCTCGTGCGCGACGAAGGGAGCGGTGTGGCGCAGCCCGTGTTCGACCATGTCGTGGCGTTCACCGTTGAACTCTTCGCAGAGCCTCGGCCCCCGGAAGTACGAGCCGTGGACGCCGCGGGCCGAAGCTGGACGACCTACGGCCCGGCGCCGCCCGCTGTGGCCGCGGGCGCCCCTGGTGCGTGGCCTGCTGGGGAGAACTGTGCCTTCTCTCGCGCGGCGGATGGCAGCGCGCAGTCACGGCTTGCCAGCCTGGGCGCCGCACAGGCCCTTGTCCCCCTTGACCAGGGGCTCGTCACCGACGGGCCGTGGTGCCCCGATGCGCTTGCGCCCGATCGCTACGATGCCGACCTGCTGCGCGTGCGCAAGGTCGTGGTCGGACTGCAGGTGCAGGTGGCGTCCGCGACGCTGCGCGGTCCCGCCGGGGCCCTGTTTGGTCGGGGAGGGACGGGACGAGGCCGTGTCCTGGTGCCCGATCGGCGCGTGCAGTTCGCGGTGGTGCCGCGCAGCCTGGTCAGGGAGCGTTGAGCCATGGCCCTCATCCTCCTTCTGGCAAGCCTCTTCGGCGCACTGGGCCTCGGGCTGACGTTGAACCTGTCCACCGAGCAGATGCTCGGCAGAAACGCCAGCGAGGCCTCCGGCCTTCGTCAGGCCGCCGAATCGGCGCTGGAGGTGGCCCTTCACGAGCTGGGGCCTGCCGCGGCGTGGGACGACGCCCTGGCCGGCGCCCGCACGGCGAGGTTCTCTGACGGTCCTCCGTTCGGACCGCGCCTGATGGCGGGCGGGGAGACGGTGGATCTCGAACTCGCCACCGACTTCGCCACTTGCGACGCCTCCCCGTGCCACGATCCCGACATCATCAGGTCCACGGAAACCCGCCCCTGGGGGACCGCCAACCCGCGCTGGCGCCTCTTCGCGTGGGGTACAGCCTCCACTCTGGCCGACGCGGCGTGGCTGGGCGACCCCTACCTGTTGGTGTGGGTGGCGGATGATCCGGCCGACGCGGATGGCGATCCCTGGCGCGATGCCCCCCTGGGGGTGGATGGCCACGGCGCGGTGATGATGCGGTCGCAGGCGCTGGGACGCCGTGGAGCCAGGGCCACCATCGAGGCGCTGGTGCGTGACCGATGCGCCGGCGGAGCCCCTGGGCCCTGTATCCCGGGCAGCCGTGTGCAGTCGTGGCGGATCGTCGATTGACTCGTGCTTGACCATGAGGAGGGACCGGCGTACTCTCGAAGTAGACGCTGGTCCCTCCCAGCCACTCGAGGTGGACGACTCATGACACGACTCCTTCTGGCGTTCGTGCTGCTTGCATGGCTGCCGGCTGATGCCGCGGCTCAGCCACTCGCCGAGGTCGCCCGCGCCGAGGCGGAACGGCGCAAGGCCGTCGCGGCCGCGACGAAGGTGTACACCAACGACAGCCTGCGGCCCGATCCGACCACACCTCGCCCCGCGCCTGCCCCGGACGTTCCGTCCGACGTCCCGTCGTCGGACGAGGAGACGTCGGCTGACCCACCGGCCTCCGACCAACCCGCGCGCGACCAGGCCTACTGGAGCGCCCGCATCGGTGCGGCCCGCGCGCAGTTGCAGCGCAGCCGAATGTTCGCGGAGGCGCTCCAGAGCCGCATCAATGCACTGAACGCCGACTTCGTGAACCTCGACGACCCGGCACAGCGCGCGATGGTCGCTGACGAGCGCGAGAAGGCCCTCGCCGAACTCGACCGCGTCAATCGCGAGATTCAGCAGCAGACGAGCGCCATTGCCGAGATCGAGGAGGAGGCGCGGCGCGAGAGCGTCCCCCCAGGCTGGCTTCGCGGCCCATCTTGACCGCGCCCTCCGGCCCAGACGCTCCGATCCTGATCGTCGAGGACAAGGATTCGCTCAGGACGATGCTGCGCCATGCGCTCGAAGCGCAAGGCCATCAGGTGATCGAGGCGCGAGACCAGCCCGAGGCGGTGCGCCTCCTCGCGTCTGACGAGCCCTCGGTCGTCCTGTCCGATTTGCGGCTCCCGTCCGGCGACGGCTTCGGCGTGCTGCGCGCGGCCAAGGAAACCGATCCCGACCTCGCCGTCATCGTCATGACCGCCTACGGCAGCATCGAGGACGCCGTGGCCGCCATGAAGGAAGGCGCGCTGGACTTCCTCGCCAAGCCCGTGGACCCCGAGCACCTGCTGCTCCTTGTCGAGCGGGCGCTGGCACGGCGTCGCCTGCTGGTCGAGTACCGTCAGCTCAAGGAGGAGGCCGCCAGGCGAGGCGGCGCGCCGGCGATCATCGGCCAGTCACCCTCGCTGAAGAAGGCGCTGGCGGCGCTCCATCGCGCCGCATCGACCGATGCCACGGTGCTCCTGGAAGGCGAGAGCGGCACCGGCAAGGAACTCTTCGCGCGGTCGCTGCACGCGCAGAGCGAGCGGAGTAGCGGTCCGTTCATCGCGATCAACTGCGCGGCGATCCCCGAGGGCTTGCTCGAGGCCGAACTGTTCGGGTACGAGAAGGGGGCGTTCACCGGCGCCGCGCAACGGAAGCCGGGGCGCTTCGAGCAGGCGCACCGGGGCACGCTGTTCCTGGACGAGATCGGCGAGCTGCCCATCGGGCTGCAGGCGAAGATCCTGCGGGCCCTCGAGGAGCACCGCTTCGAGCGTCTCGGCGGTCACACCACGGTGACCGTGGACCTCAGGGTCGTGGCCGCCACCAACCGCAATCTGCGCCAGGCGGTGGCCGCGCGGCAGTTTCGCGAGGACCTCTACTTTCGCCTCTCCGTCCTCCCCATCACCATCCCCCCGTTGCGAGAGCGGCCCGGTGACATCAGCATTCTCGCCGAGCACTTCATCGAGCGCTACTCCCAGGAACTTGGCAAGCCCGGCATGACGCTCACGCCGTCGGCGCTCGACGCCCTCCTGGCGTATCCGTGGCCCGGCAACGTCCGGGAGCTGCAGAACTGCATCGAGCGTTCGGTCATCCTCTCCGATGGGCAGGCGCTCACAGGGCGGCATCTGCATCTGACGACAGCGGAGATGCCGCCGCCCCCCGATTCTCCGTGGGAGGCCATCGACCTTGCCGGGGGCCTCGACGAGGTCACGAACCGCGTGGTGCGGGAAGTGGAGACGCGCAAGATCCGTGAGGCGCTGGCGGATGCCGAGGGCAACCATGCGCGTGCGGCCGACGCGCTGCGGATCGGGGAGCGCCAGCTCGCCGCGAAGATCCGGGAACTCGGACTTTAGTGTCTCGTCACCGAAGTCTTGTTGCATTCGGCTCGCGCTGCATCCCGGCCGGCGGCGTTGCTCCTCGCTCGAATACGCCCAGTATGCTCACTCGTCGCGCCTTGCCGGCCGGGCGCATCACGACCCTCGATGCTAACAACACTTCGGTGACGAAACACTAGCGCTCTTACGCCCTCGTCACCCCGATCTCCCTGAGCGCCGCCCGAAGCTCCTTCGCGGTGACGTCGGTGAGCGTCGTGGTCTGGCCGATCCCGGTCGAGGCCACGAAGTGCAGCGTGCCGGCGACCACCTTCTTGTCGCGGCTCATGGCCGCCGTCAGTTCCTTCTGCGACAGATCCGCCACCGGGGGCAGCGGCCCGAGCATGGTGATGGCCTCACGCACCCGATCGCGCACGTGCGGCGGTGTCAGGCCGCGCGCGACGCCAATCGCCAGCGCGCCCAGCATTCCGTACGCAATGGCTTCGCCATGGCGGAAGCGGCGATAGCGGGTGGCCGCCTCGAGCGCGTGGCCGATCGTGTGCCCGAAGTTCAGCGTGCGGCGGAGCCCGGATTCGCGTTCGTCGGCAGAGACGACCGCAGCTTTGACCGTGCATGACGCCGACACAATGCGCTGCAGAGCCTCGGGCTCCCGCGCGAAGATCGCCGGCATGTGCGATTCGAGGTCGGCGATGATGGCCTCGCTGGCGATGACGCCGTACTTGATGACCTCGTACAGGCCGGCCCGGAACTCGCGGCGGGGGAGCGTGGCCAGCACGTCCGGGTCGATGGCGACGAGGCTGGGCGCGTGAAACGCTCCGAGGAGGTTCTTCCCCAGCGGGTGGTTCACGCCGACCTTGCCGCCGATGGCGCTATCCACCTGCGCGAGGAGCGTCGTTGGCACCTGAACCAGGCGCACGCCTCGCAGGTAGGTCGCCGCAGCGAAGCCGGCCAGATCGCCGATGACGCCGCCGCCGGCCGCGATGACGACCGCGGAGCGATCGGCGCCGGCACGGATGAGCGCCTCGTACACGCGGCTGACTGTCTGCAGCGTCTTGGCCCGCTCGCCGTCGGGAACGAGGATCGGTTCGCGCTCGGTGCCGAGCCTGGTGAGCCGCCTGCCGTGCAGCGAGTGAACGAGGGGGCTTGTCACGACGAACCGGCGCGGCCCGAGTTCCATGCGCGCGAGACGTTCGGGCAGGGTGGTGAGCAGGGCCGGGGAGATGACGACGGGGTAGGCGCCCGCGCGTGCGGCCACCTCGATTCGAGTGGGGCTCATGAGCAGGTGGTAGGATAGCACCCGGTGCAGGCCGCGACCGACTTCCTGATCATCGGCAGCGGCATCGCCGGCCTGAGAGCCGCCGTGGATCTCGCGGCGGTTGGCGATGTCCTGATTCTCACCAAAGCCCACGAACCCTCCGAGACCAATACCGGGTATGCGCAGGGCGGTATCGCCGCTGCGATCGGACCCGATGACTCGCCCGCCAGGCACGCCGCCGACACCATCGCGGCGGGCGATGGCCTGTGCGACGAGGCAGCCGTACGTGCGCTGACCGAGGACGGCCCCGGGTACGTCCGCGAACTGCTGTCGTGGGGCGTCCAGTTCGACCGCGACCACGACGGCACGATCGCCCTCGGCCGCGAGGCCGCGCACTCGGTGCGGCGAGTGCTGCATGCCAGGGATGCCACCGGCCGCGAAATCGGCCGCGCCCTCTGGGCGCGCGTGGCCGCGCTTCCACGCGTGCGAATCCGGACGGGCGCGCGCGCGGTGGAGATTCTCATGCACGACCGCCGCGCCGTCGGCGCCCGATTCATTGAAGGCGGGACGGTCGGGGAGGTGCGCGCTCGAGCGACGCTGCTGGCGACAGGCGGTGCCGGACAGGTCTTCCAGGAGACCAGCAACCCGTCGTTCGCCACAGGCGACGGCGTGACGCTGGGATGGTACGCGGGCGCGTCGGTCGCCGACCTCGAGTTCGTGCAGTTCCACCCCACGGTCCTCGCGGTGGACGGCCGGCCGCGGTTTCTGTTGTCGGAAGCGCTGCGTGGTGAGGATGCGCATCTCCTCAACGCAGCGGGCGATCGCTTCATGACGCGCTACGAACCCGCGGGCGAGTTGGCCGCCCGCGATCTGGTCTCGCGCGCGATCGTGCGCGAAGCCGAACGCACGGCCGCGCCAATCTACCTGTCGCTGGCGCATCTTGATGCGGCGTGGGTGCATGCGCGGTTTCCGACGATCGCCGAGGCATGCCGCGCTGCTGGCCTCGATCTGGCGCGCGATCCGATTCCCGTCAGCCCTGCCGCGCACTACTTCATGGGGGGGCTGGCCACCGATCTCTGGGGTCGTACAAGCCTCCCTGGCCTGTACGCCGCAGGGGAGGCGGCCTGCACCGGCGTCCACGGCGCCAATCGCCTCGCGAGCAACTCCCTGCTCGAGGGACTCGTGTTTGGCGCGCGGGCCGCCGGGGCCATGCAGGGGCCGGAGCAATCAGGAGCGATGGGCTCTGCGCGCGAGGTGTCGCCCCCCCTGGCGGTCGCGGCGTCGCCTCCGGCCGACCTCCCACAGGAACGCGATGTCCGGGCGTTGATGTGGCGAAAGGCGGGTCTCATGCGGGATCGGCGCCGGCTGGAGGAGGCCGTGCCGGTCCTCGAGGGCTGGCGCGCAGGTGCCCGGCGGGCCTGGCGGCGGTCGATCGTCGATCCCGCCCTGTGGCGGCTGGCCAGCCTGTCCACGGTGGGGGCGCTGGTGACGCGAGGCGCGCTTCGGCGCGAGGAGAGCCGCGGCGGCCACTACCGCGCCGACGTCCCCCATCGGGACGATGTACACTGGCAAGTTCATATCGTCGAGAGAGGCCATGTCGAAGCAGAAGCCCCAGAGCAGTGACGCCTTCGTCACCGAGATCACCCCCCAGTCCACCGATTTCTCCCGCTGGTACCTGGACATCGTCCGGCGCGCGGAGCTGGCCGACTATTCGCCCGTCAAGGGCTGCATGGTCATCCGGCCGTACGGCTACGCGATCTGGGAGCTGATCCAGCAGCAGCTCGATCAGCGCTTCAAGGCCACCGGACACGTCAACGCGTACTTCCCGCTCTTCGTGCCGGAGAGCCTGCTGCTGCGGGAGGCCGATCATGTCGAGGGGTTCGCTCCGCAGGTGGCGTGGGTGACCAGGGGCGGCACGGAGGATCTCGACGAACGCCTCGCGATCCGCCCGACGTCAGAGACCATCATCGGCGTCATGTACCAGAAGTGGATTCAGTCGTGGCGCGACCTTCCGGTGCTTATCAACCAGTGGGCCAACGTGGTCCGCTGGGAAAAGGTGACACGGCCGTTTCTCCGGACGACGGAGTTTCTCTGGCAGGAAGGCCACACGGCGCACGAGACCGAAGACGAGGCCGAGGAAGAGACGCGGAAGATCCTTGCGCTCTACAAGGAGTTCGCCGAGAACGTCCTGGCGATGCCCGTCGTGGACGGCCGGAAGAGCTCCAGCGAGAAGTTCGCTGGCGCGTCACGGACGTACTCGATCGAGGCGCTGATGGGTGACGGCCGCGCGCTGCAGGCCGGCACGTCCCATAACCTCGGCCAGAACTTCGCCAAGGCATTCGAGATCCAGTTCCAGGGACGCGACAAGACGCTGCAGCACGTCTGGACGACGTCATGGGGAGTCTCGACGCGGCTCATTGGCGGCGTCATCATGACCCACGGCGACGACAGCGGTTTGATCCTGCCTCCGCGGGTGGCGCCCTGGCAGGTGGTGATCGTGCCGATCCCGCGTGGCAACTGGCAGGAAACGGTCCTGCCGAAGTGCCAGGAGATCCGCGATCAGCTTGCCGCGGCCGGCATCCGTGTGCGCCTCGACGCCGACGAGAGCCAGACGCCCGGGTGGAAGTTCGCGGAATACGAGATGCGAGGGGTGCCGCTGCGCCTCGAGATCGGGCCCAAGGACATCGAGAAGGCGTCGGTGTTCGCGGCGCGCCGCGACACCCGGGCCAAGCAGTCGATCCCGATGGATGGGCTGCCGGCCGCGGTGATCGCGCTGCTCGACGAGGTTCAGGCCAACCTGCTCGACCGCGCGCGGCAGTTCCGCGAGGCGCACACGTCCTCGACCGACTCGTACGAGGAGTTCCAGGGCATCATGGAAGGCCGTCCCGGGTTCGTGATTGCGCCGTGGTGCGAGTCCGACGCGTGCGAAGCCGCCATCAAGGCCGAGACGCAGGCCACGATCCGCAACATCCCGTTCGACACGCCCGCGCCCACGGCGCCCTGTCTGAAGTGCGGGCAGCCGGCCACGGTCAGCGCCTGGTTCGCCAAGTCCTACTGATCACGGACAAACACGAAGCACACGAAGAGACGAAGGACGCACGAAGAAACATTCTTCAGGGAGCCTAGAGCAGCATCAAGGACTGACGGCTGCTTGACAGTCGTGAGCCCCTAGAGATGCGTCGTGCGTCTTCGTGTGCTTCGTGTGCTTCGTGTTTGTACGTGATCATTTGTACGTGATCAGGGGAGAGCGTTCGGGGGAGCAAGCAAAAGGGCGGGGGTTTCAATGAAACCCCCGCCCCTGCGGTGTCTGCGTGGCCGCCGTCTACTGCAGGCGGATCGTGAGGGCCGTGCGGCGGTTGAGCCGGCGCGTTTCCTCACGGGCGTTGTCGTGCTTGGGCCGCTCCTCGCCGTAGCTCACGGTCTGGAGCCGGT
>CAZNOC010000161.1:8152-9375 GCA_964574545.1 uncultured Bifidobacteriaceae bacterium | reverse complement strand
CTCCAACTCGCGCGCGGGCGGCACGACGAAGCACGCACGCTGCTCGAGCGCGCGCTGGCGATCCACACGGCCACCCTCGATCCGTGGCACGACACCATCGCTCAGGATCTGAACAACCTGGCGTTGGTGCATATCACGGCGTGGAATCTCGACGAGGCCCGTGACGCGCTGGAACGGGTGATCGCCATTCGCGAGCGAAACCTGGGCACTGATCACTATCTCGTCGCGCTCGCGCTCGGCAACCTCGCCGACGTGCAGCGCAAGTCGGGCGACTTGGCAGGCGCACGGCCGCGCCTCGAGCGGGCGCTCGCCATAGTCGAGGCGACGCTCGGGCCGGACCATCGCAGCACCGCGACGTTCACGAATGGACTGGCGAACCTGTACGCGGACATGAAGATGAACGATGAAGCGCGCGCGTTGTTCGAACGCGCGATCGCCGTGCAGTCGAAGGCACTTGGCGCGAACCACGCAGGAGTGGCCTATCCGACCGAGAACCTCGGCAAGTTGCATCAGGCGATGGGCGACCACCAGTCTGCGCTGGCGATGTTCGAACGAGCGCTCGAGATTCGCGTCGCCGCGTACGGCGAGAATCATCCCGAGGTGTCGCAGACGCTCGAAAGTCTTGGCGTGCTGCGGCTGGAGATGGGCGACTGGCGCGACGCCGAGGCCGTTCTGCGCCGCGCGCTCGACGTCACGCGCAAGACCTTCGAGCCGGGGCACGGGCGCCTCGGACGGCTCGGGTCTGCGCTCGGCGCATGCCTGGTCCAGACCGGACGATTCGAAGAGGCCGAAGCGGTGCTGAGCGAAGCGGTGGAGATCCTCCACGCCCGCTACGGCGAGGAGAGCCCCGATACGCAGCTCGGACGCCAGCGTGTCGCCGCGCTGTACGCCGCGTGGGGGAGGCCGGCGTCCGCCAGCCCGCGGTAGATCGCGTGTGACGGCCTCCGGAGGATCGCGCGGGTCGCGATCCAGTGGCGCTGACTGTGCCCACGTCTCCGGAATGGACCCTGTGGAAAGTGGTCGGGGCGACTGGATTTGAACCCACCTTCGCCAAGGCTACGGTGGGCAAGCCAGCGACCCTGCGCCCGTAGACGCGCTGAACGCTGCACCGGGTGCGACCGTGAGGTAGTGGGCCTTTGATGAAATGGTCGGGGCGACTGGATTCGAACCAGCGACATTCCGCTCCCAAAGCGGACGCTCTACCAGGCTGAGCCACGCCCCGA
>CAZNOC010000161.1:3355-8052 GCA_964574545.1 uncultured Bifidobacteriaceae bacterium | reverse complement strand
ATTCTCTATCTGTCTTCACTCTGTTAGTCTGCCTCCAGTGCCGCGATACTTCGTCACCGGGGCAACGGGTTTCATCGGCGGCGAACTGGTCACGCAACTCGTCAGTCGCGGACACCAGGTGGCAGCGCTCGTGCGCGCTCCCGAGAAGGCTGCGTTTCTGAAGGCGCTCGGCGTGGAGGTGCACCGTGGCGACATCACCGATCGCGCCAGCCTGCGCCGGCCCATGGAGGGCGCCGACGGGGTGTTCCACGTGGCCGCCTGGTACAAGGTCGGCGCCCGCAACGCGGACGCGGAGTCCGTCAACGTCGAAGGCACACGCCACGTGCTCGAGACGATGCGCGAACTCGGTGTGCCGAAGGGCGTCTATACCAGCACGGTCGCGGTCTTCGGGAACACGCGAGGCCGTGTCGTGGACGAGTCCTACCAGTTCTCGGGGCCTTTTGACAGCGAGTACGACAGGACGAAGTGGCGCGCGCACTACGAAGTGGCCGTGCCAGCCATGCGTGCCGGCCTCCCGCTCGTGATCGTGCAGCCGGGCGTCGTCTACGGGCCGGGGGACACCAGCGACCTGCGCGATCTCTGGGTGCGCCACCTGCGCGGGCGGCTGCCGGTGGTGCCGGGACGCGCCGCGTACTGCTGGGGCTACATCGAGGACACGGCGCGCGGACACCTGCTGGCCATGGAGCGCGGCCAGGTCGGCGAGAGCTACATCCTGACGGGTCCAGTACACACGATGCGCGACGCCGTGCGCGTCGCCGCGCGCCTCTCGGGACGTCGTCCGCCGCTCACCGCGATCCCGCCATTCGTGCTTCACGCCATGGCGCCGCTCATGGGGCTCCTCGAGCGCGTCGTGAGGCTGCCGCCGTCGCTGACGGCCGAAGGGCTGCGTGTGCTGGGCGGCTCGACCTACCTGGCCTCATCCGCCAAGGCACGGCAAGTGCTGGAATTCGAGACGCGGTCGCTGGAGGAAGGCCTCCGTCCCACGATCGAGCACGAACTCAGACGGCTCGGCTTGCCGCCGCAAGTGCGATAGGCCTACCCGTCGGCCTTCAGCATCCCGTGCTTCAGGATGTCGGCAATGACGGCGGTGGCTTCCTCGCCGGTCATACCGTAGTGGTTCGGCACGCCGAACAGAAGCTCCACCACGAAGTAGTAGATGAACACGCGCGTCGTCATCATCAGGGCAGCCGCCGGCGGGATGCCCGGACGCAGACGGGCGGCCAGGCGCATCTCGTCGCCCCGTTCCTCCACCATGCGGCCCATGCGCGTGGCGAGGTCGGCGTAGAAGCGGTGGATGTGGCGCCCCTCGAACTCGACGACGTCCACGTAGATAAGCGCGACGTGCGGGCGCCACCCGGTGATGACCTCGCGCGCGGCGGCGGCGAACGCCAGCAGGTCGTCGGGGAAGGCCCCGGCTTCGAGCGCGCGGTTCAGGGGGAAGTCGGGCTGGCTGCTGGCGGTCCAGAACTGATCCAGCAGCGACTGGAAGATCGCTTCCTTGTCCTTGAAGTGATGATAGACGCTGCCGGTGGATACCCGCGCCGCACCCGCGATGTCACGGATGCTGGTGGCCCCGTACCCGCGGTGCGAGAACAGCTCAAGGGCGGCATCAAGAATGACGGTGCGGCTGCGCTCGGAGCGTTCTTCCTGAAGCATTGCCCTCTTCGCGGTGGATGAGCCTGATCGACAAGTCGCGGTCAGCTTACCTCACCGGAGGGCCGTTCAGGCATGGAAGTCAGCGTCGGCGTGCCTCATGGGCAGCATCCGTCCGGTGATGGAGGCCGGGCGCGGATCGGCTCCGCGCCCTGGCCGCCCGCCGTCAGCGCCCCGATCTCCGATCGTGGGCCACGATCACGGTCGTCGAGGCGGCCGTCGTGTTCCCGGCCTCGTCGCTGCAGGAGATGGCGACGGTATACACACGGCCGTTGCCCCCGCCTTCTCTCTCGGCGCGAAGGCTCACGGCCAGCGGCCCGTCGATGGTCCAGTCGGGAGAGGTGCGGCCGGCGCCCCTGCCGATCACCGGTTCGGAGCTGGAGACATCGGTCACGCTGCAGGTGACCAGCGACCAGTTGTCGGTCGCGATCACCTCGAAGGTAACCGGGACCATCTGATGGTTCGGCGGCCAGAGCATCGTCTCGCTCGCGGTCACCTGATGGATCGTCGGAGGCACGGTATCGGCCGGGAACCAGAACGACGCCAGCGCCGGGTCGTGATCGGAGAACCGCTCCGGCCGTGTGCCGTCACCCTTGTAGCTCACGGGGAAGTCCGCGTTGACGCGCGCGTGCCCGAACCCTGCCACGAACGGGGCCGCGCTCGCCGAATACAGGATGTGGTCGAGCGATTGAGCGCTGCCGTCGAACACGTAGGAGTAGCGGTGGACCGCGGGCAGCAGGTCCGCCGCATTCAGGAAGTCGGGATCGACCAGATCCGGTGACGCGAGCACCACGTCGGTGGGTGGTGCCGGCGCGCCGATGACCGTGCCCAGCACGTCCACGTAGCCGTCGTTGACCTCGAAGGCGTTGTAGTCACCGATCGACAGCAGCGGCACGTCCGGGTGCGCGGACTGAAGCTGCTGAAGCACGCCCGCCAGATACTCGGCCTGTGCGGCTCTCTTGGCGCGGACGCGCGCGCCCCCAGGTTCCTCGTCCATGCCAAGCAGCGACCGCAGGTGGCTGTTGACGACGATGACGTCTGCCGGCAGGCGGTGTGCGGGTCCCGTCACCGTCCCACGGAGCGAGAGCGACGGACGGTCATTGAGCAGTTCCGGCTGACCGGTCAGGGGATTGATGTACGTCGCATCCGCGCCCCACTGGACGATGTCGTGCACCGTGACCCGTGCGCGCACGAGGAAGCCCACGTCGATGCCCCCGACGTCGTTGCCCTCCTCGAGGAACGCGCGGTAGCCCGGATCGTCGCCCCCGGTGGCCAGCGCGTCGGCGTTGACATGCGTCGCCAACGCCTCGAGGACGGCGATGTTCTCGACTTCCTGCACCCCGATGATGTCCGGCAGATGCAGGTAGTGGCGAATGATGAGCGATGCCTTCGCCAGCCGGCGACCGAGCGCCTCCGGCGTGACGATCGGCCCGGGCGCCTCGGTGTCGAACAGCCGTTCCATGTTGAACGAGGCGACCGTGAACTGTTCGGTGGCCGGCACCGGGGCGGGCACCGGCGCCGCAAGGTCCGTCACCAGGAGCGCCGGTTGCGGGTCGGGTACGACGGTCCAGGTGCCGAAGTCGTAGTCGAGCACGCCCGTCAATCCCGCGACACGCGCGCCGGTCGTGACCGTCAGCAGTTGAGCGCCGACCTGACCGCGGCTGTCCACCCGGACGCGTTCGGGGTTCGCGTCGAACACCGGGATGCTGCAGGGGGCACCCGCCGCACACGCGGGAGGCACGGCGGGCGCCTGGATGCCCGCCTCGCGGAAGGGCCGGTGCTCGCCCTCGAGCACGGCGAAGAAGATACCGTTGTCGGTGCCGATCGACTGCTGCTCGTTGGTGCTGCCGAGGGTGGGCGACACCGCCACCAGCGTGCCCATCGAGATGCGCATGCCTTCGAGGTGTTCGAGCTGGAGCAGGCCGCCGTCCGGGGTCAGGTCCGCACGCGTCACCGGGACAGGCGCGGGCAGGGGCTCGTCCTCGCGGAGCAACTCCACACCGGAGATGCTCGTGAGCTCGGTGACGGACTCGGCGTTGGCGCGGGCGAACTCCGTCACGCGGCCGCGGAGGCGCAGCACATGACCGACCTGCGCAAGGGGTGGCACATTCCCCGTGCCCGTGAAGACGAGAAGGCCTTCCGAGGTCTGCGGGTCGCCATCCTCGTCCTCGGGAATCGACTGCAGGTAGAAGCCGTTGATGCGCACGCCCGTGACGACCCCCTGCGTGGACACGACCTCGCCGTTATAGGGGGACGTGGCGCCGGGGCCCTGGATTTCGTTGATCAGCACGAACGGGGTTGGATCCACGGTGCAGTCGCGCAACGGCGCCGCGCTGTTGCGGGGGCCGGCGAGGTCGCTGAAGAAGTCGGCGCCATTGTCGTCGGTGTCGACACACCCATCCCGGAGCCGGAAGGCAGCGGTCGTGTTGCTGAGCGTGGGCGCCGCCGACGCGCCCTCGAAGCAGTTCGCCGCGCCGTAGCCCACGATGTCGAGCAGGTCCGGGCTTGCCGGGCACGCACCCGCCAGCGATGCGGTGGACGCGACGAGCGCCACCTTTCCGCTGGTGGCCGCCATGTTGGTGGTGCCCACGCTGTCCGGGACGGGCAAGGGAATGGTGCCGCCGGCGCCTGCCGCGAGCTGCACCAGATGGTAGCCGCCCGCCGGGACCACGCCGGCCAGCGGCGTGACCTGCCAGGTGCTCCCGGCAGACGAGGCGTACTGCACCGACCAGCCGTTGATCGGCACGGCGGCCGGACCCGGGTTGAAGATCTCGATGAAGTCGTTCGTGAACTGGGCCCCCGCGTTGCCGCCGCCGCCGTAGACCTGGCTGATGACGGCCGTGGGCGGAGCGCACGATTGCGCCGCCGACACGCTGTTGCGTGGGGCGGGGGCGCCGGTGGCGAAGTCGGCGGTGTTGTTGTCCCCATCGACGCAGCCATTTCCCGCGCGCAGCGCGGCCGTCGTGTTGCTCAGCACCGGCGCGGCTCCCGCGCCTTCGAAGCAGTTCGCCGAACCGAAGCCCACGAAGTCCACCGTGCCGCCC
>CAZNOC010000161.1:0-3255 GCA_964574545.1 uncultured Bifidobacteriaceae bacterium | reverse complement strand
CGCGCCTTCGAAGCAGTTCGCCGAACCGAAGCCCACGAAGTCCACCGTGCCGCCCAGGGGGCAGCTTCCGGCCAGCGGGAGGCTCGACGCGACAAGCGCCACCTTGCCGTTCGTGGCGCTCATCGGGATGCTGCCGACGGCGTCCGCCATCGGCAGCGGCGTCGTTCCACCAGCGCCTTGCGCCTGCTGCACCAGGAAGTACCGCCCCGGCTGGACGATGCCGGCGAGCGCCGTCACCTGCCAGGTCGTTCCGGCCGCCGATGCGTACTGCACCGACCAGCCGGTCACATCCACCGGCGTGGAGGTCGGGTTGAAGATCTCGATGAAGTCGTGCGTCAACGTGGCGCCGCTGTTGCCGCCACCTCCGTAGACCTGGCTGATCACGAGCGACGTGCTGCCCTGCGCCGACAGCACCGACGGGATCGGCGCCCAGCTCGATTGCGCAACCAGGCCGAGGGCGAGCGCCGCAAGCACGCGGAGCGAAAAGGGGATGCGGCGGGTCAGGCGCATAGCGTCCTCACGGGAATTGAACGTCCACGGTCAGCCGGGTTGTTCCCGGCCTGTGCGTTGGGAAATTAGCGTACTCAGGTTGCGGTGGTGTAAATCATTGCGGCCCCGCAGCCGCGGGACGTGGATGCGGTGGCGAGGGTGGCCCCGGGGTGGCGGGGAGGCTATCGCCTCGTCGCCAGCCAGCCGGCCAGGCGGCGGAACGCCTCGCCGCGATGGCTGACCGCGGCCTTCTCGTTACCGGCCTGCGCGAGCGTCATGCCGAGCGGCGGATGGTAGAAGATGGGGTCGTAGCCGAATCCGCCCGTACCTGCCGGAGAGGTAGCGATCAGGCCCTCGACGGTCCCTCGCGTTTCGAACACCACGGCGCCGTCCTCCACGACAGCCACCGCGCACACGAAGCGGGCCGTGCGCCGTTCGACCGGCACGCCCGCCAGGCGTCGTTCGATCTCCACAAAGCGCTCGGGGTAGGTGGCGTCGGGCCCGAGGAAGCGCGCCGACCGCACGCCGGGCTCCCCTCCAAGCGCGTCGATCTCCAGTCCCGAATCCTCGGCCGTCGTCAGCATGCCCGTGTGCGCCGCGTAGTACCGCGCCTTCAGCCGTGCGTTCTCTTCGAAGGTCGTGCCGGTCTCCTCCGGCTCGGCGATCGGGTCGAAGAGGCTCAGGTCCTGGAGGGTCACGCCCGTGGGCCCCAGCAGGTGGCGGATCTCCCGGATCTTGTTCGGGTTGGTGGTCGCGAGAAGGAGGGTCATCGCGAACCGGCTACCGCCCGAGGATGGCGCCGACGATCGCGCGCTGCTCGTCGATCAGGCGACGGATGCCCTGATCGGCCAGGTCGAGGAGCCCGGCCAGCGCGTCCGTGCCGAAGGGTTCGGACTCGGCCGTGCCCTGGATCTCGATGAACCGGCCGTCGCCGGTCTTCACGATGTTCATGTCCACCTCGGCCTTCGAGTCCTCCTCGTAGGCCAGATCCAGCAGCGGCATCCCGCCGACAATGCCGACGCTGGTGGCGGCGACGTAGTCGCCGACCGGAATCGCGCGCAGCACCTCGCGTTCGCGCAGGCGCCCCAGCGCGAGCACCAGCGCCACGAAGGCGCCCGTGATCGACGCCGTCCGTGTGCCGCCGTCGGCCTGGACGACATCGCAGTCGAGCCAGATGGTGCGCTCGCCGAGCTGATCGAGCCTGACCACCGAGCGCATCGATCGCCCGATCAACCGCTGGATCTCCATCGTGCGTCCGCCGACCTTCCCCTGCGACGCCTCGCGCGTCGTGCGCGTGGTCGTGGCGCGCGGGAGCATGCCGTACTCGGCCGTCACCCAACCCTTGCCGGTGCCCCTGAGGAACGGAGGCACGCGTTCCTCGATGCTCGCGGCGCAGATGACGCGCGTGTCACCCACCTCGATCAGCACCGAGCCTTCGGCATGCGTCAGATAGTGTGGCGTGAAGCGGGTGGGGCGAAGTTCGTTCGGCGCGCGATCTCTCATGCCGCCATTGTAGCGCGCGTCGCGCGCGCGAACGCGAGCATCAGTCGATGACGATGCCGTCGTTGCGTGCGAGAGGGCGGCGAAGATCCACGTGCCCGGCCAGCGTGTCCACCTCGCGCCCGTCGATGAGGATCTGCACCGCGGGCACCGTGGGCAGGTTCACGGCGATCGCATTCACGATCGTGTAGACGGTGAACAGCTCGTGCATCGATCCGCCCGGGTGCGCGGTGCGGAGCGCAGCGTCGAAATCGACGAACGCATCCTGGCGCTCTGACAAGTAGACGCCGCGCAGCGTCACCCCCTCTGGAATCGTCGGCATCAGCGGAGGCTCGGGACGCGTGCGGAGCTGCGCCTCGATGATCTCGCGTGCCTGCTCGACCGGGCTTCCGGCCAGCGGCACCTCGTACTCCACGCCCTGCAGGCCGAGTCCGTCCGCGGACGCGTAGAAGAGCGTCACCTTGATGCGCGCCACTCCCTCACCGCTCCCGGTGGCCGGCGAGGCTGGCGTGGCGTCCTCGCCCTCGACGACGGCCGGCGGCGACTGGAGCCAGCGCTCGAGGGCGGAAAACAGCGACCAGCCAAACCCCACGGCGGCGATGGCCACGACGATGCCGATCACGATCTGGCGGGTCGTCATGGGCGGGGCGCGGGGTCCTGCGAGGCAGCCGCCCGCTCGACGTGCTCGCGGAAGCGCGCGATGGCGTCGTACAGCGATTGCGCCACCCGATCCTGGAAGGCGCCGGAGCCGAGCGCCTGCTCCTGCTCGCCGTTGGACAGGTATCCGATTTCGACCAGCACGGCCGGCATGTTGGCGCCCACGAGGACGCGGAACGGCGCCTGCTGGACGGCGTTCGGGCTCATCTCGACGCGGGTCCGAAGGGCCTGTTCCGCAAAGGCGGCGAGTGTGGCCGACTGCTGCAGGTGCCTCGCCTGCGCGGCTTCCCAGAGGATGAGGTCGATGGACCGCGTGCCGCCGCCGAGCGCGGGAAGGCGCGTGTCGCTGCCCTCGGCCATCCGCTGGGCCTCGCGGTTGGCGCGATCCAGGCTGAGGTAGTAGACCTCGGCGCCTCGCATCGACTCACGAACGGCGGCGTTGGCGTGAATGCTGATGAAGAGATCGGCTCGGTTGTTGTTGGCCAGCGCTGCGCGTTCGTCGAGTCCGAGCGTCTGGTCGCCATCCCGTGTCAGGAGCACTCGGAGTCCGAGCCGTGTTTCGATCAGCGTGCGCAGGCGGCGGGCCACGGCGAGCGTCACGTTCTTCTC
>CAZNOC010000160.1:0-9428 GCA_964574545.1 uncultured Bifidobacteriaceae bacterium | reverse complement strand
CGCGTCCGTAGAGGCTGGCCGGGAGCAGGAACGTGTGCACGATCTGCGGTGCGAGCTCGCGCAAGTGGTTGCGCAGGCGGAAGAGGTCGAAGGGCCGCCGCAGGCCCGGCGATAGACCCAGTTCCGAGAACGACACGCCCGTCTTCTGAATCTCCCGGCCGATGGGCCCGGCTTCGAACATGCAGCAGACGTGCGCCTCGAACCGCGACGGCAGGTGCCGCACCAGGTTCAGCACCATCTCTTCGGCGCCACCGACCATGAACGCGTGCGACAGATAGACGACGCGCGCGGTGCCGGGGGTCAGGCTGCGCACGGCGTGCAGGAAAGGGGTCCACAGATTACGCAGATGACGCGGATTGGCGTCACGGCCACCGGGCCTCGCGGCGGCCAGAGGCCGCCAGTGGCATGGCCGGGCGCGCAGCACGAGAGCCGATCGAATCCCGGATGTGGGGCTCTCGTGCTGCGCGCCCGACCATGCCAACGCCGCCGGTCGTTGACCGGCGGCGCGAGGCACACGGAGCTGTCGTCGCCGCCTGTGGAATCCGCGCAATCTGCGCAATCTGCGGATTCGTCATAACGCCATGGCGCGATAGTGGTCCACTGTCTGCTCGAGGCCGCGACGGAGCTCGATGGTCGGTGACCAGCCGAGTTCCTCACGCATCCGGGTGATGTCGGCAACGAAGTCGCCTGTTTCGACCTGCGCTGCCAGCGGTGGCCAGTCCACATGCTCGACTCGGCCGCTGCCGGCCACCTCGACGATCGCCGCGACGACGTCGGCGAGGCGCGTGCCCACACCGCTCGCGACGTTGTACGCCCGCCCCTCCGCGGTCGCTGCCTCGGACAACGCCAGCAGCCCCGACACGACGTCGTCCACGTGCACGTAGTCGCGAAGTTGCGCGCCGTCGCCGTAGATCGCCAGCGTCTCGCCGGCCAGCGCCTGATGCACGAGCCGGTTGATCACGCCGTAGGCGGTACGCCCTCGCGGTTGTCCCGGTCCGTAGGGATTCGTGATGCGCGCCGTGGCGCTGCGAAGGCCAAACAGCCGGCCGAAGAGACGCGCATACTCCTCCACGGTCTGCTTGTGGACGCCGTGCAGGCTCAGCGGCGCCGGCGCCGCATCCTCTGCCACCGGCATGGCGGCCTGGCGGCCGTACTGGAGGCGGGACCCCGTGAGCACGAGCGCGGCGTCCGGATTCGCGCGCCGCAACGCTTCGAGCAGCGCCAGCGTGCCACGCAGGTTCACGTCGAGATCCGTCCAGGGGTCCTCCATGCTGCGCACGGCGCCCGACTGGCCCGACAGGTTGAAGACGACTGCCTGGCCGGTGACGACGCTTGCCGCAGTGTCCTGGTCCCGCAGATCGCCTTCGACGATACGCACACCACGGGACTCGAACGCACGTGCCTGGTCGGCATGCCGCGCGCGCGCAGGGGTGAGCACCGTCACGTGCGCGCCCTCGGCCACCAAGCGCGCGGTGAGGTTGACGCCGATGAACCCGAGGCCTCCGATCACAAGCACGGGGTGGCCGATCCAGTCGCTCACGATCGCACGCCTCCGCCATCGTCCGGCTCGAAGAGCGCTTCGGCCCGAACGAAGGACACATCAGGATGCCGCCGCGCGTGATCGAGGAAGCGCAGCAGAACCCCCTTCAACGTGTCGTCCACTTCCCAGTAGTGCGTGGCCAGGCAGAAGTGCCCGCCGTCGGCGCGCGCCTCATCGAAGCCGCGCACGAGCGCTTCGGTAGTCGTGCCGGGGATGAGACTGTGGCACGCGAACTCCGCATGGCGTCGATACCGCAGGACATGCGGATACACGAACGCGTCCGCCTTCCCTCGACCCGTCGCCGTCCGATACTGACGCACACGCCACCAGTTCGCCGGTGTCTGCATGTCCCATGGGCGCATGGACGGCCGGAACGACAGGAAAGAACCCAGCAGGTTCAATCCCGCATCGCCGACCGCCGCCAGCCCTCGCTTCGAGAGCGCGTTGTGCGGCGGCACGAAGATCTGGATGCGCGTCTGCAGGAGATGCTCGAGCTCCGCACGCCCCTTCTGAAGCCGGTCCTCCAGATCGGGCGCCGCCTGGAACTCGTACCCGTCCTCGAAGTCCTCGTGCGTGTAGCCGTGCTGGGCCACCGTCACGCGGCCTTCCGCCACCAGAGTCCGCAGTCGGTCCACGAGCGCCACGTTCTCGTCGAGAGGAAACGCGCGGCCGGCGTTCCAGTAGGCCTCGGGGATCGCTTTGTCGCGAAAGCCTGCCGCGCGAGGCACGACGGCCAGGCACACCGGCAGTTGGTCCCACACGTCGTGATACACGGCCTCGAGCCGTTCGGGCGCCGTGAAGTACGACGTGTCATCGTCTCGCAGCGCGACCTTCACCGCGCGGCTCCTGAAACCCGCGCCTCGCCATACACGGATTCGAGCTCGGACGCGATCGTGTCCCACGAGAAGCGGGCCATCGCCCACTCCCTGGCGGCCAGGGCCATGCCCTTCCGGCGTTCCTCGTTGCCCAGCACCTCGAGCACTGCGCGCGCCAGCCCCTCGACGCTGCCGTTGTCGAAGACGAGCCCGCTCGTGCCGGGCAACACGGTTTCCGGGAGGCCGCCGGCATCCGACACCACGACGGGCACGCCCGACGCCTGCGCCTCGAGCGCCGTCAGCCCCAGCGCCTCGGGAAACACCGACGGCACCACGCTCACGTCGGCATCGCGATACACGGCCGCCAGTTCGCCGTCCACGTAGGTCGGACCCGCAAGCTCGATGCGCGGATGCGCCTCGCAGCGTGCGGCCAGCTCCCGGTAGTACGCGGACGGCTCCATGTCCCAGTAGGAATGCGGTCCGACGATGCGAAGGGTGGCGTCCGGCCGCTGCGGGCTGATGATGCGCTCGAACGCGTCCACCAGGACGTGCACGCCCTTGCGCGCCTCCACGCGACCGACATAGAGGATGCGTGGAGGCCGCGATCCGGAGGCGTCGCCCGACGCGGGGGTGAAGGTCGCGCCATCGACGCCGTTGTACAGCGTGGTCGCCGTGTCGCCGAGCGCCGGATGGCGCTCCAGCGTGTGCCGCCTGATGAAGTCCGACACGCACAGCACACGGGCGGCCGCCTTCAACCCGCGCGCGCACAGCGGGCGGTCCCATCCGCGGTAGCCGAAGCTCCAGCCGTACTCCATGCTGTGCAGCGAGATCACGTGCGTCGCGGGCGCCCCGCCGGCGAGGCTCAGCCACAGGCCTGCGGGGCGGCTGTGGTGATGGACGATGTCCGGCGCGATGCGGGTGAGACGACGCCGGGCGCCCAGGTAGTACCAGAGGCCCCGCAGCACCGCCGCGGGCAGGCCCTGCTCGAGGGCCGCGGGGATCCGGACGAAGTGATAGCGGACGCCGTCGAGGACACGCTCGGGCGCACCGTCCCCGTGATCGCGTGACACGACGTGCACCTCGTGCCCGCGCGCCACGAGCCGGACCGCGGCGTCGCGGATCCAGCGCTCGATGGCGCCGCCGCGGGCGGGCGGGACGGGCAGCAGTTCGGGCGCGACATGGCAGATCCTCATGCGGCCGCGCGGCCCCGCACCTCGCCGAGTTCGTCCAGCACCGCCGCCACGACGCGGGCGGCCGACTGGCCGTCGGTGAACTGGCACTGGTCCAGGACGACCTGGCGGCGTCCGGCGCGATCGAGCGACGGGTCGTCAAGGTAGCGCCGGATCCAGTCGATCATCTCGCCTGGCGTCCAGGACACGCGCACAGCGTCACGCGCGGTGATGTTCGCGTAGTGCGTGAAGGCGTAGTACCGCTTCGCCGACCGGACATACGGCGCCGGCTCCGGGCCGTCGAAGCCGATATTCACCACGGGGGTGTCGAAGATGCAGGCTTCGATGCTGATCGTCGAGGCGACGTTCACGACGACATCGGCATGGTGCAGCGTGTCTCCGAGGTGGCGCTGGTGTTCGGGCATCACGTCGATGGCCAGCCCGTCCGCCACGGCCACGCTGTCGCGAAACGGCTTCTCGACCAGGACGTGCACGTCGTTCTCGAACTCGCGGTATGCCTCCACCTCGTCGCGCGGGTGCAGCCGGACCAGCACCTGCGCGTCGCCGAGCGTCCCGTCCGCGATTGCCGCCGACAGCGCCCGCAGCACGTGGGCATGGTGCGGATAGAGGGACGCGGGGGTGGTGGTCAGCACGACGAGCTTGCGCGCCGGGTCGGCGCCCACGCGGCGGAAGAACTCCACGCGCGGCGTACGGACGTGCGGACGGAAGTGCGGATCGAACTGCGGCGCCCCGGTGACACGAATCGCCTCGGGCCGGTACCCGTGCAGGGTGATCGCCTGCTCCTTGATGAGGTCGTTCCAGACGACGAGGCGGTCGGCCTGCCGGACGGGCAGCAGCTTGTTGGTGAAGTTGTCCCAGCTCGCGTCGATCACCAGGCTGCGGACGCCGCGGCGGCGCGCCGTCCGCAGCAGCGGCACCTCCGCGAACACCAGTCCGGGGTTGGCGGCGATCACGAGGACGGGATCGTGCGTCTCGAACAGGCGGTCGAACGCCGGGTGCGACACGAGCCGGTCCGAGAGCGCGTAGGGCGACCCGTGCGGCGAAAGCGGCGTGGTGAGCAGCCGGCCCAACACGGACTTGAGGCCAATCCACCGGATGATGCCGTTGGCCCGCGCTTCCTGCATCCGAATCCGAACCGACTCGGTGCCCCCGCGGCTGAGGAAGCTGGCCTGCACGAGCGTCAGCAGGCGGGCTTCCAGAGGGCCGGGCCGGTGCGGCGGCAGGTCCACGAGCTCCATCCCGGGCCGCTCGAACTCGCGGACGAACGCGGCGTCGTTGACGAGCGGCGACAGCAGCACGATCCGAAGCGCCGGGTCGAACTCCCGCAGACGGTCGAGCAACCCGCCCGTGCGCAGCATGTTGCCGGCGCTGGTACCGTGGGGCACCGACACGAACACGGATCGGCCGCTTCCCGTCACGCGCGCGTCCCCGCCGGCCGGTCGCCGACATAGGCAAACTCGAAGGGCAACGCGACGAGGCCCTCCTGCTCGTCCGCGAGGCTGTCCACGCCCGTGCCGTGCCCGGTGACGGCAAAGCGCGGCCCCGCCGTGATGAGGTCGTACGACGCGAGCTGGAACTGGTCCATGATGGCCAGGCGCAGCACGTACTGCCTCGGGCGGAGGGGCAGACGCGGGAAGCGGCACTCGAACCCGCCCGGGCCCTCGACAACCGCCGGTCCGTTCGTCAGCAGCGAGCTGGCGGTGGTGATCACCACACCGGTATCCACATCCACGAGCGCCAGCTGGAATACGGGGCGCTCCACGCGCTGTGACGCATGGTAGGTGGCGCGTACCACGAGCGTGTCGCCCATACCGAGCCGGCCAAGCGGCGCACCATGCGCGTCGGTGAGCTCCACCGACTCCAGACGCACCTCGCCCGTACCGCCCCGGTGGCTCTGCAGGGTCGTGGCCTGGTTGGCCATCGCCTGCAGGTTGACCTCGTTCATGTAGCGCTCGGCAATCTCGCCCGCCGGACCGTAGGCGCGGACGCGGCCGTCCTCCATCCAGAGAATCTGCGTGCAGAGCCGCCGCACGTTCCACATGTCGTGCGAGATGAAGAGCACGGTCTTGCCGTCGGTGATGAGCTGCCGCAGGGCCTCGAGTGCCCGGCGGCGAAACGTCGCGTCGCCCACCGCCAGCACTTCGTCCACCAGCACGATGTCGGGCCGGCTGTGGATGGCCACGCTGAAGCCCAGGCGCGCGTAGAGGCCCGACGAGTACCGCTTCATGGGGGTATCGATCAGGCGCTCGACATCGGCGAACTGCACGATCGCATCGAACTGCCGGTCGATTTCCTTGCGGGTGAGCCCGAACAGCCCCGCGCCCAGGTAGACGTTCTCGCGGCCGGTCAGCTCCGGGTGGAACCCGGCACCCAGCTCGATGAGCGACACCACATGGCCGGCCACGCGCACCTTGCCGCTCGTCGGCCACGTCACCCGCGAAATCAGCTTCAGCAGCGTCGTCTTGCCCGCTCCGTTCCGGCCGATGATCCCGACGCCCGCTCCCCGGGGCACCTCGAACGACACGTCGCGCAGCGCGTGGACCGTCGAGTCGATCTTCCCGCGCGTCGCGCTGTGCACCTCGGTCGTCCGCCCCCGCCACTCGCTGACAGTCGACGCCACGAGATCCACGAGCGTACGCGACCGCCCGGTGCGATACCGTTTGCTCGCGCTCTCGAGCTGAATCGCTATCGACATTCGATCACGTCACGTACAAACACGAAGGTCACGAAGGCCACGAAGCACGCACGAAAAGAAGAACACTTCGATTCAGGGATCGGTTGGGAACCGGATCGTTAGGAATGGCTTTCCGTGCGTCTTCGTGGCCTTCGTGTGCTTCGTGTTTGTACGTCTTGTCCGTCTCAGATCACGTCCGCGAAGTACTTGTCGGTCTTCTTGAAGAACAGCAGCGCCACGGCGAAGAGGGTGATGATGAGGGCGGCGGAGATGCCGACGACCTGCCAGTCGGGCTGGCGGCCGAAGAGGAGCACCGCACGCAGCCCCTCGATCACGCCGGTCAGCGGGTTCAACAGGAAGAAGAGCCGGTACTGCTCGGGCACA
Organism: uncultured Bifidobacteriaceae bacterium; assembly: GCA_964574545.1. Classification (GTDB taxonomy): domain Bacteria; phylum Acidobacteriota; class Vicinamibacteria; order Vicinamibacterales; family UBA2999; genus JAUXWO01. The sequence goes on along the minus strand of CAZNOC010000160.1, from coordinate 2,825 downwards.
GCCGACAGCGGATACGCGACCGGAGTCAGGTACAGCCACAGCTGCAGGCCAATCTGCACGACCGGGTTCACGTCCCGGTAGAAGACGTTGATGGCCGACGTCAGCAGCGTCACGCCCAGCGTGAAGAGAAGGAGGAGCATGAGGAACACCGGGACGAGCCCGGTCCATGCCCCGACGCCCACGCCGTACCACGCCATCAGCAATACGTACAGGCTGGCCGCGGCGGAGAAGTCCACGATGCGCGACCCCACCTGGGCGAGCGGCACGATCTCGCGCGGGAAGTACGTCTTCGTCACGATGTTGCGGTACGTGACCAGGCTCATCGTGCCCGTGTTGACGGAGTTCGAGAAGAAGAACCACGGCACGAGCGCGGCGTAGGCGAACAGCGGATACGGCGCGCCATCGGACGGCATCTGACCCAGCCGGGCGAACACGAGCGTAAAGACCGCCATCGTCGCCAGCGGTTGCGCGATGGCCCACCCGGCGCCAAAGAACGACTGGCTGTACCGCCCCTTGATCTCCCGCCGCGTGAGGTTCATCAACAGTTCGAGGTACGCCGCCCGCGAGAGGCGGTCGGGGCGCTCGGAGAGGACGGCGTACGCGCGCGGCTCTCGGCTTTCGGCTCTCGGCTCCCGGCTCTCAGTCAAGCACGAACTCCGTCCGCCACGACTCGTCCTCGTCCATCTTCGGCTGCGCCGTCTTGTCGAGGACGTAGTTTTCGAGGACGAGCGTGTCCATGTCGGTGCGCATGAAGCAGCGGTAGGCGTCCTCCGGCGTGCACACGATAGGCTCGCCTCGGACGTTGAAGGACGTGTTCACGATGACAGGACATCCGGTCAGGCGATGGAAGGCCGCGATGATCTCGTGATACAGGCCGTGCGTCTCCGGGCGCGTCGTCTGGATGCGGGCCGAGTAGTCCACGTGCGTCACGGCGGGGATGGTGGACCGCGGCACGTTCAGCTTCTCGATGCCCCAGAGCGCCTCGGCGCCGGGCGGGAGCGGGACGCGGCGGTCGTCGCGCACCCCGGCCACGAGGAGCATGTAGGGGCTGTCGCCGTCGAGTTCGAACCAGTCGGCCACGTGATCGCGCAGCACCGACGGCGCGAACGGCCGGAACGACTCGCGGAACTTGATCTTCACGTTCATGACCGCCTGCATCTTCGGCGACCGGGGATCGCCGAGGATCGACCGGCCGCCGAGCGCGCGCGGACCGAACTCCATGCGGCCCTGCAGCAGCCCGACCACCTTCTCGGCCGCCAGGTGCGCCGCCACTTCGTCGGCCAGGGCGTCGCCGTCCAGCCGCCGCGCCGGATACCCCCCGCGCTCCAGAAACGCCGCGATCTCGTCGTTGGTGAACCTCGGCCCCAGATACGAACCGCTCATGCCGTCGGCGTACTTCGGCCCGCTTCCGCTCGCGCGCCGGTCCTGCGCGAGCGTTGGCGAGGTGTCACCGGAGCGGACTTCGACCTGGGCGGCGGACACCTTGTCTGGCCGCTCCCACGTGCCCGCGGCCTCAGGGCTGACCCTCGGCTTTCCCAGGTGTCGGTGCCACAGGCTGAGCGCGACCCCGACCGCACCGCCGGCATCGCCTGCAGCCGGCTGAATCCAGACCTGCTCGAACGGGCCCTCGCGGAGGATGCGGCCGTTGCCCACGCAGTTGAGCGCCACACCGCCCGCGAGGCAGAGGTCGCGCAGGCCGCTCTCGCGGTGCGCGAAGCCCGTCATCTTGAGCATCACCTCCTCGGTGATGTCCTGGATCGATCGGGCCAGGTCCATTTCGCGCTGCGTCAGGCGGCTCTCAGGCTTCCGCGCGGGGCCGCCCAGCAGCCGCTCCAGTTTCGTCCCCGTCATCGTCAGGCCGTGCGTGTAGGTGAAGTACTCCTGATTCATCCAGAGGCTGCCATCGTCTCGGATCTCGACGAGGTGGTCCTTGATGGCCTGGACGTACTTCGGCTCCCCGTAGGGCGCGAGGCCCATCACCTTGTACTCGCCGGAGTTGACCTTGAACCCTGCGTAGTAGGTAAAGGCCGAATAGAGCAGCCCGAGGGAGTGTGGGAATCGCAGCTCGCGGAGCATCTCCAGCTCGTGCCCGCGGCCCACGCCGATGGACGATGTGGCCCACTCGCCGACGCCGTCCATGGTGACGACGGCGGCCTGCTCGAACGGTGAGGGGTAGAAGGCCGAGGCCGCGTGGGATTCGTGATGCTCGCCGAACAGGATCTCCCCGGAGTAGCCCTCGAGCTCCGCCGCGATGTCGTCGGCCATCCAGAGCTTCTCGCTCAACCAGAGCGGCAGCGCCATCAGGTACGACCGCCACCCGCGCGGCGCGGACGAGGTGTAGGTCTCGAGGAGGCGCTCGAACTTGACGAGCGGCTTCTCGTAGAAGCCCACCAGGTCAAGCTCCGCTGTCGTGATGCCCGCCTCCCGCAAGCAGTAGGCGACGGCGTGCTCGGGGAAGGAGGCGTCGTGCTTCTTGCGCGTGAAGCGTTCCTCCTGTGCCGCGGCCACAATGCGCCCATCCACGACAAGGCACGCGGCCGAGTCGTGGTAATAGGCAGAAATGCCGAGGATGTGGGTGGGCATTAGACAGGTCCGACGGGTTCGACGGGTCCGTTAGGTCCGACGGGTCCGTGAGGTCCGGCAGGTCCGGCGGGGCCGCAGGGAACTCAGAACAACGTGTAGATGAAGGGCGCGACGGCGCTCGACTGCGAGAAGACGATCAGGAGGCCGAACAGGACGAAGACGACAACGATCGGCATCAGCCAGTACTTCTTCTCCTGCTTGAGGAACTGCCAGAACTCCGTCACCACTCTGCTCTTCGCCAT
>CAZNOC010000159.1:6709-9476 GCA_964574545.1 uncultured Bifidobacteriaceae bacterium | reverse complement strand
TAGACGGTCTCCGGTTCATCAGTGACCATGAGAAGCAGAAGGCGGGCCATCGGCGCAGTGCTGCTTGTCGTTGGCGTGCCTGTGGTCGTGGTGCTGATCGGCGCAGTGTCGATCTACTTCCTGAATCACACGAACGGCTCGATCGTCTCCGGCGGCGAGCAGCGCGAGTATCTGCTCCATGTTCCCGAGAGCTACGATCGCACCATGCCGACGCCGCTCGTCATCAGCTTCCACGCCGCCATGACTTGGCCGGCCCTGCAAATGAACATCACCCGATGGAACAAGGTAGCCGATGAGAACGGCTTCATCGTGGTGTACCCAGCAGGACTTGGCGCCGGCCTGAAGACCTGGTTCATGACAGGCGCAGGAACGCCATCGAGCATGCCGGATGTCAGATTCATCTCTGAGTTGATCGACGCACTGCAGGCCACCTACAACATCGACCCGACGAGGATCTATGCGAACGGCATGTCCAACGGCGGCGGCATGGCTTTCGTGTTGTCTTGCACGTTGTCCGATCGGATTGCCGCGATCGGGGCGGTGGCGGCTGCTCAGTCACTGCCGTGGACGTGGTGTACAGACTCGAGCCCGGTGCCGATGATCGCGTTCCACGGAACACGCGATCGAATCGTGCCGTACGGCGGCGGTAAGGTGGCGATCGCTCCCCGGCCGTTTCCGAGCGTCACGGCGTGGGCGGCGAACTGGGCTCGAAGGAATCGGTGCGGACCGAAGCCTGTCGAATCTCTGGTCGCTGCGGATGTCACGCGCATCGAATATACGGACTGTGCTGACGACGCACCCGTCCTGCTCTACACCGTCCGGGGCGGAGGCCACCAGTGGCCTGGCGGCGAGCCGATACCGGAATGGCTGGCCGGGCCCCTGAGCAGCAGCATTGATGCCACGAGTCTGATGTGGGGGTTCTTCCGTGAGCATCGGCTCCGACGGGGACAGGCCGCGGCGCAGCAACAGTGAGGTGGCGCCAGAAGTACGTTGCTGAAACGACTGTCCAGGTGCCGTTGTGGTGACCACGCCGTCTAAACCTCGGCATCTGGACTCCGGTGTCCACGGCCCACCGTTGCAGCGCCGTCAACTGTCGGCGGCCTTGGCGTGCCAGACGACGGACGCCGGCCGGAACCGCGAAGCAGAGTGCCGCCTTGCACCGGCCACCCTGAGTTGTCCGTCCCGATGATCACCGCTGTCCTGGACGGTACTGCCGCTCGATGTTTCCTTCCAGCTCCTCGCGGTAGAAGAACACATCGCGCAGGCTACCCGTCGTGTAGCGCTCCGCCTGGTCACTGAAGTGCGGCGAGCTGGTGTGACCGCTCTGGCCACCGGCCGTGATCGCCTTGGCGCGCACCCGATCGCCGAATTCGACCACCGCCACGAAGCTGTTGCCGCTCGATCCGTAGATCCGCTTCGTGTTCTCCGCCGCGCGAGCGCCGAAGGACGCCAGTGACCCCCATCGGCCCGACGTGAAGCCCACCGGCAGGCTCGGCTGCGCATCATCGTACGTCTGGGCGATGTTCGACGTCAGCCGCTGGAAGCGGTTGATCTCGCCCCACGCGGTCCGCCACGTGCCGAAGTCGGCGTCGAGCTTCGCCGATGCGTCGGCGAGGGCCTGCAGCAGTTGCCGGGGTGTCGCACGGCGGTCCATGTACTCGTACACTGAAACGCCGGCCTCGCGCGCCGCACCCGCCACCATCACCCACAGCTCTTCACCCCAGAAGACCGCCAGGGAGGTTTCGACGGAGGCGACACCCCACTTCCGATCCCATTTGCGCAGCATATCGACCTGCTCGCGCAGGCCGGCCTTGAAGGGATCGGACGCCGGCGCGCGGTCCCAGGCACGGGCGAGGGCGGGAATCAGGCTGTCGAACGCCGGGAGGTCGTTGCCGTACGCCGTGGCGATGAGCCCGTCCAGCGTGAAGTCCTTGCGGCCCTCGAGCAGCCGCATGGCGTTGATGCCGCGCGGATTCTCGCTGCCGGCATCGACATACCGCGGGTAGTCCGCAGCCCTCGGGCTGTGGGGGCCGGCGGCGGAGTACGGCCAGTTGTTGGTGTTCTGAATCCAGCCGTTCGGCGGGTTCACGCTGTTGGGGCTTTCGTCGAACGTGTAGAGTTCGCCCCACTCGGTGGCGGGATTGCTGCCGTCCACCGGCTGGCTCCAGTCGAACGCCGGATCCCGGCGCGGGACGAAGTTGGAGTGGAAGTAGGCGATGTTCCCATCCGCATCCGCGTAGATCGTGTTGTTCGACGAGTTCGAGTAGAGCGCCATCGTCTCCTTGTAGTCGTCGATGCCCGCCGCCTTCGTGCGGCCGAACGACTGCTGGAGCGCCACGAGCGGCTTCTCCATCAGCCGCACGCTCACCCACTTGCCGTCCACCTGCCGCACGATCGGGCCGCGGTGGGAACGATAGACCGTGAAGGTGCGCTCCGACGTCCCTGCGGCCGTCCTGTAGGGCACGGTCACCGTGCGCTCCGCCAGCTTCCGCTCCTCGCCGCCGACCGTGTAGTACACGCCGTCGTCCCTGCGAACGATGGTCTCGAGGTACTCGTCGATGTTGTCCACGGAGCTCGACGTGTGCATCCAGCCGGCCTTGTCGTTGAAGCCCTGGTAGATGAAGAACTGGCCCCACGTCATCGCGCCGTAGGCGTTCAGCCCCTCCTCGCTCACCATCTTCGCCTCGGCACGGAAGTAGAACGAGGTGTGCGGATTGATGAGGAGCAGCGCGTGTCCGTTGACGGTGTTGGCCGGCGCGATGGCGAT
>CAZNOC010000159.1:0-6609 GCA_964574545.1 uncultured Bifidobacteriaceae bacterium | reverse complement strand
AGCCACTCGGGGCTCTCGTCGTACATCCCCTTCATCTCCTCCGGATCGATGAAGAGCTTCATGCGCAGGTCGCGCCAGATCTCGCGCTCCCCTTCGGCTTCGGCCAGCCGGCCCATCGAGAGCAGGTAGTTCGTCTCGACGCGGTTGAAGTCGTCCTCGGCCTGCGCGTACATCACGCCGAACACCGTGTCGGCGTCCGTCTTCCCGTACACGTGCGGGATGCCCCAGGTGTCCCGGATGATCTCCACGTTGGCGGCTTGCTGCTGCCAGGCGGCCACTTCCGGAGACACGGGGGCCTCGCGACTGCAGGCGACAAGCGAGGCAACGAGGGCGACAAGGACGAGCTTTCTCACGGAGATCTCCCTGGACGTGTGGACGAGAGCGGACCCGCCGAATCATACATCGGGGTGGGACGGGGTTGGGGGTGGGGCTGCGTCCTTCGCGCGGGACGCACGTCTATGCCTGTGACACGCGCCACGGCCGAACGCGTCTGGCATGGGTCGCGTGTGCCGGACACAGGCGGGTCAAGGAGAGGCCGATGAGAGCGAGCATGATGGTCGGAATCGTGTTGTCGGGTCTGGTCGTCGCCGCGCAGGAGGCGACGGTGGCGCTGCCGGACACGTACCGCGTGCAGTTCGAGAACGCCTGGGTCAGGGTGACCCGCGTGACGTACGGCCCGCGACAGGTGCTGCCGGCGCACACCCACACGCCGCTGGCGTCCGCGTACGTGTATCTGAACGACGGCCCTCCCGTGCGCTATACCCACGTGGGGGGACACAACACGGTAGCGACACGCCCGGCGACGAAGGCCGGCTCGTTCCGGGTCTTTCGCGGCATCGACGAGGTCCACTCGGTGGAGAACCTGGGTGATGCGCCGAGCGAGTTCCTGCGTGTCGAGTTCAAGACCGAGCCGCGGGCGACCACAACGTTCACCGGCCGCTTTGCCCCGCCCGCGGGTGCGGACGGTGTCACGCGCGCGCAGGTGGAGCTCGATCATCCATTGGCCCGGATCACGCGGATGACCCTGGCCGCCGACGACGTGCTGACCCTCGACACGTCGGGCGGCGAGCCAAGCCTGCTCGTCGCCCTGTCCCCCGCCGCGCTGGCGTGGGGTCCCGCAGCGAGCGTTCCGGCCCTGGTCCTCGAGACGGGCGCGGTGCAATGGCTCGGCACCCGGCGAGTCGGCACGCTCCGCAACATGGGTCGCGGGTCGGCGCACCTCCTGGAATTCGAGTTCCGTTCCCCACCGCTCAGCCGGTAGCAGTTCCGACCGATCCCGGCGTGGCGCACCTGTCGTACAATCCGGCCCATCGAGGCATCCCTGGTCGGCCACCGATTCGGTGTCTACGAGATCCTGTCGCGCGCCGGGGCGGGCGGCATGGGGGAGGTCTACCGCGCGAGGGACCTCAGGCTCGGGCGCGAGGTGGCCATCAAGGTCCTGCCTGAGGCCTTTCTCTCCGACAGAGACCGCCTCGCTCGATTCGACCGCGAGGCGCGGCTGCTGGCCTCGCTCAACCACCCGAACATCGCCGCGATCCACGGGATCGAGGATCTCGAAGTCGCGGACGGGTCCGGAGGGTCGCCGGCACCTGATGCGAGGCGGGCGCTGGTGCTCGAGTTCGTCGAAGGTGCGACGCTGGCCGAACGCCTGGCGCAGGGGCCTGTCCCGCTCAAGGAGGCGGTCCCCATCGCCCGGCAGATCGCCGACGCCCTCGATGCGGCACACAGCAGGGGCATCGTCCACCGCGATCTCAAGCCCGCCAACGTCAAAGTCACTCCCGACGGCATTGTCAAGGTGCTGGACTTCGGCCTGGCGAAGGTGGCCGGCGACGCCACGCCAGACCGTGCAGCGTCGGCCACCACGATGGCCAGCACCCGCACCGGCTTCATCGTCGGCACGCTTGCCTACATGAGCCCCGAGCAGGCCCGCGGCGAAGCGGTCGACAAGCGCACCGACATCTGGGCCCTTGGGTGTGTGCTGTACGAATTGCTGACGGGCGAGCGTGCGTTCGAGGGAGTCACACCGTCCGATACCCTTGCGCGGGTCATCGAGCGCGACCCCGACTACTCCCGACTGCCACCGAACCTGCCGCCGTCGATCCATCGCCTGTTGCGGCGCTGCCTCGAAAAGGACCCCAGGTGGCGCCTGCGCGACATCGGCGATGCCGGCTTCGAACTGACCGAAGCGCTGTCGGCACCGGTTTACGAGGCGATTGGCGCCGGACGGCGCAGCCCCATGGCGCTGCTCTCCTGGGGCTTCGGCATTGCCGTCGCCGGACTGCTGGCCGGCATCGGCCTTGCGCGCCTCGGGCCTGCGGTGCCCGACCTCCCGGCGGCGCTGCGGGGCCACGTCGAGATTGCCCTGCCGGCCGGCGAGAGCTTCGCAATGCTGTCTCACCCGGCGGCCATCTCGCCGGATGGTGGTCGCATCGTCTTCGCCACGAACACACAGCTTCACGCACGCGAAGTCGATCGTCCGGATGTCTTGCCGATCGGCGGGACGGAAGGCGCGCGCAGCCCCTTCTTCTCGCCTGACGGACGATGGATCGGATTCTGGCAGGGCGGATGGCTCAAGAAGGTCTCTGTGGAAGGCGGTGTGCCGGCCACGATCGCCGCGGCCCGTACCCTCTACGGCGCCCACTGGTCGCCGGACGGCCGCATCGTCTTCGGCCAGGGCCGTCTCGGCGTGTTCGAAGTGAGCGCGGAGGGCGGCGACGTGGCGCAGCTGGTCGTGCCTGACACGGCAAACGGGGAGCTGGGATTCCAGAGTCCACAGCTGCTGCCCGGGGGCACGGCCCTCCTCTACACGCAATTGAGCGCGGGACAGAACTGGGACGGCGCGCACATCGTCGTCCGGCGCCTTGACGGCAGTGCCCCACGGATCCTGATCGAGGGGGGCACGGACGCGCGCTACCTGCCGACGGGCCACCTCGTGTTTGCCCGCGGGACGACGGTGCTGGCCACCGCTTTCAATCCGGCCACGCTCTCGATGCGCGGGTCCCCGGTACCTGTCCTGGACGGCGTCGGCCGCTCACAACTCTGGGAGACGGGCGCAAGCCACTTCAGCGTGTCGGAGAACGGAACCCTGGTCTACGTCCCAGCGGGGCGCATCTCGGATCGGAGACTCGTGTGGGTGGACCGCAACGGCGTCGAAGAAGAACTGCCGATGCCGGCTCGCGCCTACATGCACCCCCGGCTCTCACCCGACGGGCTTCGGATCGTGGTCGATACCATCGATACGCTGGATCTGTGGCTGTACGAGATCGCACGCGGCAACACGCGCCGGCTGACCGTCGAGCAGACGAATCTGCATCCGGTCTGGAGCGCGGACGGACGGTGGGTGATCTTCGACTCGACCCAGGGGGCGGGCTTGAGCTGGACCGAGGTGGACGGCCGTCGAACCGAACTCCTGCTGCGGGACCCGTCGCACTTTCTCACTGCGGTGTCCGTATCGCCCGACGGCCGGCGTGCGGCGATCGAGCGCTTCGACGGAGAGGGGGTGGACTACGACATTGCCGTTCTGCCCCTCGACGGCGGTCCACCCGAGCCGTTTCTCGCGACGGCGTTCAGTGAAAGGTCGCCCCTGTTCTCACCGGACGGCCGATGGCTCGCCTACGTCTCAGACGAGACGGGGGAGGACGAAGTCTACGTGGAACCGTACCCCGGTCCGGGCGCCAAGATCCTCGTGTCGAGCGGAGGCGGGCGCGAGCCGCAGTGGTCTCGGGACGGCGGTGAGATTTTCTACAGGGTTGGCACCGCTATGATGAGCGTGCCCGTCCAGACTGAGCCCATGTTCGTGGCCCGGCAGCCGCGGCGGCTGTTCGAGGGCCCGTATATCCGCGAGCCCATCTCCGCACATCCCACCTACGATGTGTCGCCCGACGGGCAGCGGTTCCTGATGGTGAAGACCGTCGTACCCGGCGTTGTCGCCCGCCGCCTGCAGATCGTCTTCGGCTGGCTCGAGGATGTGAAGCGACAAGTGCCAGCGGGCTGATCGGCCGCGAGGGATGACGACAACGGGCGACCACAGACGGGTCGGCGCCGCCCTTGTGCATCGGATGTGCCTTCCGACGCTACTTTCCTGCCATTCCGCTTCTACCGTGCAAGACCGCGTTACGCCACTCTCGTACGGTGGTTGTGGTGCCGCGCCAGCGCGTCGCGGCGACCGAGGTGGGCGCTCCGCCCCCCGGTGGCACGAAAGGAGTCACGCCGATGCGTAAGCCTGTCTTCACGCTGATGCTGGCCGGCCTTGTGGCTGGCTGTTCCACGCCCACCCAGCCGTCATCCGTTCCGGCAGGTCTGCCGATGGGCGCCGGCATGAGCGTCGGTGGCGCCACGGCCGCGGTGCCGGGTGGTCCGGCCTCGGCAAGCGGCGGCGGGCACTTCCAGCTCACCCTGGCCTCGGGCGACGTGATCGCCGTCCAGTTCGGCATGAACGCGGTTGTGACAGGCGGCGGCGGGGCGGTCGGGCACTTCACGCACTCGACCGCGCTCGACGGGCTCGCCATCGAGTTCCAGGGACGGGTCACCTGCCTGAGCGTGGACGCGGCGAACCGGCGAGCCTGGATCGGCGGTGTCGTCACGCGCAACACGTCGGACCATCCGGGCTTCACCACGCCGCGCACGCAGCCAGGCCGCGACATCTGGTTCCGGGTGCTGGACAACGGTCAGGGGCGCTCCGATCCGGATCGCTCGACGTTCGTCGGCTTTGAAGGGGACGCCGGCTTCATCACCTCGCAGGACTACTGCGACGGGATGCCGTGGCCCGACGACGACGCCCGCACGTGGCCGGTCACGAAGGGCAACCTGGTGGTTCGACCGTAGCAGTTCGCCCTCGCGTCGCAACGGCTTCCCCACGGCACGCCCGACGTCCGCCCGGCGCCGATCTCTGTGGATCAGCACGGAGGGAGCGGTGCCGGGCGCGAGCGCGCCTGCGCGCGACGGAAGGCCGCAGGCGTGCATCCGTAGGCATCGCGAAAGAGCCGGGTGAAGTGGCTCTGATCGGCGAAGCCGCCCTCGGCCGCGATGGCGGAGATGGATCGGTCGCTGCGTACGAGGTGGTCCCTGGCCCAGTCGAGCCGCGCCCGGCGCGCCACCGCGCCCGCCGATACCCCGTAGTACCGTCGGAACATCCGAGCGAGGTGGACGGGGTGGACCCCGGCTTCCATCGCCAGATCCGCCATGCACAGCGTGCGCGGAGCGCTGTCGTGGGCCCGTTCATACGCCCGGATGAGCCATGCCGGTGGGCGCCCGCCCCCGCCCGGCCGGTCGCGGATCCTGGCTGACTCGGCCAGCAGCTCCAGGGCAAGCCCTTCAATCGCCAGCGGCGTCCAGAGATCCTCGTGCCGGAGCTCAGCGGCGAGCCGGCGGCCGAGCGCCGTCACGGCCCCGGACATGAAGTGGTTGATGCGATCGAGTAGGGACGCCGCCGGCGCCAGCAGCTCGTGACAGGCCGGGTCCGGCTGGAGGATCAGAATGCGCGTGCCACCAGGCTGGAAGTGGTTGGCGTGCCGCTCGCCTGCCGGCTCGGTGTGCACCGTGCCGGGGCGGCACGTGTAAGTGCATCCCATCATCACCGAGTCGAATTCACCCCCGAGCGTCACGCCGAGGACCGTGCGCTCGTGCAGGTGTCGAGGAAGGTTCAAGCGGCCGGGAAAGCGTGCTTCGGTAACGAGGAATGCCCCGGCCGTCGCCGATCGGAACTGCGGGCTGCCGAGCGTCACGGGGTCGAAGTGTGGCCGGCTCATGGCACGGCCCATTATGAAGCCGGGACAGGCAGCGTCAAGGGCCACCAGGCCAGCCGTGTCAGTTCACAGCAGGCAGTGGCGCATCCGACCATGCCGGCCTGGCGCCCATCTTCTTGACGAAACGGTAGTGTGATCGGAGGGCTTGCACCAGGGTCGCGTTCTCGCGGCACGGGACGCCGTGCTCGGCACACACTTCGCGCACGACGCGGGAAATCGCCGGGTAGTGCACGTGCGCGACCTTCGGGAACAGGTGGTGCTCGCGCTGGTAGTTCAGGCCCCCGAGGAGAAAGGTCAGCAGCCGGCTCTCCGGGGCGAAATTCGCCGTCGTCTGAATCTGGTGCACCACCCATTCCTGGTGCGCCTCGCCCGCGGCCGGGTGCTCCACCACGTCCACGGTGTGCGCGAGCTGGAACACCACGCTGAAGATCAGCCCCATCGTCATCGATACGAGGACATAGACGCCGATGACGCGCCCGAAGGAATACTGGGTGAGCGGAATGGCAAACGCGACCGTGAGGAAGAAGGCCTTGCCACCGAGCAGCCAGGCCAGATCCGCGCCTTTCGGGTAGCCCGCCGACAGGCCGTCGTTCTTGCCGAACGCCAGGCGCTGGATGTCGCTGTAGAGATACCGAAGGTGCACGAACATGTAGAGCACCCACAGGTAGACGTGCTGGTAGCGGTGCCACCAGCGCCACTGGTGATCGCCGCTCAGGCGCGCGAGGGGGCCCAGATTGATGTCGGCGTCCTCGTGCGGGATGTTCGTATAGACGTGATGATTGTAGTTGTGTTTGTCTTTCCAGAAGTACGAACTCGCCCCCATCAGATCCAGCGTGAAGCCGGCGAGCCGGTTGACCCACGGCCG
>CAZNOC010000158.1:4691-9544 GCA_964574545.1 uncultured Bifidobacteriaceae bacterium | reverse complement strand
GGCGACTACTCGTTAGTAACCCGTCTACCACATCGGCTACTCACCGACGGTTCCATTGCCGTTTGGGCCACCATCCCCCTCATTTCATTCGGTCGATGGTGCCCGACCGGGCTCAGGGGCGCGGCGGCCGCTTCGCGTACAACTTCGACCAGTCGAACGTGGACGAGATTGGCTTTGGCGGCCCTGCGCGTAAGAACCTGCCCACCTGAGCGACTATCTCAATAGATGGCCGATTCTGTGGCGGACCGTGACGAGCTGTACCAGCGGGCCGCCGCAGAGTACTCGGGGGCCATTTACCGTCTCGCCCGCGGATACGAGCCAGATCCTGACAAGCGTCGAGACCTTGTGCAGGACATCCATGTCGCCCTCTGGCGTAGCTTCGCCCAATTTGCCGGGCGCGCGTCGATACGCACGTGGGTCTATCGAGTCGCTCACAACACCGCGATTTCTCGGATCACCCGGCGCCGCGCGAACACCCCGACATTCGTCACACTTGACGAGCTTGCGGAGACTGCGGTCGAGGAAGATGTCACGAATGCGGTCGACCGTCGGGTCGCACTTGAGCGCTTGCTGGCGTTGATACAGTCACTCGATCCACTCGATCGTCAGGTGATTCTTCTCTACCTCGAAGAAGTCGACGCGCAGTCGATCGCTGCGATCGTGGGATTGTCCCCCGGCAACGTGGCGACCAAGGTGCATCGAATCAAGCAGATCCTGGCCCGACGATTTCACGGAGCGCCCCATGACGCCTGACGAACGCGACGAGGATCTTCGGCGCATCTGGAAAAGCCAGGCGGACGACCTGCCGGGCGTATCGCTGGACATTGTGCAGACACGCTCGCGCATACTGGAGCGCCGCGTTCACCGTCGCAACATTGGTGAGTACGCGGCAGCGCTCGTTGTTTTGGCGTTTGTACTCCCCCGGATATGGACCGCGTCCAATGGCGTGCTTGCCGCCGGCGGTGTCGTGCTGGTAGCCGGTGTTGCGTATGCGATGTACAAGATGCACGCCTTCGGCTCGGCACGGACGATGCCGGCAGACTTGGCCGTCCGCTCCTGCGTTGAGTTCCACCGAGGAGAGCTTGAGCGTCAACGCGACCTCCTGCAGAACATCTGGGCCTGGTACTTGGTGCCGTTCTGGCCTGGTATGGGCCTCATCCTGCTTGGGTTGACGCTGGAACATCCAGAACGTTGGCCTTTCGCACTGGGAACAGCTGTTCTCGCTGTTCTGATGGCATTCCAGATTGCATGGATGAGCAAGCGCGGCGCCAAGACGCTTCAGGAGATGATCGACAGACTCAAGGAGAATCCAATGGCGGCGCTCAGAACGGATCCACCGTCGCTTACCTTGGCACAGCGCTCGAGCGTTTGGGTCATGACATCGTCTCTGGGTGCAACCGCCGTACTTATTGTGATGCAGCGGTTCTTTCCGGAGGCTAAAGCGGGCATCCTCGATTTGGTGGGCTTGCCGGCTGCAACCCCTAACGCCGTCTTCATCCTTGTTCTCTTGGTGGTCGGGGTGGCGGCCCAGGCCGCCTTGTGGATGATCCGCCGTCGCTAGCTCCGCGTTCCCCGAACCTGCGCGGACACGTGTCATCGTCGCTACGGTCAGGCAGCGTAGCGGAGTGTCTCGATTCTCTGAAGAACACTGCGGATCAGGTTCCAACTGGCGCTGTCTTACGGGTTGGAGAACTTTGACATGTTGGGACGCTGGCGCACCGAACACGGTCCGGGCGCCATCAAGGTATCCGGTACCATTGTTGATGGAACGGAGTTCAGCGGGCCTGTCGAACTGCGTCGAGCGCTGCTCGAGCGCGGGGACGCCTTCCTCAATCTGCTCGCGGAAAAGCTGCTGGCTTACGCCATTAGCGGCCCCTCGGGGATCGTTCAATCCACTCCACCCGGGCGCATGCCAATCGTCCGCGGCGTTTTGAGTGAAGCGAAAGCAGTCAACTACTCCTGGTCGTCATTGATCGCGGCTATCGCGAAGGCGCCAGCAAGGGACGATAAGCCGTAACGCGTCCGCTGACGAACCCAGGTCAACAGTCTGGCCATGTAGCTTGGCTCTGGCAGTTTCGCTGGTGGCCGCTCGACGGGTCGGACGAGCGGATCGAGCGAGCACCTACCGAACACGGCCGCAGACCCTCACTCGAGCCACCCGGCGTCGTGACACCCCGCTAGACTTTCCTGTTGCCTTTCAACAGAGGCGATGGCATGCTCCTGTTGACTTTAAACAGGAGCCCGCGATGAGCCCCTCCGACGCCGAAGTTCCTTACGGCACACTCGACCTTATGGTCCTCAAGACTCTTGCGGCCATGGGTTCGCTCCACGGCTACGGTATCGCGCGAAGGATCGAGCAGGTCTCCAATGGTGCCCTTTCCCTCAATCAGGGCACCGTGTATCCAGCACTCCTCCGGCTCGAGCAGAAGGGCTGGATCAAGAGTGCGTGGGGCACGAGCGAGAACAACCGTCGCGCACGGTTCTACACGATCACGGCCGCCGGTCGCCGACAACTCGAGGCCGAAACCCAACTCTGGACTCGCACAGTGTCTATCGTAGGCCGGCTGCTGAAGCACGAGCCGTAGTGCCCTGGAAGTCCTATGACGAAGCTGCGCATGCTCGCCTCGCGGGTGTCTGATCTGCTGCTGCACCGTCATCGCGACGCGCGGCTCGATGAGGAGGTCCAAGCGCATTTGGAGCTTCTCGCCGACGAGCACATCGCCAAGGGGATGTCGCCCCACGAAGCTCGGCTGGCAGCACGCAAAGCGTTCGGTGGCGTCGATCAGGTGATGGCTCTCTACCGCGACCAGCGCGGGTTGCCGTTCGTGGACGCGCTCTGGCAGGACGTCCGCGTCGGCGTGCGGATGTTGATCAGGGATCGCCATTCCACGGCCGTCGCGGCGCTGGCGCTGGCGCTCGGAATGGCCACCACGACGGCCATGTTCACCATCGTGAACGGCATGAACCTGCGCGAGCTGCCCTTCGACGACCCCGACGAGGTGGTGGCACTGAGCACGATAGACGCCCGCGGCCGCCGCCAGTCCGTCTCGTACGTCGACTACCTCGACTGGCGAGACAGCATGCGCACGCTGCGGGGCCTCGCCGCGCACGCAGCGACGACGATGAACCTTGGCGACGATGAGCGGGCGCCGGAGCGCTTCAGCGGCGCGTTCGTCACGGCCAACGCATTCCCGCTGCTCGGCGAGCGCCCGGCACTCGGCCGGGGCATTCTGCCCGAAGACGAGGGGCCCGGCGCCACGCCCGTCGTCTTGCTCGGTCATGGCCCATGGTCTGCTCGGTACGGCGCGGATCCATCGATTGTGGGCCGCACGATACGCGTCAACGGCGGATCGGCCGTGGTCATCGGTATCATGCCTGCCGGATTCCGGTTTCCGGTCGAGTCCGACGTCTGGCAGCCCCTCGGCCAGATGCCGGGCCTCGCAGCGCAGTCACGCAACGCACGAACTCTCGGGGTTGTCGGACGGCTCGCCGAGGGCGTGACGCTCCCGCAGGCGCGAACGGAGCTGACCGCCATCGCCGCGCGGCTCGCCGACGCCTATCCCGACACCAACGCCGGCATACAGGCCAGGCTCGTGCCGCTCAACGAGCACTACTACGGCTCGCCGTGGCAGGCGCAACCGGTCGTGCTGATGGGCTCGGCCTTCTTTGTTCTCCTCATCGGCTGCGCCAACGCGGCCAGCCTGCTTCTCGCGCGGTCGGCGCGGCGCGCCAGAGAGATTGCGCTCAGAGCGGCGCTGGGCGCGTCGCGCGGTCGGCTGGTCCGCCAGTTGCTCGTCGAGAGCGTCCTGCTGGCGGCAGTCGCGAGCGTCGTTGGACTCGCGCTCTCGCGGTTCGGCGTACATCTCTTCCGGACGGAGACAGCGAACTTCGGCATGCCGTATTGGACGACCTATCCGATCGACTTCCACGTCTTCGGGTTTCTGGTTGCGGCGTGCCTCGCAAGCGCCATTCTGTTCGGCCTGATGCCGGCGTGGCATCTGTCGAAGACCAAGGCGCACGACGTGCTCAGGGAACGTGGCAGCACGGTCGCCGGGAGCCGGCGCGCGCACCGCTGGTCGGGGCGCCTCCTGTCCGGTGAGCTCGCTTTGACCTTGACGCTGCTCGCGGGCGCCGGCCTGCTTCTTCGAAGTGCACAGGCGCTGCATGGCGTTGATCAGGTCGTGGATGCTACCGAGGTCGTCACGATGCAGTTGACGCTCCCTACGCAGCAGTATGCGACGGCCGATGCACGACAGGCGTTCTACGACCGGCTCGAGGCTCGCCTGTCGGCGCTTCCAGAAATCCTGTCGGTTGCCATCGCCGGCGCGAGGCCATTCGCGCCCCACGGGACAGTCCCGCGGCACGTGGCGCGGACGGACGACGCCAGCCCTTCCGCAGAGGAGCTACGAACCGCGCTGACGGTGGCGATTGGGCCGCGGTATTTCGAGACGTTGGGCGTGGCCCTCGTCCGCGGCCGGACCTTCGACGATGTCGATGGCACGTCCGGCCAAGCGGTGTCCATTGTCAACCAGCGCTTCGCCGCGATGTTCTTCCCCGGCGACGATCCCATCGGCCGACGCATTCACCTCGTCGACGAGCGCGCGGACGCCGTCGAACCGTCGTGGCTCACCATCGTCGGCGTCTCGCCGTCGGTACGCCAGAGCGCCGGGGGCGACCGCGATCCCGTGGTCTATCTTCCGCTCCGCGCCCAGCCGCAACCCCTCGTGGCGCTTATCGTGCGAGGAGCGCCCGGCGGCAGCGCTACGGCCAGGCTGCGCGAGGAAGTGCGGGCGATAGACGCCGACCTCCCGCTCTACAACGTGATGACGCTCGAGCGGCTCTCGGCCGTGTCG
>CAZNOC010000158.1:361-4681 GCA_964574545.1 uncultured Bifidobacteriaceae bacterium | reverse complement strand
CGCCCTGACGCTCCTGGGCGGCATCGCCCTTCTGCTCTCGGCTGCGGGTCTCTACGGTGTGACGGCCTATAGCGTCACCGAACGCACGCGTGAGATCGGCGTACGGATGGCCGTCGGCGCCCGCCCGTCGCAGGTCGCGCGTCTGATCCTCAGACGAGCGCTCGCCCCGCTGGCGATTGGCTTGTGCCTCGGCGTCGCGGGCGCTATCGGCATCGGCCGCGTCGTGCAGGGCCTGCTCGTCGAGACGAGCCCCACCGAGCCGGTCACAGTTGCGGGTGTGGTGCTGCTCCTGGTGACAGTCGCGCTTAGCGCCTGCCTCATTCCCACTCGGCGAGCGACGCGGCTCGATCCGGCGTCGGTCCTCCGGCATGAGTAACACGGCGAGGTCCCACCATGACGACGCTTCGCACCCTTCTCTCACGCAGTCTCGACGGCCTGCTCCGCCGCCGGCGGGACCGCGACCTCGACGATGAGGTGCAGGCGCACCTGAATCTCCTCACAGACGAGCACATCGCGCGTGGGATGGGACCAGAGGACGCGCGGATCGCCGCGCTCAAGGCGTTCGGCGGCGTCGATCAGGTGAAGAGTCTTTACCGCGACCAGCGCGGCCTGCCGTTCGTGGACGCGGTCGGGCAGGACATCCGTGCGGCCCTTCGCATGCTGCGCCGGGACCAACGGTTCACACTCACGGCGGTACTCGTCCTCGCGTTGGGGCTGGGCATCAGCCACATGTTCCTCACGCTGGTTTACGCCTACACCCTGCGCGGCCTGCCCCTCGTGGAAGCAGAGCGGGTGCTGGATATCTCGATGCTGGACGAACGCGTCCCCGACCGGCCCCTGTCGTGGCGGGAGTTCGACGGCCTGCGCGCGGTCCAGGGCAGCTTCGAGACGCTGGCTGCGTTCACGAGCGCGCCGGTGACAGTCGGCGACATTGGTCGGGCGCCGGAGCGCTTCGACGGCGCGTTCATCAGCGCTGGCGTGTTCGAGACGGCCCGAGTGTCGCCCGTGGCCGGCCGACTGATCGACTCGACCGACGAACGCGTGGGTGCCGAGCCTGTCGTAGTGCTCGGAGCAGACGTTTGGGCCTCGCGATACGGCGGGGATGTGGACATCCTTGGCCGATCAATTCTCGCCGACGGATTGCCGGCGGTGGTTGTCGGAATCGTGCCGGAACGAGCCGGGGTTCCCAGTACGGCGAAGGTGTGGTTGCCGGCCGGCCAGTTGATTGGGCTCGCCGGCGAGCGCGCCGACGCACCTTCCTTTCGCGTCTACGGCCGGCTGCGCCCCGACGTGACAGTAGCGGCCGCGCAGGCCGAGATCGACGCTGCGGTGTCCCACCTCGCCCGTCAGCTTGTCGCAACGCCCGACACGGTGCGGGCCCGTGCGGTTCCGATCAACGAGCGGTTCTTCCGCTTCTGGGGCGCCTGGTACGCCTTCGCCACAGCAGCGTTGATCATCATGCTCGTCTCAGCCACCAATGTCGCCAACTTGATGCTCGTGCGCGCCCTGCATCGGGCGCCGGAGATGGCAGTGCGCACATCGCTCGGCGCGAGCCGTGGCCGCCTGGTCCGGCAGTTGCTGGTCGAGAGCGGAGTGCTCGCCGCCGTCGGCGGGCTTGGCGGCCTCGCCGTCTCGAGCGCGGGTGCGCGCGTGCACACAGCCGCCATCCCCGAGGGCGTCACTCCCTACTGGGTGTCCTTCGCCGTCGACACCGGTTCGTTCGCGATCCTGCTGGGCATCTCCTTTGCCGCCGTTCTGATCTTCGGCGTCGTCCCGGCGATCCAGGCGTCACGCATCGACGTCAATCGCGTGCTCAACTTCGGCGGCCGCACGGGCACGGGTCCACGTGCGCATCGCCGGCTGACGGCTGCCTTCCTGACTGCGGAAATCGCACTGGCGATGAGCCTCTTCGGACAGGTGGGACTCGCCGGCCTCACCTCCGCGTCTGGCGTCCCCACCAACGCCGCCGTCGATACGCCCGACGTGGTCACAGCCACCCTCACGCTCCCGACCGATCCCTACAGCACACCAGCGGCGCGGGCCGAGTTCGTCAGGCTGATGGATGAACGGCTTGGATCCCATCCTGCCCTCGTGTCCCACACCTGGGCGAGCGCGCTACCGCTGTCTGGCGGCATGGAGAGACGGCTCGCCATCGCCGGCCGTCCCCTCGGTGAAGGCGACGACGCTCCCGCCGTGTGGAGCGTGACTATCGGACCGCGGTACTTCGAGACACTGCGGCTGCCGATCGTCCGCGGACGCGACTTCACGACAACCCAGGGCGAGCCCGCCACGTCGGTCGCGATGATCAACGAGCGCTTCGCAGAGCTGTATCTGCCTGACGTCGATCCGATCGGCCGGCACGTCGCACTGTCGGCACCCGGCGACCCCTCGGCGCCAACGGGCTGGCTCACGATCGTCGGCGTCGCGCCGACGATCCGCCAACGCCCCGGCTCGACTCCGGATCCAATTGTCTACCTGCCTATCCACGCGAGGCCGCCCGCAACCATGTCTCTCCTGGTGCGCGGCGAACCGGCCGCGGTGGTACCCGATCTGCTCCGGGGCGAAGTGGTGGCCGTCGATGCTGGTGTGGCGCTCTTCCGCATGCGGACGCTCGCCGGAGCAGTCGAGGACGCGCAGTGGGCGGGCCGCATGTCCGCACGATTGGCACAGACCATCTCGCTCCTCGCGCTCGTCCTCGCCACGGTCGGCCTCTACGCGGTGACGGCACACGGCGTCGGGCTTCGCACACGCGAGATCGGCCTTCGGATGGCCCTCGGTGCGAGGCGCCGCCAGATCGTCCAGCTCGTGCTGCGCGACGTTCGCACGCCGCTCTTTCTGGGCTTCGCGCTCGCGGTCGCTGGCGCCCTGCTATGGGACCGCGTGTTCACGACCGGATCTCCCGATCTCCGCGCGGCCGATCCGATGGGCCTCCTGCTGCTCGCGCTTTCGCTGGCCTTCATCACGCTCGTCGCCTGCGCCGTTCCGGCCCGGCATGCCGCCACGCAGGATCCGGCGAAGGCGTTGCGACAAGAGTGAGGTAGCGTCCGCCTTCAGCGACGTTCACGGTCCGGCGCAAGCTGACCCCACCTTCGACGATCGCAAGGGTTGGACTGCAACCGGGCCCGACGTCCGACAATCGCAAGACGGGCTGAGGCGCCGGCCCAGAGACAAAACCATGTTAACAGTTACCGGCCTCACCAAGACCTACGGCGGCGTCCTGGCGCTACGGGACCTCAGCTTCACAGCCACACCGGGGCAAGTCGTCGGACTGCTCGGCCCCAACGGATCCGGCAAATCGACCACGATCAACATCCTCACGGGACTGCTCAGAGCCACACGTGGCCAGGTTCACTGGAACAGCGTTGACATCCAGTCGGACCTCAAGGGTTACCAGTCTTTGCTCGGCTACGTACCGGAGGAGCCCAGGCTGTACGGTTATCTCACAGCGCCCGAGTACCTCGCGCTCGTGGGTGGTCTTCGCGACATTCCGGACGATGTGGTCACACGGCGCACGGATCGGTATCTTGAACTCTTCGGCCTCGACAGCGACTGCTATACGCCGTTGTCGTCGTTCTCGAAGGGTATGCGGCAGAAGGTCTTGATCTCGGCCGCGCTGCTGCACGATCCGTCAATCGTCATCCTCGATGAGCCGAACTCGGGACTCGACGTCAGCTCGACGCTCATCCTGCGCAGCATCGTCCGGACGCTGGCGGAACAGGGCAAGGTGATTGTCTACAGCTCGCACGTAGTCGACGCGGTCGAGAAGGTGTGCTCGGATGTGTTGATTCTGCACCAGGGTCGCGTGGTAGCTCAGGATTCCGTGGTGCGCCTGCGCGAGCTGGCCCGTGCTGCGTCTCTCGAAGAAGTGTTCGCGGCACTGGCCGTCGACGAGAACGTCGAGCACATCGGCCGTGATATCGCGGCGGTGGGAAGACAGTGACCACGCGGCCCGTGCTCCCTCGCGAACTGCGGCGATTCACCCGGCTCGTCCGGTTCTCGTACGGCCGGCTGCTCGACAGCGCACTGGCGTCGCGTGACATCGATGCCGAGCAATTCGCAATCTGGGTCGCTGCGGCCATGGCGACGCCTCCCATGTTCTACGCCGTGGAGCGCACCAGCCGGTACTTCTGGCTCCTGCACCGCGCGCCGGAGCGTTTCGAGGCCTTCGTGCTGGCCGACAGGTTGTTCTTCGTCGTTTGGGCCATACTGGCCGCCCTGCTGTTGGCCGCGCTCACGTGGGAGGCTCTTGCACCTGATCGCACAGACCAGCGCATCCTGGGCGTGCTGCCGGTCGAAAGCCGAACGGTTGCGGCCGCTCGG
>CAZNOC010000158.1:0-351 GCA_964574545.1 uncultured Bifidobacteriaceae bacterium | reverse complement strand
CTCCTGATGGTCACCGCATTCCTCGCGGCCGTGTCGATTCCTGCGGGGCTGGTCAACGCGCTGGGCGGCACCGTGCATCCTTCGGTCGGAACACTGCCGACCGTCCTGATAGGGCACATCACCGCCTGCGTGGCGGCCGGCGGGTTCGCTTTCGCCGCGGTGTCGGCGCTCCGCGGGCTCCTGGTCCTCATCGTCGGTGCGGCGACGGCCGCACGCGCCGCGCTCCTCGTCCAGCTTGTGGCAGTGCTGCTGCTGGTGCAGATGTTCCTCTTCTTGCCGGGTATCCTTTCGTTGCTCGCGAGAGAGCTGACAGCCTCTAGCACGGCGGCGAGCGGCTGGACCATTCCGGTG
>CAZNOC010000157.1:0-9720 GCA_964574545.1 uncultured Bifidobacteriaceae bacterium | reverse complement strand
GAGGGTCGACATTCACTCGAAGCGCGGTTCCGGGCACTTGCCGCCGCCCTTCGTCTGCGTGCGCGTCTCCTCGTTACCGTCGACGAGAATCCTATCAGTGGCCTTGAAGAAGGTCAAGGTGCGCCCCGTCGTTTCGCGGCATTCTTCCACGAGGCGTACCGGCGTCCCGCGCATCTCGTACCGTGCCTCGGCCGTGTGATACACGAGCGCCTCGCCGGTAGCGACGCGCGTGTCGAGCCGCACCGTCACGGCGCCGGTCGCGTCGAGCCGATCGATCTCCCGGCCGGCGGCCGTGAGGAGGATCTCGATGCGATCGCCGCTGACGTCGCCCTCCGGGCCGTTGAGCTGCGCGCCGGTCTCGTAGGCCACCCGCCGCGCCTCTTCGACGTAGCTGAACGACTCCGCCCGGCCGATCGTGACCGCGGGCGCTCCGCCGTCCGTTCCGCCTCCCAGCACGAGAGTAGATCGGACGCCGCCGGTCGCCGTGAGGTCGCCCCGGGCCTCGTCGAGTTCGATCCTGGCGGCCTGGATCGAGGTGTCGCCCTGCCACAGCCGGGCCTGACCGTCGTACACCCCCTGCCCCGTGTCGCCGCGATACGCCAGCGTCTCGGCGGTGACGTTCACGGTCAGGCCGGCATCGAGCAGCGCGGGGCGCTTCATGTCGTCGGCGGTGCCGGCACCGTGCGGCTGCAGAACGCTGCGGACGGTGCCGGAGGCCGACAAGTCCCCGCCATCGAGTGCGACCGTCAGCTCCTCGGCATCGATCGTCGCGCGCCGGTCGGTGACACGCGGCGGCGTGTTGCCATGGCGGCCCGACAATGCGAGCGTCCCTGCGGCGACGTCGTAGTCGGCGACGCGGCTCGTGGCGTGCAGCTCTCCGGCATCGAAGCGCGCCCCGCCGCTGAACTGCGCCGTCTGCACGGCTCCGCCTTCGTCGAGCCGGAGGTCGAGCGTCTCGGCGCGGCCACGCCGGCCCGGTTCCCCACGGGCCGGCGCCTCGACAAACTCGACGCCCGTCTGGAACTGCATCGCGGTCAGCCCGCGCGCCGGCGTGCCCCGTCCGTCGAGGCGCTGCGACCGCACCGTGCGGGCCGGCGCGCCGTTCCCTCCGGGCAACGTCACCGCCACGCGGTCCCGTGCGACCAGGCTCGTGACGGCGCCCTCGGGGGCGATCGTGGCGTCAATCCAGTCGGCGCTGAGCTGCTGGCGCGCGGCGCCCTGCCCGGCCAGCTCGACGCGTCCCTCGCCCGCGAGTACGGCCTGTCGAAGCGTGCCCCCGGCTTCCTCGTAGTGCATCGTAACGTCGCGGGCGGCCATCGACTGCAGGACGCCGACGTCGCGGCCGCCGACGCGCGCGTCTCCGCGCAGCTCGATCGTTGACGGCCCTCCGCCTCCTGCGAACAGCCAGACCGTCGCCGCCTCCGCCGCGATGGTCTCCCCTGCACGTACCATCGTGACCCCACGCTCGAACCGCAGGACACCTTCGGACTGCAGGTGGCTCGCGGTGCCGGCGTCGATGCTGAGGGGCGGCGAGTCAGCACCGCCCGCGAATCTGACGACAGCCTGGTCGAGGATGGTGACGGTATCGCGGCCGCGGTCGTAGGTGAGGCCGACGCCCTGCCCCTCGAGCCGTCCCCTCGTGAAGCGAACAGGCCCCGGCACGCTCAGCTGCCCGGCGGCATCCAGATACGACGCGCGCTCGCCGTGAATCGTGAGGCCATCGCTGGCCGTCATTGTCACGGCGCCCGTCATCTCCAGGGTGGCCTGGTCCGGACCCACGACCAGCTCCCGCGTGGAGATCTCGAAGTCACGCCGGCCTCGGTCTTCCACCGTGATCTGCGCCCCGAGGAAGCGGCTCCGCCCATCGTTGTAGGCCAGGCTGGACTCGTACTGGATGGAGAAGTCGCGTGTCGTGCCGCTCAGGCGTACGGCATCGCCGCCGCGTATCTCCACGGAGGCTTCCGGATCGAGCCGCTCGATTGGCGCCAGCGCCGCCGGCGTCTCCCGGTCGCCAAGCGCGAAGAACACACCGACCGCGAAGACGACCGCGAACAGCCCGACCGCCAGCCGGGTGCGACGCTGCCAGGACGACATGCTTCTATTGTACGGGGAGTCGCTCGGGGGGATGTCTCCGCCCTCGATCAGGGCAGGCGAAAGTCCTCGAGGCGAAGCTCCACCGTCGTCTGTCCGCGGAACTCGTTCTCTTCCAGCGTAAACGCGACATCGACACCCGCCCGTGCCGCGGACAGGGCCTCCTCCCGTTCGGACGCGTTCCACGCGATGGCGCGGAACGTCCGGCCCTGCTGGCGCAAGGCCATCTTGAGGTGGCGCTCCTTCAGCCGACGAGGGCCATCCACCAGCTCCACCGGGCCGGCATGGAACACGGGGCGCCGGTTGCCCTCGCCGAACGGGGCGAGCGTGCCGAGTTCGGCCATGACCTCCGGCGTGATGCCGCCGAACGGCAGAGGCCCATCGAGCCACAGACGCGGGCGCAGGTCGTCAGGGCCAAGGGATGCCGCCGCATAGTCGTTGATCGCCTGGCGGAACTCGCGCAGCCGCGAGGCCTCGATCTGCAGGCCTGCCGCCATCTGGTGGCCGCCGAAGCGCAGCAGCAGAGGCGCACAGGCCTCGAGCGCCGCCAGGATGTTGAAGCCGGGGATGCTGCGGCACGACCCGTGCGCCACGCCGTCCTCGATCGACAGCACGATGGCGGGCCGGTAGAACGCGTCCACGATCTTCGATGCGACGATGCCGACCACCCCCCGGTGCCAGCCTTCACCGGCGACCACCAGGACGTCGCGAGCGCCGACTTCGGGGTCGGACTCGATGACCTTGCGTGCCCTGGTCACCATGTCCTGCTGTTCCTGGCGTCGGCGCGTGTTCTCGGTGTCGAGCTGCTCCGCGAGCGCGCGCGCCTCGTCCGCCATGGCCTCGTCGGACGCCAGCAGGAGCCGCATCGCAATATCGGGCGTGGACATGCGACCGGCCGCATTCAGCCTGGGCGCTACCATGAAGCCGATGTGGTAGCTGTCGATGGCCTTGCCCTCGAGGCCCGCGACGCTGAGCAGCGCGCGCAGGCCCACCTTGTGACGGCCGCGGCTCAGCAGGTCAAGGCCCACTTTGGCGATCACGCGGTTCTCGCCGACGAGCGGGACGACGTCAGCCAGCGTGCCGATGGCCGCGATCTTCACGAAGGCCGGCAGCCACGCGTCCTTTCCCGCCCGGTGGCAGAGCGCCTGCACAAGCTTGAGCGCGACACCGACGCCGGCGAGGTTCTTGTCGGGATAGTCGCAGTCGTGCCGCTTCGGATTCACGACGGCGAGGGCGTCGGGGAGGGCGGCGTCAGGCTCGTGATGGTCGGTGATGATCAGGTCCAGGCCGATTTCGCGCGCCCGCCGGGCGGCCTCCGCGCCGCGGATCCCGCAGTCGACCGAGACGACGACATGGATGCCCTCGGCGTGAAGCCGCTCGAGCGTGGACGGCAGCAGGCCGTATCCATCCTTGATGCGGTCCGGGATGAAATGCACGACGTCGGCGCCCAGCATCTCGAGGGCGCGCCGCAGGATCACCGTGGACGTGATGCCGTCCGCGTCGTAGTCGCCGTGAACGGCCACCTTCTCGCGGCGGGCGATGGCCGCCTCGAGCCGCTCGACCGCCGCACCCATCCCCGTCAGGCGCATGGGGTCGTGCAGGTGCGCGAGCGAGGGGCGCAAGAAACGCGCTGCCTCCTCCGGGTCGGCGAGGCCACGCATGACCAGGAGCCGCGCCGCCGTGGGTGAGGTGCGGAGCGCGGAGCCGAGCGCCGTCGCGCGCGCCTCATCGCAGGGACGAGCCTCCCAGATCAGCGGGGCTCGCACGTGCCTCGCTCCGCGAAGGCCGCGATTTCGTCCCCGCGTGGCCGGCACGTGACACCGGGCGCCCTGCCGTGCATCACGAGTCGACGATGCCGACCTGGCCGAGCGCGCGGAAACGCTGGTAGCGCAACTCCAGCCGATCGGCCGCCGACAGCGCGACGACCTCGGCGAGGACGCGCTGCAGGGCGGAGTCGAGCAGCGTCGCGGCCTCGTTCGGGTTCGTGTGCGCCCCGCCGATGGGCTCCGGGACGATCTCGTCGATGATGCGCACCTGCAGCAGGTCCGTCGCCGTGATCTTCAGCGCCTCCGCGGCCTCGACCTTGCGCGCGGCGTCGCGCCACAGGATGGCCGCGCATCCTTCCGGTGGGATCACGCTGTAAATGGCGTGCTCGTGCATGAGCACGCGATCCCCGACCGCGATGCCGAGCGCCCCGCCGCTGCCGCCTTCCCCGTGCACGATGATGATGACAGGCACCTCGAGCATCATCATCTCGCGCAGGTTGAGCGCGATGGCTTCGGCCACGCCGCGCTCCTCAGACTCGATGCCGGGATAGGCGGCCGGTGTGTCAACAAAGCAGACGATGGGCCGGCGGAACTTCTGCGCGAGCTGCATGGCGCGGAGCGCCTTGCGGTAGCCCTCGGGCCTGGCGTACCCGAAGTTGCGGTAGATCTTCTGCTTGGTGTCCCGGCCCTTCTGGTGGCCCACGATCATGACCGGCGCGCCCTTGTACACCGCCAGGCCCGCGATGATGGCGTGGTCGTCGGCGAAACGCCGGTCGCCGTGGATCTCGATGAACTCGGTGAACAGGCGCTCGATGTAGTCGAGCGTCGTCGGCCGCGAGGGATGTCGCGCCACGAGCACCTGCTGCCAGGGCGTCAGGCGGCTGTAGATGTCGGCGCGAATCGACTCGACCCGGCGCTCGAGCCGGTCCAGGTCCAGACGCCGCTGTTCGGTGCCCGGCAGCATCGACAGCGCCTCGATCTCCTTGAGCAGGACGCCGATGGGTTCTTCGAATTCGAGCAGGTCTGCCATACGGCTCCTATTATCGCAGGGTCACCGCGCCGCTGCCGCACAGCTGCTCGACCGCCGCCACGAACTGCTCAGAGGGCCGCACGCGAAGCTGGGTCGTCACGTCAGCCCTCACCCGCAGCCGCCGGCTGCCGCTGGCGACGTCCATCTCGACGGCCACCGGTCGATCGCCCTGGTGGCGCAGCAGCAGATCCCATAGCGCCTCGACGGTGGCGCGCGAATGCGTCGCCGCGTCGAGGTGGATGCTGACGGCCGTGGCAAGCCGCTCCCGCAGCGCTTCGAGTCGCGACACCTCGTTGGCCTGGAATCGTGAGGATTCCTCGTCGCGTTCGAACTTGCCGCGCACCAGCACCAGCTGGCCCGTCTCGATCAGGGAGCCGTACCGCTCGAACGGCTCTGGAAACACCACCACCTCGACGGTACCCTGGTGGTCCTCGAGGCTGAAGACGCACATGCGGTCACCCTTCTTCGTCTTGAGCGGGCGAATGGCCGCTACGACGCCCCCCACGCCGACGTCCTCGATGACCAGCCGCCCCGGCGTGCCATCGTCGGGCGCCGGAAGATCGGCAAGCATGAGATCACCGACGGTGCGGGCGCCGAAAGCGCGCAGGTCACCCGCGAAGCGGCCGACCGGATGACCGCTGAGGTACAGCCCGAGCGCGTCCTTCTCGTGCGCCAGCAACGTCATCTCGCTCCACGGCGGCGAATCCGGCAGGCGGATGATCGTCAGGTCGTCGTCCCCGCCTTCGCCGCCGCCGAACAGGTCGGCCTGGCCTCGCTCGCGGTCCCGCTGCACGCGGCCGCCGTGCTCGAGCGCGCTGTCCACGGCGCCGAACAGCATCGCGCGTCCGGTGGCGAGTGGGACGCCCTGAGGGATGAGTCCATCACAGGCGCCGGACTTGACGAGCGCCTCGAACACCCGCTTGTTGGCGACGCGCAGGTCGAGCTCCTCGCAGAGTTGATGGAGCGACGTCAGCCCGCCGAGCCGGGTGCGGACGTCGAGGATCGCGCGGATGGCACCCTCTCCGAGGCCCTTGATCGCGGTCAGGCCAAATCGGACGCCCTCGGGCACGACCGTGAAGTGCAGCTGGCTCTCGTTGAGGTCCGGCGGCAGCACGGCAATGCCGCGGTCACGGCATTCCCCGATGTACAAGGCCAGCTTGTCGGTGTTGGCCGCCTCGATCGTCAGCAGGGCGGCCGCGAAGTGTCTCGGGAAATTCGCCTTGAGGTACGCCGTCTGGTACGCCAGGAACGCATAGGCGGTCGAATGCGACTTGTTGAAGCCGTACCCGGCGAAGTACTCCATCAGGTCGAAGATCTTCCTGGCCTTCTTCTCGTTGATGCCCTTGCCGCGCGCGCCCTCCATGAACGCCTCGCGCTGCTTCGCCATGACGGCGGGGTCCTTCTTCCCCATGGCTTTCCGGAGCACGTCGGACTGTCCGAGGCTGAACCCGCCGAGCACCGAGGCGATTCGCATCACCTGTTCCTGGTAGGCAATGACGCCATAGGTGTCGGCGAGAATCGGCTCGAGCGCGGCCAGTTCGTACTTCACCTCGCTCTTCCCCTGCTTGCGCGCGATGAAGTCGTCCACCATGCCGCTCTTGAGCGGGCCGGGACGATAGAGCGCGTTCATGGCGATCAGGTCGTCCAGGCGCTGGGGCTTCGCCTTGCGCAGGATGTCGCGCATGCCAGAGCTCTCGAACTGGAAGATCCCGTAGGTCTGCCCGTCGGCGAAGAGCTGGTAAGTCTTGGGGTCGTCGAGCGGGACGTGATCGATGTCGAGGTCGATCCCCTCCGTGCGTCTGATCTCCGCCAGGGCATCCTGAATCAGCGTCAACGTGCTCAGGCCCAGGAAGTCCATCTTCAGGAGGCCGACGCGCTCGACCTCCTTCATCGCCCACTGGGTCGTGATTTCGTCGCGGTTGCTCTTGTAGAGCGGCGCGTAGTCGCTGATGGGACCGGGCGCGATGACGACGCCCGCGGCATGAACCCCGGCGTTGCGCGACATGCCCTCCAGGCGGCGGCCCATGTCGAGCAGGTCCTTGACGCGCGGATCCTTGTCACGCATCTCCCGGAGCGTTGGGTTCTCGGCGAGCGCCTTCTCGAGCGTCATGTCCAGCGCCGCGGGGATCTGCTTCGCGATGCGATCGACCTCGGCGTAGGCGAGATCCATGGCTCGGCCGACGTCGCGCACGACGGCCTTGGCCTTCATCGTGCCGAAGGTGATGATCTGGGAGACGTTCTCCCGGCCGTACTTGCGCGTGACGTACTCGATGACCTCGCCGCGGCGTCGCTCGCAGAAGTCCACGTCGATGTCCGGCAGCGAGACACGCTCCGGATTCAGGAAGCGCTCGAACAGCAGGTCGTAGTGCAGCGGATCCACGTCCGTGATCCGCATCGCCCAGGCCACGAGGCTCCCGGCCGCCGATCCGCGCCCCGGGCCCACAGGGATGCCCTGCTCACGGGCGTAGCGGATGAAGTCCCAGACGATCAGGAAGTAGCCCGGGTAGCCCATCCGCTTGATGACGTCGATCTCGTAGGCCAGCCGCTGCTCGTACTCGCTCAGCGGTCGCCGCAGCGAGCCGTCCGCCTCCGCCGCGCTGAGCCGCGCGCGCCTCTCGGCGAAGCCCGCCCGCGCCACGTGCTCGAAGTAGCCGTCGAGGGTGAAGCCCTCGGGCACCTCGAACTTCGGCAGGTGGTTCTCGCCGCTCGGAATGGTGACGTCGCACCGCTCGGCGATCCGCAGCGTGTTCCGCAGCGCCTCGGGATGATCCTTGAAGATCTCGGCCATCTGCGCCGCGGTTTTCAGGAAGAACTGATCGCCGTGATACTTCAGCCGCTTCTCGTCGTGCACGGACTTGCCCGTGCCGATACAGAGAAGAATGTCGTGCGGCTTGTGATCGTCCCTGTGCAGGTAGTGCACGTCGTTGGTCGCCACGAGCGGCATCTGCAGGTCGCGCGCGATCGGCAGCAGCCCGGTGTTGACGACCCTTTGCTCCTCGATGCCCTGAAACTGCATCTCGAGGAAGAAGTTGCCGGCCCCGAGGATGTCGCGATAGGTCGCGGCCGCGGCCAGGGCCTTGTGAGCCTGATCCATCCGGATCTCGCTGGCCACCTCGCCCTTGAGGCAGCTGCTGAGACCGATGAGGCCGGCGTTGTGTTGCGCCAGCAGGTCCTTGTCGATGCGGGGCTTGTAGTAGAAGCCTTCCGTGTAGCCAGACGAAACCAGCTTGATCAGGTTCCGGAATCCGACCGCGTTCTCGGCGATCAGCACGAGATGGTTGGCCGTTTCCCCGGGCTGCCCGCTCCGATCCTGCCGCGCGCCGGGTGCCACGTACACCTCGCAGCCGAGGATGGGATTGATCCCCCGCTTGCGGGCGGCGTCGTGAAACGCCACTGCGGAGAACATGTTCCCGTGCTCGGTGACGGCCAGCGCCGGCATCTTGAGGCGCACCGCTTCATCGAGCAGCTCGTCGAGCCGGCACGCGCCGTCCAGCAGCGAGTACTCGGTGTGCAGATGCAGGTGGACGAAATCAGACATAGATGCGCACGGGGAATCTGGTGATCTTGTGACGTGGTGATGTGGTGATCGGATGTCACGATGTGGCGATGCGCGATCTATCTGCTGATCACCAGATACATCCCCAGATCTGAGCATTCCCACATCCCATCACCAGATCACCACATCACAAGATCACCAGATTATCTATCTATCTATCTACTCCCACTCGATCGTCGACGGGGGCTTGGACGAGATGTCGAAGACCACCCGGTTGATGCCCTTCACTTCATTGACGATGCGGGACGAGATGGTGGCGAGCAGCTCGTGCGGAAGCCTGGCCCAGTCGGCGGTCATGCCGTCCAGGCTCTCGACGGCGCGAATTGCCACCGTGAACTCGTAGGTGCGCTCATCACCCATCACGCCCACGCTCTGGACGGGCAGCAGCACGGCAAAGCTCTGCCACAAACGCTCGTACCATCCGGCACGCCGCACTTCGTCGGCGACAATGGCGTCTGCGCGCTGAAGCAGCTCGAGCTTCGGACGCGAGATCGGGCCGAGCAGCCGGACCGCGAGTCCCGGGCCCGGAAACGGCTGGCGCACCAGGAACTCCTTGTCGATCCCGAGGTCGGCGCCCACGCGCCGCACCTCGTCCTTGAAGAGCTCGCGAAGCGGCTCGATGAGCGTGAACCGCATGCGTTCGGGCAGCCCGCCGACGTTGTGGTGGCTCTTGATCGTCGCGGAGGGGCCGCGGACGGACACCGACTCGATGACGTCCGGGTACAGCGTACCCTGCGCCAGGAAGTCGAAGTCTCCCAGCGCACGCGCCTTCTGTTCGAAGACGTCGATGAACGTAGCGCCGATAATCTTCCGCTTCTGTTCCGGGTCGTCCACCCCGGCGAGCCGGTCGAGGAACAGGTCGGTCGCATCGACGAATTCCACCGGCAGCTGAAGCTTCTGGTAGCGCGTCAGTACCTGGCGGGCCTCGTCGAGGCGGAGCAGCCCGTTGTCCACGAAGATGCAGGTGAGCCGCTCCCCCACCGCCCGGTGGATCAGGGTCGCGGCCACGGTCGAGTCTACCCCGCCACTCAGCGCGCACACGATCCGGCCGTCGCCCGCCTGGACCCGGATTCGCTCGGTGGCCTCCTCGATGAACGACTGCGTGGTCCAGTCGCCCGTGCAGCCGCAGATGTCGTACGCGAAGTTCCGGAGGATCGCCTCCCCCTTCTCCGTGTGCACCACCTCCGGGTGGAAGAGCAGCGCAAAGAAGCCACGCGACGGATCCTCCATCGCCGCGACCGGCGCGTTGGAGCTGGTGGCGACGACCGTGAAGCCGG
>CAZNOC010000156.1:7239-9724 GCA_964574545.1 uncultured Bifidobacteriaceae bacterium | reverse complement strand
GTCTCTTCCCTCAGCCGTGATTGAATCGGTGGAGCCACATGCGCCGGACACCCAGGACGGAATCCGACGGTCCCGCGCAGCTCCCGCGCGTCAAGAACTACATCACACCGGGCGGCCTCCAGCGGCTCAAGGACGAACACCGCTTTCTGCTCACCCGGGAACGACGGGCCGTCACCGAGGTGGTGGCCTGGGCCGCGAGCAACGGCGATCGCAGCGAGAACGCCGACTATCAGTACGGCAAACGACGGCTCCGGCAGATCGACCGCAGGATCCGCTTTCTCACCAGGCGTATCGATGCCGCTGAAGTGGTGGACCCCGAGGCCCCAAGGCCCGCGAAGACGGCGGCACGGGTCTACTTCGGGGCGACCGTGCGCTACGCCACCGCCGAGGGACACGAGCGCGTGGTGCGTATCGTGGGCACCGACGAGGTCGATCTCGACCGCGACCACATCAGCTGGGTCTCGCCACTGGCCCGCGCGCTGATGAAGTCCGGAAGCGGCGACCACGTGGTGCTCCGCGCGCCGGGCGGCACGCAGACACTTCATATCCTGGACGTGCGCTACGAGCACATTCCGGTGGCGCCGTTCTGCGAACCACCCGGAGCCGAGGCCAAGCCGAGGACGACCCCGGCATCGGCCGAGACACAGGAACCGTAGTCGCGTCGCGGCCGAGCGAGGGCGAACGCCACGGCGGCCTGGCGCCCAGCGCGTCGGACGTCACGCCCAGCGCGGCGATGCGGTCAGATCCACGCCAAGTGTCAGCTTGCCGACGAGTTCGTGCGTCAGCATCGGGTTGGCCGGGTGGAAGCGGCCCGCGCGCGCGTCGCGGAACAGCCGTTCGAGCTCGGACTTCTTGAACATCCCGAACCCGCCGGAGAGGTCGAGCGCTCGGTCGGCGACCCTCCAGGCCGTCTCCACCGCGCGATGCTTGGCGCTGACGATCTTGACGACCCACTGCGCGCCGTGGTCCGCACCCGCGTCCCAGTCGCGGACCACCGAGTCCAGGTAAGGCCCGAGCGCCTCGAGATCCATCACGATCTCGGCAACCCCTCGCTGCACCTCGGGATGCCGGACCATCCCGCCCGCCACCGCCAGCGACGTCTTGTCCTTGACGCTCTCGACGATGACGTCGCGCACGCGTGAGGCGAGACCGTAGTACACGTTCGCGAAGCCGAGCAGGGCACGCGCGAAAATCGACAGGATGAACGGATCCATCCCGGCGGGGCCGGCAGGAACAACACGTCCGACGTATCGGTCGGGGACGAACACTCCCTCGAGCACCGTGTCGTCGCTCCGGGTCGCGCGCATGCCCATGGTGTCCCAGGTCTCGACGATGCGGAAGCCGTCGCTCGTGCGCGGAATGAACGCGTGGACGACCTTGGGCGCCACCGGGTCGCTCGTGTCCATCGCGTGCACGCCCAGCCAGTCCCAGACGGGCGAGAGGCTTCCGAAGCTCTTGCGCCCGTAGATCCGGTAGCCGCCATCGACCCGTTCGGCGCGGGTCGTCGAGAGCAGGACGGGCATGTCGTTGCCGGGCTCGGCGTGCCCGGCGGCAAGCACGTCGCCTGCCGCGGCACGCTGGAGGATCCACTCGAGCGACGGATCTCCGAAACGTCGCACGTCGGCCGCAACACCAACCCAGTAGTGATGCATGTTCAGCGCAAGGGCGGTTGCCGGCGCGTAGCCGGCGAGCCGCCGTGTCTCGGCCATCAGCTCCGCCATCGACGCGCCCCCGCCGCCGAAGTCCGACGGCACCGCGAACGTCAGGTATCCGGCCTCCCGCAGCTCGCGGAAGTCCTCGTCGCAGAACGTGTTGTCGCGATCGTAGCCCGCCGCGCGTGCGCGGCAGCGCTCAAGCAGTGCGTCGGACAGAACCGTCCGCGGAGCGGCCGCCGTCCCCATGGTGCTGACGAGTGACATATCGCCTCCTCTCACGCACTGATACGTCGTCGGTCACCTGAACCGGCCATGGTCCGATCGAGACGGGCCCTACCGGAACATGTCCGGGCTGATCGTCATCTGGATCTCGCGGACGGCATCCGCAGGCAGACCCGCCCGCCGCGCGTGCTCGCGGATCAACTCGGCGTTGGGCGCCTCGTACTCGCAGAAGATCTTGCCGTCGGCGTGCGAGACGTAGCTTCGGATCCAGACGACCCCCTCCATTCCGGCGATGACCTCGTTGGAGCGCCGGCCGGCGGCGTCGAGGTCTGCCTGACTCAGCGGTCCGGTGTTGCGTTCGATGATGAACCTTGCCATGTACGTGACCTCACGGGTTGATGGTTATGCGGAATCGGCCGGGTGCGGGTCCGCGGCCGGGGACGTCGTGCCCAGCGCACGAACGGAGGCGAGAAGTTCGGCATCGTGCACGCCTTCGGCGGCCGCCTGGGCGAGCGCCGCCTCACGCGCCGCGCGGTCGTCGTCGCCCAACGCACGGCTGGCGCGCGCCAGGCTCAGGCGCATCCAGGCCTCGCCGCGGCGATCGCCGA
>CAZNOC010000156.1:0-7139 GCA_964574545.1 uncultured Bifidobacteriaceae bacterium | reverse complement strand
CCCGAGCAGCACCTCGCCGAGCCCGCGGAGGTTGTGCGCGAGGCCGAACGCATACCGCGCCTGGCGGCTCAGCTCGATCGCGCGGCGAAACAGGTCCACGGCACGATCGATCTCGCCGCGCTCGAGGAGCAGGTTGGCCATGGCCGACATCGGGAAGGGCACCTGGACGCGGAAGCGGTCCTCGCCGGCGATCTCCAACGCGCGCGCGAGGTATGGCTCCGCACCGTGCAGGTCCCCCCGGTCCCGATAGATCGTGTGCAGGACGTAGAGCGCCTCGACGTGCCGGCTCAGATCCCCGGCGCCGCTCTCGGGCGCCGTGACCCGGACGGCCTCCTCCAGCGACGTGATGGCCTCGTCGAAGCGCCCGAGACTGCGGAGGATGGCGCCGCGGTTGGTGAGATCGCCGGCAATCCGATCGGGATCGCCCGAGTCGCGATCGAGCGCCAGGGCGCGATCCACGGCGTCGAGCGCTTCCTCGCCCCTCCGCTGCAGCCAGAACAGGAAGCTCTTGCTGCGGAGCGTGTCGCGCTCGCCGCCGCGGTCGTCGAGGCGGCGGCTGAGCGCAAGCGCCTGGTCGAGCCGCCGTTCGCCCTCGTCGAAGTGGCCCGCCGCCGCGAGCAGTTCCGCCTGGCGCATGTAGGCGACGGTCAGTTCGGGACGGTCACCCATCGGCTCGAGGATCGCGAGCAGGCGATCGATCGTCTCCTGCTGCTGGCGGCGGTCGCCCAGCACCTCGCAGACCTGTTCCTTCTCGAGCAGCAGGCGTACCAGCGTCGGCCGGCCCTCGTCATCGGACAAGCGCCCGGTCCACTCGAGCGTCAGGTCGAAGGCGGTCCGCGCGTCCTCGAACTGGCTCACCTGCCACGCCCGGCGCGCGAACCGCTGTCCGTATTCCACGGCTTTGGGCCAGTCCTCGGCCTCGGCGAAGTGGCGCGCGAGGACGCCGTACTGATCCTGGAGATGGCCGGCGTGGATGGCTTCGATCGCGCGTCCGACCTGCCCGTGCAGGATCTGCCGCTGCCGCTGAAGCAGGCTGTCGTAGGCCACCTCCTGGGTCAGCGCGTGCTGGAAGCGATAGGCCGGTTCCGGAATGACGCGCGTCTGGCGGATCAGGCCACGTTCCTTGAGGGCGACCAGGCTCCCGGGCACGTCGAGGTCCGGGCCGGTCACGGCCGCCAGCACCGCCGCGGTGAACTCGAGGCCGATGATCGACGCGCGGCGCAGCAGGTCCCGCGCATCACGGTCGAGGCGATCGAGCCGCGTCCGGATGACCGCCTGCACGCTGTCGGGGAGCTGCAGGCCCTCGGTGGGGCCCGCCACCCGCGCTTCCCCGTCCTCGACGCGGACGGCCCCCTCTTCGTGCAGCTTGCGGCAGACCTCCTCGAGAAAGAAGGGATTGCCGCCCGTCCGCTCGTGCAGTCTGGCCGCAAGCGGTTCCGCGATGCGATCCGCCTGCAGAACGGAGCGCATGATGTGCCCGGACGACACCGGACCGAGCGACATCAGGTGCGTCGCTCGGACGTGACGCAGCCCGCCCCAGTCGATCCCGCCGTCGGGCCGGTACGTCGTCACCACCATGAGGGGATAACTCGGGCACAGGTCCGCGAGCTGCCGCACCACCTCGTGCGACGCCTCGTCCACCCAGTGCCAGTCTTCGAGAAGCATCACGAGCGGGCGGTGGCGGGATGCCAGACTGAAGAGCGCAGCCAGCGCCTCCTGCACGGCGTGGCGTGCCGGCCGCGCGTGCGCGTGGTCCGCGCCCCCGTTCGCGATCGAGAGCAGGTCGTGAAGGATGGGCAGGAAGCCTTCGAGTTCCCGATCGAGAGCCCGCACCGACTCCCGCACCTGGCGGCGTTGATCCTCGGGTGTGTCGGCCTCGCGCACGCGGAGCAGCGTGCGGCAGCACTGGATGAGCGGCAGGTAGGGCACGCGCGCGCCGTACGACTGGCAGCGGCCTTCGACGAGCGCGACCCGATCGCGATCGAGCTGGCGCCTGAGCTCGTAGAGCAGCCGGCTCTTGCCCGCGCCGGCATCGCCGATCACCGTGATGACCTGCCCTTCGCCCGCGATCGTCATCTCGACGCTGCCCGCGAGCGCGCCCAGTTCCCCCTGACGCCCGGCAAACGGCGTAAGCGGGGCATCGGTCGTTTCGAGCGGCGGGGCGGACGAGTGATCCGCCGCGGTGACGCGGAACGTCGAGAGCGGCGGGCCTTCGCTGCGGACATGCACGGGGCCGGCGGACTCGGATCGCAGAGACGCGCCGGCCAGGCGCCGCGTCTCCTGGCTCACGAGGACGTCGCCGTCCCGCACCGCACGGAGCAGGCCCACGGCATCGCTCAACGCATCTCCGAGGACCCGCACGCCGTGGGTCTGGTCGGCGGCCGATCGCACCACGAGATAGCCCGTGTGCACGGCCGATTTGAGCCGCAGCCCGTCCACGCCGGGGTGCTGCCGGAACCGTGCGTGCAGTGCGAGGGCGGCGAGCGCCGCCCGCCGCGCGTCGTCTTCGTGCGCGATCGGGATCCCGAACAGCGCGACGATTTCCTCGCCCGAGGCGCTGTGCACGACGCCGCCGTACCGCTCGACCGTGCCACGCAGCATCTGCTCGAACGCCGCAAGCACGCGGTCCACGTCCTCGGGCGCCGATCGCTCGACGAACGCGTCGTAACCGGCGATTCGGGACGCCAGGATCGTCGCCTGACGGCGCTCGCCCGACATCACCGCCTGGCCCGACGTCTTCGCATCAACGGGCGGACGGCTGAGGCTCTCGACAGTCGGGCTCTCGACTGCTGGCTCGGCAGGATGGGCCAGCCGCTGCCCGCACCCGCTGCAGAACGCCGCTTGCGCGGCAACCTCCCCGCCGCAGCCCGGGCAGCATCGCTGGAACTCGGCGCCGCACCGGTCGCAGAACCGGCCGTCGGCCGCGCACGCCGCGCCACAGGATGGACACTCGGGCCCCTTCGCCACGCCGGCCGGCGGGAGCGGGCGGGCGCGCGCGCGGTAGTCGCGCACAGCCTTGAGATCGCGCGCGAGATCGCGCGTGGACTCGTAGCGGTTGGCGGGATCCTTGGCGAGGCACCGATCGATCGCCCACTCGAGCGGCGGCGGCACGAGCGGGTTCAACGCGGACGCCGGCGCCGGCTGCTCCTTGAGGATCGCGGCCATCGTCTCCGGAGTGCTGCCGCGATCGAACGGACGCTCGCCCGTGAGCAACTCGTAGACCATCGCGCCGAACGAGAAGAGATCCGACCGATAGTCCACCGGGCGTCCGGTCGCCTGCTCGGGCGACATGTAGGCGAACGTGCCGAAGATCGCGCCGGCGGCCGTCACAGGTTCTCCGCGAACGGTGCCGCGCCCCGTGACCTCGCTGCGGGCCTCGAACTTCGCGAGCCCGAAGTCCACGATCTTGGCCGTCCCGTCGGCGCCGATCATGACGTTGCCGGGCTTGAGGTCGCGGTGGACGACGCCGCGCGCGTGCGCGGCCGAGAGCCCCTGCGCGACCTGTGCGGCCAGGTCGAGCGCCTCATCGAGCTCGAGCCGTCCGGCCACGAGCCGCTCGCGCAGGCTGCCGTTGCTCAAGTACTCCATCGCGATGTACGGGACGCCTCCGGCCTCGCCGATGTCGTAAATCGTGACGATGTTCGGATGGTTGAGGGCGGACGCGGCCCGCGCCTCCCGGCCGAAGCGTTCGGTGTGCGCCCACCCCTCCAACTGGCTGGTGAGGACCTTCAACGCCACGTCCCGTTCGAGCCGTGGGTCGCGAGCGCGATACACGCGGCCCATCCCCCCTTCGCCGACGAGCGCGACGATCTCGTAGGGCCCCAGCCGGGATCCCGCGCCGTACTCCGACGGTTCGCGCGTCATCGTGCCGGCCAGATCGTCCCAGAGGGCTCCCGCAAAGGCGCCGCCGGCGGCGAGTCGCCGGTCGGGCCGGTCGGCGGCGGCGAGCAGCCGCTCGACGATGGCGCGGAGTTCGGTATCGGACCCGCACGCGCGCGCGACGAAATCACGGCGGCCGCCGGCGGGACGGTCGAGCGCCTCGGCGAGGATCGCGTCGGCGGCGGCGAAGCGGTCGAGGGGCAACGGCGTCACGCGTCAGCCCTCAGTCGACGGGCCGTGGCCCGGCGCCGCGCTCATGAGTTCGAGGAGCCACGCGCGCGCCCGCGTCCAGTCGCGTCGTACCGTACGCGGAGACACACCGAGGATCTCCGCGGTCTCCTCCTCGCTGTACCCGGCAAAGAACCGGCATTCGGCCACGCGGGTGAGGCGCAGGTCCACGGCGGACAGTCGATCGAGCGCGTCGTGGATCAGCAGGATTCGCTCGGCGTCGGCCTCGACTGACGCCAGATCCTCGTCGAACGTCGCCGGCACGGCGTTGCCGCCGCGCTTCTGCCGGCCGCGGTGCCGGGCGTGGTCCACCAGAATCTGGCGCATCGCCGTCGCGGCGATGCCGAAGAAGTGGGAGCGATCCTGCCAGGAGACGCGGCTCTGATCGACCATCTTCAGGTAGGCTTCGTGCACGAGCGCCGTGCTGTTCACGGTGCCCCCGGGCCTCCATCGGCCGAGCTGGCGGCGCGCAATCCTGCGCAGGTCGTCGTAGACGAGCGCCACGAGCCGGTCGAAGGCGCCCGGTTCTCCCTGACGATGTGCCAGCAGCGCTTCGGTGACGGCCTGCTCCTCGGCCACGGGACATCATAGCGCGTGGTGACGGCGCCGATTGTGGACGGGTCATGATCCTGAATACGACAAGTTTGTCCCGGACCGGCCACGCCGACCGGGGTCGGGATGGATTTCAGTTTCTGCGATCACTGCGGCTGCGAGGTTTGCGTCAGCTGCGATGGCTTGCCGGCTGACTGTGCGGGGCGGGCAACCTTTATGGACGTTCGCACTGACGCTCCACCTGGCCAGCGGTTTGCTCCCGCTGAGGGTGGGAGAGGGAGCAGATGCCGAGACGTCCGCGCCAATGCACGGGTGGGCTTGTCTTTCACGTCATGAACCGGGCGGCGAGACGACTGACCCTGTTCGAAGACTCTGCGGACTACGAGCTGTTCAGCGACGCGCTTCGGGAAGCGATCGAGCGCTTCGGCATGCGCCTGATCTGCTACGTGATCATGCCCAACCACTGGCATCTCGTGGTCTGGCCGTCCGAGGATGGGCACCTGTCGGCATTCATGGCCTGGATGACGGCCACGCACGTGCGACGCTGGCACCTCCGGCGGGATTCGGTGGGGTCGGGGACGCTCTATCAGGGGCGATACAAGGCCGTCGCGGTCCAGACCGATGCCCACTTCTACACGGTGTGCCGGTACGTGGAGCGAAATCCAGTGCGAGCTGGATTGACAACGCGTCCCTGTGACTGGCGCTGGGGCAGCGCCTGGCCGGGCGGCAGCCCGGTTGCGCCGACGCTCTGCGCATGGCCGGTCGCCCGCCCCGCGAACTGGAGCGATCTGGTCGTCAGGGAACAGCCGCCGGGGGAGTTGATCGACCTGCGCCGCGCGATTGCGACGAGCCGTCCGCTTGGCGAGGACAGCTGGGTACTCGCCACAGCCGCATCAATCAGGTGGACGACGGGTCTGCGCGGACCTGGTCGGCCAGGGAAGGATCGCAGAAACTGAAATTCATCCCGACCCCCGTGTAGCCCCCGTGTAGAATGCGCCCACAATGCGCAGACGACACTTCCTCGGCGCGGTGGGCGCGGTGGGCGCGGGTGTGCTGGGTGGAGGGCGTTCGCTGCTCGGCGCGACGCGAGGTGCGTGGCCCGAGGACGCGACAGGCCAGGCCGACGACCGCTTCGATCGCATCAGCGCAGCGATCGAGGCGAAGATGGCCGAATACCGGACCACGGGCGCGGCGTTCGCGCTGTCAAAGTCCGGGGCCTCGCGAAGCCGGGGCTTCGGCCTCACGAACGTCGACAACCCTCAACCCGTCACGCCAGACACCGTCTTCCCCATCGCATCCATTTCGAAGACCGTCGTGGCGACCGCCATGATGCGGCTTCACGACCAGCAGCGGATCGATGTCGAGGCGCCTGTCGCGCGGTACCTCCCCGACTTCCGTCTGGCGGACGCCGAGGCGGCCCGCGAGGTGAGGATCTGGCATCTCCTCACGCATACGCCCGGATGGGAGGGCCAGCTCGCCGCCCCCGACCGTG
Source organism: uncultured Bifidobacteriaceae bacterium (assembly GCA_964574545.1). Lineage (GTDB taxonomy): Bacteria > Acidobacteriota > Vicinamibacteria > Vicinamibacterales > UBA2999 > JAUXWO01. The sequence continues at coordinate 988 of CAZNOC010000156.1, read as the reverse complement.
GCCCCGCCACCCTCTCGCACTTCGTCGAGACGCTGCACGACCTGCCGCAGCTTGCGCGACCAGGCGAGGTCTGGAGCTACAACAACGCCGGGTGGGGCGTTGCGGGACGGGTCATCGAGGTCGTCACCGGAAACACGATCGGCGAGGCGCTGTCGGCCCTTGTCTTCGAGCCGCTCGGGCTCGAGCGCGCCACGTCCTCGACCGGCGTCGCGATGTCGTACCGGTTTGCCGCGCCTCACCGCGAGGAGGACGGACGGACGGTCGCGGTGCGTCCGTTCCAGTTGCCCGCCAACGTGGCCGCGGGCGGGTGCGCCATGAGCGTCGACGACCTGCTCCGCTACGCCCGCTTCCATCTGGGAGACGGCAGTACCTCGGAAGGTGCGCGCCTCTTGTCGCGGACGTCGCTCGACGCCATTCGTACCCCTCGCCTTCGGAAGAACTCGTCGTCCGACGAGATGGGGCTGGGATGGCACCTGCGCACGCTGGACGGCGTGCTGACCGCGCAGCACGGAGGGACGCTCGGCGGTCACTGCCTTCACGTGCAGCTCGTGCCCGCACGCGATCTCTGCTTCGCGATCCTCACGAACCACGCAGACGGGTGGCAGCTGAACGAGGACGTTGCGGCGGACATCCTTCGCACGTACGAGAACATCGGTCTCGCGCCAGGCCAGCCCACGGGTGGCAACCGGGGCGGAAACGAACGCATGACGTTGCACGCGGAACCGCTGGCCACGCAGCCTCCGCTCAAAGAGTACGTCGGGCTCTTCAAGCGTCCGCCGGTCGGCGAGGTCAGCGTGCAGGTCGAGGACGAAGGGCTAGTGGTGGGATCCGGTGACAACCGTTACGGTCTGCGCTTCTGGGCCCCGGACATGGCCTACGCCACAGGCCCAGGGGCGTTCCCCGGCATGGCCGTCGAGTTCATCCGCGACGGCAGCGGCGCGGTGACATGGATCCGCGTAAACGGGCGTATCGCCAGGAAGGACGGCCG
>CAZNOC010000155.1:7263-9735 GCA_964574545.1 uncultured Bifidobacteriaceae bacterium | reverse complement strand
CACCGTCCACCGTCCACCGTCCACCGTCCACCGTCCACCGTCCACCGTCCACCGTGTTGTGGTACGATCCGTGGGTTGTGACCGTTCCGCTGCTCGATCTCAAGGCGCAGTATGCGCCGCTCCGTTCGGCCCTGCTCGAGGCCGTCACCCGCGTCTGCGACAGCCAGCAGTTCATCATGGGCTCGGAGGTCGAGGCCTTCGAGCGTGAGATCGCCCTCGTCACCGACACGACCCACGCCATCGGCGTCTCGTCGGGCACCGACGCGCTGCTCGTGGCGCTGATGGGACTCGACGTCGGCCCGGGCGACGAGGTGGTCACCAGCACGTTCTCCTTCTTCGCGACGGCCGGCTGCATCGCGCGGGTGGGCGCCAAGCCCGTCCTCGTGGATATCGATCCCGAGACGTTCAACATCGACCCGATTGCCGCCGCGCGCGCGTGCACGCGGAAGACGAAGGCGCTGCTGCCGGTGCACCTCTTCGGCCAGAGCGCCGACATGAGCGCGATCCTCGCGCTCGCCGACGAGTTCAAACTGAAGGTGATCGAGGATGCCGCCCAGGCCATCGGCACCCGCGAGCACGGTGGCGTCGTGGGCGGCATCGGCCACGTGGGGTGCTTCTCGTTCTTCCCCAGCAAGAACCTCGGCGGATTCGGCGACGGCGGGCTGGTCTCGACCAACAACCACGCGCTGGCCGACCGGATGCGCCTGATCCGCAATCACGGCCAGAAGCCGAAGTACTACCATCACCTGATCGGCGGCAACTTCCGTCTCGATACGCTGCAGGCGGCGGTGCTGCGGGTAAAGCTGCCGCACCTGGCGGGATGGACGGAGGCGCGCCGGACCAACGCCGCGCGCTACCGGCGGCTGTTCGCCGAGGCCGAACTGCCGGAGGTCGTGCTGCCGGTCGATCGCGGCGGCGACGGGTATCACATCTACAACCAGTTCGTGGTCCGCGTCCCCGACCGTGACGCGCTCCGAGCACACCTCACGATGGCGGGCGTCGGCACCGAGGTGTACTACCCCGTCCCGTTCCACATGCAGGAATGCTTCGCCTATCTCGGCCACAAGGCCGGCGACTTCCCGCACGCCGAGAAAGCCGCCGCCGAAGTGGTGGCGCTCCCGATCTATCCCGAACTCACCGAAGACCAGCAGGCGTACGTCGTGGACCGGATTCGTGCCTTTTATCGTGGATGACTATGGAACTTCTGAAGCGTATTGAATCGAAGCAGGCGAGGCTCGGCGTGATCGGCCTCGGCTATGTCGGGTTGCCGCTGGCCGTGGAGTTTGCCCGCGCGGGCTTTCGCGTGGTGGGCTTCGATGTGGACGAGGCGCGAGTGGCCGGGCTCAACGCCGGGGAGAGCTACATTCCCGACGTGGCGGTCGCGGACCTGAAGGAGGTCGTGGACGCTGGACGGTTCGTGGCCACGACCGACCCGGCCGCGCTGGCCGACGTGGACATCATCGACATCTGTGTCCCCACGCCGCTCCGCAAGACCAAGGACCCCGACCTGTCCTACGTGGTCAAGGCCGTGGAGACGACGGCGGGTATTCTCCGGAAGGGCCAGCTCGTCATTCTGGAGTCCACGACGTATCCGGGGACGACGGACGAGGTCGTGCGGACGGCGCTCGAGGAGAAGGGGCTGAAGGCCGGAGAGGACTTCTACCTGGCGTTCTCGCCCGAGCGTGTGGACCCGGGCAACCCGAAGTTCCAGACGAAGAACATCCCGAAGGTCGTGGGCGGGCATGACGAGGTGAGCACGCGGATGGCGGTGGCGTTCTACAGCCAGATGATGGACGCCGTCGTGCCGGTCAGCTCCACGCGCGTGGCCGAGATGGTCAAGCTCCTCGAGAACACGTTCCGCGCCGTGAACATCGGCCTCGTGAACGAGCTCGCGCTGATGTGCCACCGGATGAACATCGACGTGTGGGAGGTGATCGACGCGGCCAAGACGAAGCCGTTCGGCTTCATGCCGTTCTATCCCGGCCCCGGCCTCGGCGGCCACTGCATCCCCATCGACCCGTTCTACCTGTCGTGGAAGGCGAAGGAGCACAACTTCGAGGCGCGCTTCATCGAGCTGGCCGGGCAGATCAACAGCGGCATGCCCGAGCACGTGGTCAGCCGCGTGATGGAGGCGCTCAACACCCAGCGCAAGTCGGTGAACGGCGCGCGCGTGCACGTCTTCGGCGTCGCCTACAAGAAGGACGTCAACGACCTGCGCGAGTCGCCCGCGCTCGACATCATCGAGCTGCTGCGGCGCCGCGGCGCCGAGGTGAGCTACACCGACCCCTACTTCCCGTCGTTCGAGCACGCCGGGCACGCGCTCACGCACGAGGATGAAGCCACCGCCCATGCCGGTAAGGACTGCGCGCTCATCATCACGGACCACTCGGTGTTCAACTACCCGGCGATCGCCGAGCGTTTCCCGCTGGTCGTGGACACGAGGAACGCGCTCAAGGGGATCCGGGGAGACAA
>CAZNOC010000155.1:0-7163 GCA_964574545.1 uncultured Bifidobacteriaceae bacterium | reverse complement strand
CCCGGCGCGTCGCCGTCGAGCACAACCTCACCGTGCTCAAGCGCGCCGCGTACGACTCCGCGATGGTCCGGGACGGCGACACGGTCGAGGTGGTGAACTTCGTCGGCGGCGGCGCCGCCTGACCCCCTACTACCCACTACCCACTACCCACGACCCACTACGGCCCCCACGGAGAGTTATCCTAGCAGGTGATGCCTCCCACCGCGCAGCCGATAGACCGTGATGCGCTGGTCGCGTGGTACACGCGTACCCGCGCGCGGTCGCGGCAGATCTTCGATCTCGTCGCCGGGAGCGCGTACTACGCGCGGCCTATCCAGCTGCGCCACCCGGTCGTGTTCTACGAAGGGCACCTGCCGGTCTTCAGCGTGAACACGCTGCTCAAGAAGGGCCTCGGCCATCCCGGAATCGATCTGGCGTTCGAAACGCTCTTTGCCCGCGGTATCGATCCAGACGATGAGGTGGAGGCGGCGGCGAGGGGCGCCGCGGCGTGGCCGACGCGGGCGGAGGTGCGTCGATACGCGGAGGAAGCCGACGCCGCGATTCTGGGCGCGCTGGCGCACGGGCCGATCGTGGACGACCGCGTGCCCGTGTTGAAGGCGGCGGAGGCGGCGTTCGCGATCATCGAGCACGAGGCGATGCACCACGAGACGCTGCTCTACATGTGGCACCGGCTCCCGCTCGAGCAGAAACACCCTCCTCACGGCTACGCCCCCACACTCGGAGGCGCGGCGCCTGAAGCGCGCCGCGTGTCCGTCCCGGCGGGGGAGGCGACGCTTGGCACGAGCCTCGCGCAGGCGCCCTTTGCGTGGGACAACGAGCGCGACCCGCATCGCGTGCGCGTCGAGGCGTTCGAGGTGGACGCCTTCAACGTGACGAATGCCGACTTCGAGCGCTTCGTCGATGCGGGCGGCTACCGCGACCCCCAGTGGTGGCGTCCGGAGGACTGGGCCTGGGTGCACGCGAACGAGCTGGCGCACCCGATCTTCTGGGAGCGACACGGCGGAGCGTGGCACTGGCGCGGCATGTTCCACCTGGTGCCGCTTCCGCCCTCGTGGCCCGTCTACGTCACGTATGCCGAGGCGTGCGCCTACGCGCGATGGAAGAATGCGAGGCTGATGACCGAGGCCGAGTACCACCGCGCGGCGTGTGGCACGCCGGACGGCGACGAGCAGCCGTTCCCGTGGGGGTCGGCGCCGCCGTCGCCGGCGCACGGGGTGTTCGATTTCGAGAGCTGGGACCCACAGCCGGTCGGGAGTCGTCCCAGGGGCGTGAGTGCGTGGGGCGTGCACGACCTGATGGGGAACGGCTGGGAGTGGACGTCCACGGTCTTCGGTCCGTTCGACGGGTTCACGCCGCTGCCGTCCTATCCCGAGTACTCCGCCGATTTCTTCGACGGGCAGCACTACGTGATGAAGGGCGCCTCGCCGGTGACCTCGCGCGATCTGATTCGGCGCGGCTTCCGCAACTGGTTCCGGCCGCACTATCCGTACATGTACGCGAGCTTTCGCTGCGCGTACTGAGGGACCTGCGTCGCTCGTGGGACTGGCGCCCGCCGGGCCGCGTGGGCTCGCGGCTTCGCGGCTCGCAGGACTCGCTTCGCTCGTGGGAGGAAGGGTCGATGAAGCCAGCCACTGCCGTCGATCCCGTTGCGCGATTCGCGGAGGACGTCGCTCAGTCCCTGCAGCTCACGCCGCGGCGGGTCTCGCCCATGTACCTCTACGACGCGCTCGGGTCGGCGCTCTTCGAAGCCATCTGCCAGCTGCCCTGGTATCGCATCACGCGGGCCGAACTCGGGCTGCTCGAGCGGCATGCCTCGGGCATCCTGGCATCAGCGGGCGGCTCACCGATGGTGGTCGAGCTTGGCCCGGGCAGCGGCGAGAAGCTGGCGCACCTCACGGCGGCCGCGGCCGCGGGACGGCAGGAGCCGCTTGACGTCCACCTTGTGGACATCTCCGAGGCCGCGCTCGATCTGGCCAGGCGGACGCTGCTGCGCGCTGGCGCGGCCAGGCTCACCCTCCACCACGGCCCTTACGAGGTGGGGCTGCGACAGGCGATGACCGTGCGACGCGAGGGCGAGCCCGTGTTCGTGGCCTTCCTCGGCTCGAACATCGGCAACTTCGACCCGCCGGACGCCGCCGCGCTGCTGGCCACGATTCACGACGCCCTGGCGCCCGGGGATGCCCTGCTCCTCGGGGTGGACCTGGTCAAGCCCGAGCGGAATCTGCAGCTGGCGTACGACGACCCGCTCGGGGTGACCGCGGCCTTCACGCTCAACCTGCTGCGGCGCATGAACGACGAACTGGGCGCCGACTTCGACCTGGCGCGGTACCGCCATCGAGCGGTGTGGAACGCGGCCGCCTCGCGCGTGGAGATGCACCTCGTGAGCACCCGTCGCCAGGACGTGGACGTGCCGGCGGCGGGCCTGCGCTTCACGATGGAGGAGGGCGAGTCCATCTGGACCGAAAGCTCCTACAAGTTCACGTCAGAGCGCATTGCGTCGCTCGGCGGCGACGCGGGCTTCGCGCCCGGGCGGCAGTGGGTGGACGAAGACGCGGGCTTCGCCCTCACGCTCTTCGAGATCCCGTAGCCAGCCCCGCGCAGGTGGCGGGCGCCCGGGACCGCATCCAGCCTTGATTCTCCGCCGTTGCTGATACACACTATGTGTATGAAGCGCACGAATCTTGTGCTTGACGAGCGATTGCTGGAGGAAGCGGTCAAGGTGAGCGGCGAGCGGACCTACTCGCGCGCTGTCGAGCGCGCGCTCGAGGACTTCGTCCGCCGCGCGCGGGCCCGCCAGATCCTGACGCTCGCTGGCAGCGGACTGTGGGAAGGCGACCTCTCGGTGGTGCGCGAGGATCGAGGCGCCCACGGCGAGCCGTCGAAGCGGAAGTGATGACCCTCGTCGACACCTCGGTCTGGGTCGAGGTCTTCCGGCGCCGGTCCACCTTCCGGCTCGAGTCGGTCCTCGACATCGAGGAGGCCGTGACGTGCCTGCCGGTCATCCAGGAAGTGCTCCAGGGGTTCGACGACGAGGCGGCGTTTCAGACGGCGCAGTCCGCCATGAAGTCGCTCCCCATCGTCGAGATGCCGATGCACGAGTCGGTGTTCGATCAGGCGGTCGATCTCTATCGCCGCGCGCGCCGCGCGGGCGTGACCGTGCGGTCGGGAACGGACTGCCTGATTGCGGCCTGCGCCCTGCGTCACGCGCTGCCGGTCCTGCACTGCGACCGCGACTTCGATGCCCTGGCGCGCGTGTCGTCGCTCGACGCCATCAACATTCGGGCGCGGCGGTCCCGCTCCCATGGTCCTCGAGATCCTGAGCCAGCTCCACGACCGCGGCGTTGAAACAACGGACGTTCCATGTGGCGTCGATCGACGACCTCATCGCCATGAAGCAGCAGGCGCCAAGCATCTGTTCAGTGGATTCATCCAACTATCCACATCACTTTACGTAATTTGAACGGTCGTTTGACTGGGCTCGGTCGTCCTGTTACCTTGGGGGCTGGCCCGCACCGCGCCGCGGACCCTACCGTGCCTTTGTCCTCGTGATCAGCATGTCCATGACAGGTGTCCCCTCCGCGCAGCAGGCGCTCGGCGTTCCGGGCTTCACGTTCGCCGACCTCCACGCGCCCGATCGGCTCAAGGCGTTGTACGACCGCTTCGTCGAGGACGTCCGCGGCCTGGATCCAGACCTCTGGACGCGGTGGGACCGCTACGTCGCCGACGCCGGCGCCCCCGGGGGCCCCGTCGCCGAATCGAACCTCATCGTCGAGATGGCCCCGCACGTCAGCCGGTTCGTCACCCGCCTCTTCCAGGTCGGCGCCGAAACCGAGGCGATGGCCGCCGCCACGCGCGTGTACGACGACCTGTTCCGCTTCAAGATCGACTTCGTGCGCCGCCGCGCGCTCCCCCTGCTCAAGGCCGGCGGGCACGTGGAGGCCACCGCCGACGATCACCTGCTCGTGGACCGCTACACGGCCGGCGCCACCGACGAGGGCACGCGCGAGCTGCTGCTGGCCCGTGCGGGCTGCGCGTTGCTCGACCGCGAGGCTCAGCTGCGCGACGGCGGGGCGGCGGACGACACAGCTGCGGTCGCCGCCGAGATCGAATCGCTCAAGCGGTGGTGCGCGGCCCATGCCCACGATCCGCGGTACCGGAGCTGGGTGGTCTTCCGCTTTCCCGAGACGCTCGACTACCAGGCCCTCGTGCCCGTCGTCCGGACGCAGCCGGCACTGCCCGAGGCGATGGTGGGTCCCGAAGCGAAGCTGCGGCGCCGCGAGGGCTTCAAGCTCACCGACCCGCGCGCGGACACGCGCGAGATCCTGAGCGAGATCCACTACTGCGTCCTCTGCCACGAGCGCGACAAGGACACCTGCTCGAAGGGCATCACCGACAAGGCCGGCGCGGTGACCGTCAACCCTCTGGGGATCCCGCTCGCCGGCTGCCCGCTCGGCGAGAAGATCTCGGAGATGCACGCGCTGCGGAAGCGCGGCGACGCCATCGGCGCGCTGGCGATCGTGACCGTGGACAACCCGTTGTGCCCGGGCACGGGTCACCGCATCTGCAACGACTGCATGAAGGCGTGCATCTACCAGAAGCAGGAGCCGGTCAACATCCCGCAGGTCGAGACCGGCGTGCTGACCGACGTCCTCAACATGCCGTGGGGCGTCGAGATCTACGGCCTGCTCACCCGGTGGAATCCGCTCAACCGCGTGCGGCCCTACGCGCTGTCCTACAACGGGAAGAACGTGCTCGTCGTGGGCCTTGGCCCCGCCGGGTACACGCTGTCGCACTACCTCCTGAACGAGGGCTTCGGTGTCGTGGCCATCGACGGACTGAAGATCGAGCCGCTGGCCGACGACATCACCGGCGCCGGCGGACGGCCGCCGCGTCCGGTTCGTGACTGGAGCGAGATCTACCGCCCGCTCGACGACCGCGTGCTCGAAGGGTTCGGCGGCGTGTCCGAGTACGGCATCACGGTACGCTGGGACAAGAACTTCCTGACGCTGATCCACCTCACGCTCGCGCGCCGCGGCCGGCTCAAGATCTACGGCGGCGTCCGCTTCGGCGGCGCCCTGCCCCTGAACGAAGTGTGGGGCTACGGGATCGATCACGTCGCCATCGCCTCGGGGGCCGGCCGGCCCACCATCATCGACATCACGAACAACCTGATCCGCGGCATCCGCAAGGCCAGCGACTTCCTGATGGCGCTGCAGCTGACCGGCGCCTTCAAGAAGGACGCGTTGTCGAACCTCCAGGTGCGCCTGCCCGCCGTCGTCATTGGCGGCGGCCTCACGGGCGTGGACACCGCGACGGAGCTGCTGGCCTACTATCCACTCCAGGTCGAGAAGACGCTCGAGCGGTACGAGGCGCTGACGCGCGATCTTGGTGAAGAGGCGGTCCGCGGGATGATGGATCCGGAGGAGCAGGGGATTCTCGACGAGTTCCTCGCGCACGGCCGGGCGGTGCGCGAAGAGCGCGCTCGGGCGGCGGCCGCCGGAGAGCTGCCCGACTTCATCGCGCTCGTCAGGGCATGGGGCGGCGTGACGCTGGCCTACCGCAAGCGCATCCAGGATTCGCCGGCCTACCGCCTGAACCACGAGGAGGTCGTCAAGGCCCTCGAAGAGGGCATCGTCTTTGCCGAACACCTCGATCCCATCGAGGCCGTGCCCGACCAGTTCGGCCACGTGCGGAGCATGGCGTTCACGCGCCAGACCGCCGGCGGCGCCACCGAGCGGGTGGACCTCCCCGCGCGCACCGTCCTCGTCGCGGCCGGCACGTCACCGAACGTCACGTACGAGCGCGAGCACCCGGGCTCGTTCGACCTCGACAACCGCAAGCGGTTCTTCCAGGGCTTTTCGGCGCACAGGAACGCCGACGGCACCTTCCGGCTCGAACCGGACGCGAACGGCTTCTTCACCTCGCACGATGCGGGTGGGAAGTTCGTCACCTATTACGGGGACAACCACCCGCGCTACAACGGCAACGTCGTCAAGGCGATGGCGTCGGCCAAGCACGGCTACCCGCACGTGGCGCGGCTCTTCGCGGACGAGCTCGCTGCACTCGACCCGGCGGCGCAGCCGGCCCGCGAAGCGGCGTGGACGGCCCTCGTCGGCCGGCTCGACGCGCAACTGCTCGCCACGGTCGAACGCGTGGAGCGCCTCACGCCCACCATCATCGAGGTGATCGTCAAGGCGCCGGCGGCGGCGCGGCATTTCCACCCGGGGCAGTTCTTCCGGCTCCAGAACTTCGATCGCCTCAGCCCCCACGTCAACCTGGACGGCCAGATGGCCTCGCTGACGATGGAGGGCATCGCGCTGACGGGGGCCTGGGTGGACAAGGAGCGCGGCCTGCTCTCGCTCATCACGCTCGAGATGGGCGTGTCGAGCCGGCTCTGCGCCTACCTCAAGCCGGGCGAGCCGGTGGTGGTCATGGGCCCGACCGGGACGCCTACCGAGATCCCCCAAGGCGAAACCGTGCTGCTGGCCGGCGGCGGCCTCGGCAACGCCGTGCTTTTCTCGATCGCCCGCGCGCTCAAGGCGGCGGGCAACCGCGTCATCTACTTCGCCGGCTACAAGGACGGCGCCGATCTGTTCAAGCGCGAGGAGATCGAAGGCTCGACCGACCAGGTCGTCTGGTCCACCGACGTCGGCGCGCCGATTGTGCCCGCCCGCTCGCAGGACGCCCACCTTCGCGGCAATATCGTGCAGGCCATGGTGGCCTACGCCCGGGGAGATCTGGGCGAGCAGCGTGTCCCCCTCTCAGCGGTCGATCGCATCATCGCCATCGGATCGGACCGCATGATGCACGCCGTTCACCTGGCCCGCCGCGGCGCGCTGGCGCCGTACCTGAAGGCCGCGCACTGCGCCATCGGCAGCATCAATTCGCCGATGCAGTGCATGATGAAGGAGGTCTGCGCGCAGTGCCTCCAGCGCCACGTCGATCCCGTGACTGGCAAGGAAGAGTTCATCTTCTCCTGCTACAACCAGGACCAGGACCTCGACCGTGTCGATTTCGGGAACCTGCAGGCGCGCCTCCGCCAGAACACGGTGCAGGAGAAGATCTCGAACCTGTGGCTCGCGCACGTCCTCGACGAGTCGCATCTCGCCAAGGTGTAGCGGGACGGAGGTCGGGGAGCAGGGACCGGGGACCAGGGATCGGGG
>CAZNOC010000154.1:0-9770 GCA_964574545.1 uncultured Bifidobacteriaceae bacterium | reverse complement strand
GGGCCTCGCGCCGGACGGCGGGCTCTACGTCCCGGCCATGGTCGTGCCGCTCGAGGCGGGTGATGTCGACGCCCTGCGCGGCGCCTCGCTCGTCGAGGTCGCGACGGCGATAGGCGCGGCCTTGTTCGGCGACGAGCTGCCCCGCGACAGGTGGGCCGTGCTCGCCGCCGACGCGCTGAGCTTTCCCACGCCGCTCGTGACGCTCGAGCCTGGCCTCCAGGCGCTCGAGCTGTTTCACGGGCCGACGTTCGCGTTCAAGGATGTGGGCGCGCGCACGATGGCCCGGCTGCTGGCGCACTTTCACGACGCCGCGGAGCCAATCACGGTGCTGGTGGCCACGTCCGGCGACACGGGCAGCGCCGTCGCGCAGGCGTTTCACGGTGTCGCAGGCACCCGCGTGGTCGTGCTCTATCCGGAAGGACAGGTCACCCCGGTCCAGGAGGCGCAGTTCGCCACGCTCGGCGGCAACGTGACGGCCGTGGCTGTGGCCGGCAGCTTCGACGACTGCCAGCGCCTGGCGAAATCGGCATTCGCCTCCACGGTCCTTCGCGCGCGCGTCCGCCTGACGTCGGCCAATTCCATCAGCATCGGCCGCCTGCTGCCGCAGGCGTTCTACTACGCCTGGGCGGCACTGCAGGTGCCGGCCCCACCCGTGTTCTCGGTGCCGAGCGGCAACTTCGGCAACCTGATGGCGGGTCTGCTGGCGTGGCGTCTCGGCTTCCCCGTGACGGGCTTCGTCGCCGCCACGACCATCAACGACGTGGTGCCGCGGTATCTGGACACGGGACGGTTCGAGCCGCAGCCCTCGCGCACCACGCTGGCCAACGCGATGGACGTGGGGCACCCCAGCAACTTCGAACGCATGCGCTGGCTGTTCGGCGACGACGTGGAGGCGATGCGAGCGATGATCCAGGCGCGCGCGTTCACCGACGATGAGGTGCGCGCGGCGATCCGTGAGGTGCGGGATCGGTACGGCTACGTCTGCGATCCGCACTCGGCGATTGCGTACCTCGGCGCGACGAAGGTCGCCGAAGTCGACGGCCCGCCGCGCATCTTCCTGGCGACGGCGCACCCGGCGAAGTTCCGGGAGGTGGTGGAGCCGGTATTGGGCCGGCCGGTGCCGCTGCCGCCGGCGCTGGAGGAGGCACTCGCGCGTCCCAGACAGATCGTGCGCATCGCGGCGGAGGACGCGGCGCTGGCGGAGGTGCTATAGGGGGGATCGGGGATCAGGGACCGGGATCAGGGATCGGAGATGCGGTTCGAACTCCACCCGCGGTCGTCGGGCACCTGCCTGCACGGTCAGCGCCGAGCGCCCCTGAGAAGGTAGCTGCGGACGGGGGGCTACGGCGTGGGAAAGCGGAGCACCGTCGCGCCAACACGAGCGATGGCGGTGAAGTGGGCGTCGTAGGTCAGTACCGGCGCACCCCAGCGCGCGGCGGTGGCGGCAATCCAGATATCGTTGGCTGGCAGGGGCGTGCCGTCCTTCCGTAGGTCCAGCACGATGTCGGCGTAGTGGCGCGCGACGTCTTCGTCGACGGGCAGCACCTCGACGGCCGGGTGCGCCGTGAAGGCGTTCAGCGCCGCCTGATTCTCTGCCGCTCGTGCTCCGAGCCGGAAGCCCACCGCGAGCTCCCCGAGTACAACGACCGGGAGCCCAACCCACTCCGCCCCGTCGATCAGGGCCACCACCTGGGGATCACCGCGCCGAAAGTGGCTGTAGGCGGAGGTATCCAGGCAGAACTGCATCAGGGCCACATCTCTGGATCGACCGTCTCGAGCGGCTTGACCGCCTCCTCGAATCGCCGGAAGTCCTCGTCCGTCCAGCCGCCAGCGAGCTTGCCGAGGCCGTTGCTGTAGCCGCCCTCGTCACTGACACCGAGGCCACGACCGAGCACATCCAGAACAGTCTGGTTAAGGGAGGCGTCCCTCCGGCGCCTCTCCCGGTCGAGCGCCTCGGCCAGGCGCGGGGGGACGTTGCGAATGGTCAATGTCTTCATGAACGCACCTTGCGTGACTGGCGCATTCAGTGTATCGCATTCAGAGTGTTCCGGTCGGAACCCCGGTGGTGTGACCCCTCCTGTCACAGCGGATCGGTTAGGATTCGCAGTCCGACACGATTGTGAGTCTGCCGCGCTTGGTCAAAGGCTCAGAGAGCCGCGCCAAGGAGGTGAAATGCCGAAGCCACTGAACTTGACTCTGGACACACTCACCGCTGCGGTGCGCGGCGAGGGAGTTGCGATTCGCGCCGTGGCGAAGCTCACGCCTGCTGGCGGCCCCACCGACAAGGTGTTTCCGCCAACGTACGTGAAGGAAAAGCAGCACGTCACCAAGTACGCGATGGAGACGCGCAAGGTCAACGGGCACGACGTGGAGACCGTCTTGCTCGATTCAGTCGCCTCGCAGGCTAACCGCATCGAGGTGGCGCTACTCGAGGGCTGGCGGCGGCAGGAGCTGAGGTTTCCGGTCATTTCCGTGGATTTCTCCGAGGTCGAAGGGCTGTCCGACCTGGGTGAGATCACGTCGCTTCAAGCGCCCCACCGGGTGGCTGATGCCGTTCTGCGTGACAGCGTCGACGAAGAGGGGATGCCTTTCCCTCCCTTGTGGTCGAAGGCAACCTCGAGCGGCCACGGCATCTCCGCGACGACGTTCGCCGTGGCAAGGTCCACAAGTGTTTTCTGCGCCGGTTGATCCCGCTCGAGAGAGCGGGCCTCATTGAAGCGAGCCCTGCTCAAGGGTGCAGGCCCCGCTGCAGCGGACTGCTGATGGCCACGGGGCGCCTGGCCTACAGGATCAGCTCCCAGTACCCGACATCAATCCACCGGTCGAACTTGAACCCGGTCTGCTCGAAGTGCGCGACCTTGCGGAACCCGAGCCTCTCGTGCAGCGCGACGCTGGCATCGTTGGGAAGGGCGATGCCACCGATAATCGCGTGGAACTGCCTGGCGCGGAGTTCCTCGACGAGCGCCGTGTAGAGGAGCGAGCCGACGCCACGCCCGGTCTGGTCCGGGTCGAGGTAGACCGTCACCTCGGCGGAGAAACGGTACGCGAACCGCGGCCGCCACTTCGTCGCGTAGGCATAGCCCACTACCTGGCCGCCGTGCTCCGCCACCAGCCACGGGAGCGACACCGCCAGGACTTCGTCCATGCGACGCGCCATCTCCGAGGGAGCCACCGGCGCCTCCTCGAACGTCACAATCGTGTGCGCGACGTAGTGGTTGTAGATGCGCGCCACCACCTCGGCGTCCGCGGCGGTCGCGGGACGAACCAGGGCCGGACCTTCGGTGTCGTGTGTCATGCGCGGTGTGGGTCAACAGCGCGGGGTCAGAGCGCCCTCAAGGTCTTGTCGAGCAAGTCGAAACCGGTACGGTCCGTGAACCCGTGGCGATGGTAGAAGGCGCGCGCGGCGTCGTTGCCCCGCGCGAGCTGCAGCGAGATGTTGGTGCATCGCGCACGCGCACACTCGGCCTCGGTGGCGGCGAGCAGGGCGTGGCCCACGCCGGTCCCTCGGAACTCGGGCCGGATGTAGAACTCGTCGATCTCCGCGGTCAGGCCGTCGTGCTCGAGGCTGAACACGTAAACCGCCAGCAGGTAGCCGGTCGGCGTGCCGCCTTCGGTCGCGATCCAGCCTGCGCCGAGACCTGGCTCGGTCAGCAGGCGCTGCAGCGCCGACGTCACCCGCACCGGGTCGAACCCCGGCATCTGCTCGAAGGACCAGTAGTCCTCCACGAGCGGCAGGAGCAGGGGGAGGTCCTGGACGGTGGCGCGGCGGATGTCGGACACGGCGGGCCCAGACCTACCGGAGCATGTGGCCGATCGCCTCGAGCGCTCCCGCGTTCGGCGCGGGTTCGATACCGAGCAGCTCGCACATCAACTCGTACAGGTGAATGCTTTCGATCGGCGGCACCAGCTCGCCCCTCTTCAGCCGCGGCCCCGCGGCCACGAACAATCCGTGCATCGAGCGCAGCCGCGGATCGTAGCCGTGATTGCCGCCCGGCATCCCCGACGTCTTCCACCGCTCGAGTATCGCGCGCGTCGCGATCGTCCACCCATCATCCGCGATCCCGACGATGGGCGGGACCCGGGGCGAGCGGCTGTGACGGTACTCGGGCGGCACGTCTTCGCGCCGGTAGATCCGCAGCGCCGGATGCCTGTCCCGGAGCGCCGCATACACCCGCTCCACGTCCGCGTCGCGCGGCCGCACGCCCAGGACCGGTGTCATGTCGATGATGTCGACGGTCGAGACGTCGAGGTAGTCATCCAGGACGATGACGCGGTCCGGACTGAGCTGTGCCATTCCATGGTCGCTCACGACCACGAGGTGGACGTCGTCCAGCCGGCCGTTGGCCTCGAGCCCGGCCACGAGACGCGCGAGCATGCGGTCGGCTTCGGCGGCGGCCGCCATCACTTCCCCTGACTCCGGGCCAGAGGTATGTCCCGTGGAGTCCACGATACTGAAGTAGAGCGTGAGGAAGCGCGGCCGTTCGGCCTCGGGCAGCGCCAGCCATTCGAGCACCTGATCGACGCGCTGTTCGTTGGGCAGATCGTCGTCGAAGGGCGCCCAGTAGGAGGGGCGGCGGCCGTCGATTTCGACGTCGGACCCCGGCCAGAACAGCGGGGCGGCCCGCACGCCCTGGCGCTCGGCCGTGAGCCAGATCGGCTCGCCACCCCACCAGCGCGGGTCGTCACGCACGGCGCGGTTGCCGAGCGTGAAGCGGCCCTCGATGTCGGGATCCTCGATCGAATTCGAGACGATGCCGTGCTCGTCCGGATAGAGGCCCGTGACGATGGTGTAGTGGCTGGGGAAGGTCTTGCTGGGGAAGACGACCTCCAGGCCTTCGGCCCGGACGCCGCGCGCCGCGATCGAACGGAGCACAGGGGCGTCGGCGCGGTCGAGGTAGTCCCACCGCCATCCGTCGATCGAAACGAGGATGACCGCGGATGGCGCGTGTGGCTCTGCACGCTGGCACCCGGCCGCCACCACCGCGGCCGCCAGACCCAGCAGCAGCGCGGGAAGGCGAGACGTCCAGAACATCGCGTGCAGCCCCGGGGGAATCCGGTCGGGGCAGGCCGCATCCTACTACACCCGCGACGGCAGCCTGCCGTCACCGTGGAGGCGTGCCGTGGACTGGGACAGGGGTGCGCGGAAGGGCGGGCCGGTCCGGCCGGCGTGTGGTCCCTGCCGGTTGGCCCGGTACGGGCGCGCGCCATATGATGGGGTCGATATGGCATCCCCCGCTGGCTCCGCTGCCCCTGCGCTCGTTCCCCTCCGCGAATCCATCCCCGAGCACCACCTCTGGAATCTCGACGCGATCTTCCCCGACTGGACCGCCTGGGAAGCCGCCTTGCGCGAGCTCGAGGAGCGAATCGTGGGGTTCAAGGCGTTCGAGGGCACGCTTGCGCAGGGAGGCGACCGGCTGCTGGCCGCACTGCGCGAGCAGGACCTCATCGGCCAGTTGTCACACAAGGTGTGGTACTTCGCCTCGCTGACGCTGGATCAGGACCAGCGCGACAACGAGGCCAGCGGACGCCGGCAGCGGGTGCAGATCGTGTTCGCACGCCTGGGGCAGGCGACCTCGTGGTTCAACCCCGAGCTGCTTCGCGTGCCACAGGAGACGGTACAGGAGTGGCTGGACGGGTCGGAGGAGCTCGCGCGCTACCGGTTCGTCATCGAGGATCTGTTTCGCCAGCAGGCCCACGTCCTCGACGAAGCGGGGGAGCAGCTCCTCGCGCTCTCGAGCCGCCTCAACGGCATGCCGCGTGACGCGTACGAGGCGCTCTCGACGGCGGACGCGAAGTTCGCGACCATCACGCTCTCGACCGGCGAGCACGTCCAGGTGAGCTACGGGCAGTACCGGAGGCTGCTCGCCACGTGCCGCCGGCAGGACGACCGCCGCGCTGCCTACGACGCGCTGTACGATACCTACGGCGCCAGCCTCAATACGTACGCGACGCTGTACAACGGCGTGCTGCAGCGCGACTGGTTCGAGGCGCGCGCGCGAGGCTATGACACGACGCTCGAGGCGGCACTCTTTGGCAACGCCATCCCCTCCGCCGTCGTTCGCAACCTGATTCACGAGACGAAGTCCGGCGTCGGGCCGTTCCGCCGCTATCACGCGCTGCGCAAGCGGGTGCTTGGTCTCGACGCCTACCATGTGTTCGACGGCTACGTGCCCCTCGTCAACGACGATCAGCGCTACGCGTACGACGATGTGCAGGCGTGGATCATCGAGTCGATGGCGCCGCTCGGCGCCGACTACCAGCGTCGGGTCCGGGAGGCCTTCGACGGCCGCTGGATCGACGTCTACGAGAACCAGGGCAAGCGCAGCGGCGCGTACTCCGCGCCCGTGTACGGCGCCCATCCGTACATGCTGCTGAACTACAACGATACGCTCGATGCGGTGTTCACGCTGGCGCACGAGATGGGCCACTCGATCCACACGCTGCTGTCACACGAGACGCAGCCGTTCGTCTACGCCGGCTACACGATCTTCGTGGCCGAGGTGCCATCCACGCTGAGCGAGGCGCTGCTGCTGGAGTTCATGCTCGCGCGCGCCGCCACCCGCGAGGAGCGCGTCGTGCTGCTCCAGCACGCTATCGACGGCATCGCCGGCACCTTCTACAACCAGGTGCTCTTTGCCGACTTCGAACTCGAAGCGCATGGGATGGTCGAGCGCGACGAGCCGGTGACCGCCGACACGCTGAACGATCTCTACGAGCGCCTGCTGGGCGAGTATTGGGGAGACGTGCTGGCGCCCGATCCGCGGGCTCGCCTGACGTGGGCGCGCATTCCCCACTTCTTCCAGTCACCGTACTACGTCTACCAGTACGCGACCTGCTTTGCGTCCACGGCGAAGCTGATGGAGGAGATCGGCGGGGCCAACGCCGCCGCGCGCGAGGCCGCCGTCGGACGGTACCTCGACCTGCTGCGCGCGGGCGGCAGCGCCCATCCCATGACCTTGCTGCAGCGTGCCGGCGTGGACCTGAGCCGGCCGGACACCGTGCGGGCGGTGGTCACGCAGCTCGATGGGCTGGTGACGCGGTTGGAGGGGGAGCTCGGGTAGGCGCCGCGAGTCCCACGAGGCCGCAGCCGAATCCTACGCGCGCAGCGAGTCCATCACATCGACCCGCATCGCCTTGCGCGCCGGCGCCGCGGCCGCCAGCACGGCGACGATCAGCAGCACCACCGGCACCACCACGAACGTGACCGGGTCGGCGGCGCTGATCCCGAACAACTGGCTGTCGAGCAACGGGGCAATCGGCCATGCGGCCAGCAGGCCCAGCGCGATCCCGACGGCCGCCAGCCGGGCGGCGTGCCCCACCACCATCGTCAGCACCTCGGCCGGCTGCGCACCGAGGGCCAGCCGCACGCCGACCTCACGCGTCCGCTCGCTGACGTTCAGCGCCATCACGCCGTACACACCGATGGCAGCGAGCCCGAGTGCGAGCGCGCCGAAGGCCGCTACCAGCAGCAGCATGAAGCGCCGCGTCGCCACCGAGTCTGCGCGCAGCGTGCTCATGGTGCGGATGTCGTAGAGCGGCAGGTCCTTGTCGATGCCCCGGGCCTCGGCGCGCACCGCCTCGATCATGGCGGCCGGATCACCGGCCGTGCGCAGCACGATGAACGGCGACACCGGCGGTCCCTGCTGATAGGTGATGTACATCTCCGGCTGCGGCTCCTCTTCGAGCCCGCCGTGACGGATGTCGCCGACCACGCCGACAATGGTGGTCCACGCGCCGCCAGGGTTGGGGCCGGTGCGGACGCGCTGGCCGATCGGATCCTGTCCGGGGAACAGCCGGCGGGCCATGGTGTCGTTGATCACGGCCACCGACGGCGCCGCCGGGCCGTCTTCCGTCGTGAAGTCCCGGCCTTTCAGCAGCGGGATACCCATGGCCGGGAAGAAGTCGTGCATCGAGCGGCGGAACTGCACTTCCGGCAGTTCGGCGATCGGAATGTCGCGGCCGTCGATCTGCACCGTGGTGGTGACCGAGGTGCTGCCCAGCGGCAGGCGCGTGGTGCCTCCCACCGAGACGACGCCAGGCAGCGCCTCCATGCGCTCGAAGAAGTCGCGATAGAACGTCCGACGGCTGTCGTCGGGCTGGGCGAACCGATCGGGGATGTTCATCTGCCACGTCAGCAGGTGTTCCACCTCGAAGCCCGGATTGACCTCGAGCACGCGCACGAAGCTGCGCAGCAGCAGACCGGCGCCGACGGTGAGCGCAACGGCCATGGCGATCTGCGCCACGACCAGCGCGGAACGCAGCCGCCGCCGCCGCACGCCGCCCGACGACCCGCGGCTCTGATCCTGCAGCGCCGCCTGCGGGCTCACGCCCGAGGCGCTGAAGGCCGGCAGGATCCCCACCAGCAGACCGGTCGCGATCGTCACGAGCGCGGCCGTGACCAGCACACGGCCATCCACGACCACTTCGTCGATGCGCGGCAGGTTGGCCGGCGCCAGCGCCAGCAGCGCCTGGATACCCCAGCCCATGACCAGCAGGCCGGCCACGCCTCCGGCCGCCGCAAACAGGGCGCTCTCGGTAAGCAGCTGGCGCGCCAGCCGGGCGCGCGGCGCGCCGAGCGCTGCACGGGTGGCCAGTTCGCGCTCGCGGGCAATGGCGCGCGCCAGCAGCATGTTGGCGACGTTCACCGCCGCCATCAGCAGCACCGCGGCGATGCCGGCGAGCAGGATCCACAGGGCCGCGCGGGTCGACCCGACCGTCTGTTCGAGCGTCGGCACGACCGTGGCGCTCCACCCCTTGTTGCTGGTTGGATAGCTGAGTTCGAGCTGCGCGGCCACGGCCCTCAGGTCCGCTTCCGCCTGCGTCGGCGTCACTCCGGGCTTGAGGCGGCCGACCGCCCCCCACCAGTGCACGTTTCTCACCAACTCACCCGACTGGGTCAGCATGCGGTTGGCCGCCGCCTGCGGGCCGCTCATCATGATCGGGATCCACATGTCGATCTGCGTGACCCGTGTGAAACCGCTCGGGCCGAGCATGCCGGCATAGGGGAACACGAAGTCCGGCGGCATCACGCCAACCACTTCCGACACGGTGCCGTTCAACGTGAGCGTGCGGCCGACGATGCCGGGGTCGCCGCCGAAGCGGCGCTGCCAGAAGCCGTGGCTGAGCACCACTACGCTGCCGGGGTCCTGATCCGTGAACGTGCGGCCGAGGGCAGCGGTACGGCCGAGAAGCGGGAACAACCCCGGTGTCACGAGCATCGAGGACGTGATCTCGGTGCCGTGGTCGGCGTCCAGTTCGCGCGGGGTCACGAACGAGAAGTAGCCCTCGAGTCCGGCGAGCGTGCTGTTGCGGTTCTTGAAGTCGACGAAGTTGGCCGGCGACAGTACGTTGCGATCGCGGCCTTCGAGCGTGGCGTTGCTCCAGACGTTGACCAGCTGCTCGGGACCCTGATAGGGCAGCGGCCGCAGCAGCACGCCGTTCACCACCGCGAAGATGGCGGTGGTGGCGCCAATGCCGAGCGCGAGCACCCCAATGGTCAGCATCGTGAAGACCGGCGTCTTCACGGCCAGCCGCCGCGTGTGGCGGATATCGGTACGGAGCGTGTCCCAGAACATGAAGTGTCTCCCGGTCGATTCGTAGAGGTGCGGGGTGAAGCCGGGAAAGGAGGTCCAGCGGACCATGGCCGCGCGACGCTCGGCCAGGCCGTTGACGACCAGACTGCCGAGCGTGCCCGGCGGGCGTGAGGTGGCGCGGAGGAAGTCGTCGAGCATCTCGTCGCCGAAGCGGCACCGGAAGGCGCGCGGGTAGGC
>CAZNOC010000153.1:7941-9832 GCA_964574545.1 uncultured Bifidobacteriaceae bacterium | reverse complement strand
TGCCGCGCCTGACGGCGGCCTTCGTCATCATCATGCTGGCGTCGATCGGCCTGCCGGGACTGAACGGATTCGTCGGGGAGTTTCTGATCATGGTCGGCGGCTTCCGGTGGGATCCACGGTATGTGGTGGTGGCCGGGCTCGGCGTGATCCTGTCGGCCGTCTACATGCTCTGGATGTTCCAGCGGGTCTTCCTGGGCGAGATCACCCGCGAAGAGAATCGGACGCAGCCGGATCTGACCCCGCGCGAGTTCGCGGTCATCGGCCCCCTGTGCGCCATGGCCATCGTCATGGGCGTCTTCCCGAACGTGTTCCTCGCGCCGATGGAGCCGGCGGTGACACGCCTCGTGGAGCGGATGGAGCAGCACCAGCCACTGCGAGTCGACGAGGCGCCCCCGCGCCTCGAGGGCGCCGCCGCGGCGCGTGAGGCGCGCGACTGATCATGACTACGAGTGCTTTCGACGCCGTCATTCCCGTCATCTGCGTCACGCTTGCCGGGCTCGTCGTCCTGCTGGCCGAGTCGTTCCGCAAACGGCGCGAGCGCATGCCGCTCGGCGGCCTGGCTCTCATCGGGCTGGGCGGGGCGGCCATCGCGTCGGTGCTGCTCTGGGACCGCAATGCCACGAGCTTCGGCGTGGTCACGGCCGACAATTTCTCGATTTTCGTCAACCTGATCATCCTGGCGGTCGGCATCCTGACGGTGATCTTCTCTGAGCACACCGTCGAGCGTGACGGGCTGCCGGCCGGCGAGTACTACGCGCTCCTGCTCTTCGCCATCGTCGGCATGATGCTGATGGTGCAGGCCTCGGATCTGCTGCTCGTCTTCCTGGCGCTGGAGACGATGTCGATCGCGGTGTACGTCCTGACGGGCATCCGTTTCGGCGACACGCGCGGCACCGAGGCGGCGTTCAAGTACTTCATGCTCGGCGCGTTCGCCAGCGCGTTTCTGCTGTACGGCATCGCCTTCCTGTACGGCGTCACGGGCACGACGAACCTTGACGGCATCGGCGCGGCGATCGCCGCGCAATCGATGAGCGGCAACCCGATGATTCTGCTGGCCATCGGCCTCCTGATCGTGGGGTTCGGGTTCAAGGTGGGTGTTGTCCCGTTTCACCAGTGGTCGCCTGACGCCTACGAGGGCGCGCCCGCCCTGGTCACCGGCTTCATGTCCACCGGTGTGAAGGCGGCGGCGATGGCGGCATTCGTGCGGGTGTTTCTCTCGGCGCTCGAGCCGATGATCGCCGACTGGGCGCCCGTCCTCTGGGGCGTGGCCGCGATCACCATGATCCTCGGCACCATCGTGGGCGTGGCGCAGACCAACCTGAAGCGTATGCTCGCGTACTCGAGCATCGCGCACGCCGGCTATCTGCTGGTCGGGATTGTGGCCGGCAACGAGGTGGGGAAGGCCGCCATCCTGTTCTACCTGGCGGCGTATGCGCTGACCAACGTGGCCGGATTCGCCGTGATCGCGCTCCTCGGCACGAAGGAGCGCCCGAATGACGACTTGCGCGACTACGCGGGGTTGTGGCACTCCCACCCGGCGCTGGCCGGGTTGATGACTGTCGTGCTGCTGTCGCTCGGCGGTTTCCCGCCCACGGCCGGGTTCATCGCGAAGTGGTACATCTTCAGCGCAGCGGTCGGTTCCGGCTACTACTGGCTGGCGGTCATCGGATTCCTGTCGAGCGTCGTCTCGGTGTTCTTCTACCTGCGCGTCGTCGTGATGATGTACATGTCGGAGCGCGATGCGCGTCCGGTGCCGATGCCGGTGGCCGCAGGCGCGATGGCCGCGCTCGCCGTCACCGTGGCGGCCATCCTCTACCTGGGCATCCTCCCGTCGCGAGTCATCGACCTGGCCGGCGCTTCAATCAGCACCATCTTCTAGCAGGGACCAGGG
>CAZNOC010000153.1:0-7841 GCA_964574545.1 uncultured Bifidobacteriaceae bacterium | reverse complement strand
CAGGGACCAGGGACCGGGGCGGTTGCCTCACGGGAGATCGAGGCCAGAGGCGGTGCTCACGGACGCCCGGACGCGCGCCTCGGTCTCGTCCGGGGTGCCGCCGGCATCGATCCGGATCCAGTCGTTCGGCCCTGTGTCGTCGGCCAACTGCCGATCGAGCACGGCGCCGGTTGCGTCGGAGGCGCCGCCTGTGCGCGCGGCGACGCGCGCCGCCAGTGTCCCCGCCGGCGCGTCAAGCCACAGCCCGACGAACTTCACGCCTGCCTTCCGCGCGACCTCGGCCAACGCGTGGCGGTCTGCGGGTCTGGCCCAGACCGCGTCGGCAATCACCGCTGAGCCGTGCCCGAGGGCCGTGGCCGCGTGCGTACAGAGCATCGCGTACACGCGCGCGCTGACGTCGCTGCTGTAGGCGTCGGCGCCCAGGCGCGTCTGCGACGCGACACCGTGCAGCGCCTTGCGGATCACGTCGCTCCGGAGGACGAGGGCCCCCGGCGCGACCCCAAGCGACGGCGCGAGCCGTGCCGCCAGTGTCGACTTGCCGGTGCCCGACAGCCCCCCGACCGCCACGAGCGTCGGCGGCGCCGGCCTCAGGAGATCCAGTGCCATCCTCAGGTATTGACCCGCGAGCGCCAGCAGTTCGTCACGGCGGCCGGCGTCCCGTTGGAGGCGTGCGGCAGTTGCGCTGGTCTTGGCGCGGATGGCGGCGCGACACGAAAGAAAGAAGGGCAGGAGCGGGAGGCCGTCGAGATCGGCGGTCAACGTGACGTAGTGGCTGAAGACGAGGTTGGCATGGACGGGCAGGCGGCGGTGAAGCAGGTCCATCACGAGGAAAGCAAGGTCGTACGCGACGTCAATGCACGAGAGATCGTCGTTGAACTCGATGCCATCGAAGAGCGTTGGGAGACCGCCCAGCAGCACGATGTTGCGCAGGTGCAGATCTCCGTGGCATTCCCTGACGAAGCCTGCCTCCCGGCGGGCATCGAGCCGGCCGGCCTGACCGTCCAGCGCGGCGCGGCCGGCGCGCGTGACCGCGACGCAGACCGCGGGGTCGAGCGCGCCGGCTTCGGCGTCGAACGCGCGGGCGTTACTATCGACTACCCAGCGCATGGCCTCGGCCCCGCCGTGGTCGCGGCGCCGGGCGGCGCCGGCATGGAGCCGTGCCACGGCTTCGGCCAGCACCGGCATCATTGCCGCGTCGAGCGCGCCACTCGACGCGACTCGATCGAGGATCGCCTCCTCGGGGAAGCGCCGCATCACCACCACCCAGTCGATGGCCTCGCCCGAGCCTGCGAAGGCCAGCGACCCGTCGGCCTGGCGTGTGACCGCCGATACGCCGAGGTAGAGATCCGGTGCCAGCCTGCGATTGAGTCGGTACTCCGCTTCGCAGGCCCGATGCCGGAGCGCCACGGTCGAGAAGTCGAGGTAGTCGTACCGGACGGCGCGCTTCAGCTTGTAGGCACGCTCGCCGGCGAGGAAGACCGACGCGCTGTGGGTATCGACACGCGTGACCTCGCCGGATCCGGCGTGAGTCGCGGGCTGTGCCAGCCATGCCAGCACGTCCGCCTGGCCATCGTCGGGCGTCCGTCGGATCATCTTTCCATCATCGCCGGAACCGGCGTCGACGGACGCGCAGGCTGAACCTTTCGAGGCGTGCCGGCGTAGACTATGGGCAGGGAGGCGCACACCGTGCAGACACTCGGTGCGATCAAGTTCCTGTTCCTCGGTCCGGTGATCCTGTTGATGCTGGTGGTCATCAACATGATGACATCCCCGGGCAACTGGTGGGTGCAGTGGGCGGCGCTCGGCATCGGCATCGCCTGGGTCTTCAGCCTGTTCAAGGTCATCAAGACCGCGATCGTCATGGGCGGCCTCGCCGCACTTGTCGCCTACCTCGCCAACCGCGACCGCACGTAGCGATCACGGACAAACACGAAGAAACGAAGCACGCACGAGGAAGCGCCAATTCAGGGATCC
The DNA here is from genome assembly GCA_964574545.1 of uncultured Bifidobacteriaceae bacterium. Lineage (GTDB taxonomy): Bacteria > Acidobacteriota > Vicinamibacteria > Vicinamibacterales > UBA2999 > JAUXWO01. The sequence continues at coordinate 5,867 of CAZNOC010000153.1, read as the reverse complement.
GGTTCCGCACTGGATCCTTGAAGGGGAGTTTCGTGCGTCCTTCGTCTCTTCGCGGGGTGTTTGTACGTCTATCGCAGGGCGTTGACGATCGTCTCGTCCTCGTCCGGCGCAACGGTTCGCAGGTCCAGCACCACTCGGCCATCGGTGACGCGTGCGACGACGGGCGGCGTGCTGGCGCGCAGCGCGTCTTCGATCGATTCGGCGCCGAGGCCGCCGCGCCGGATGGCGACGAGCCGCGTCGGCAGTGTCATCCCCGGCGCACTTCCGCCCCCAACCGTCGAGGTGCCGTCGATGACCTCCGCCTCCCAGCCCGCCTGAGCCAGCGCGCGCGCCAGCGTTTGTGCCCGAGCCTCGATCGCATCGAGCGCCATCGCGATCATGCGGACGACCGGCACCGTCTCGGTGGCGCGGCCCGACAGATGTTCGATGAGCGTGGCCTCGAGGGCGGCGAGCGTCAGCTTGTCCACGCGCAGCGCCCGCATCAACGGGTGGGTACGCAGCCGGTCGATCAGCGCCGTGCGGCCTGCAAGGATGCCGGCCTGCGGTCCCCCGAGGACCTTGTCGCCGCTGAAGCAGACCAGGTCCACGCCGGTGTCGATCGAGGCCTGTACTGATGGCTCCGCGCCCCAGGCTCTCCACAGATTGCCGCTGCCGAGATCCTCGGCCACGGGCACGCCGATCGTTCGGCCCGCCTCGACAAGGGCGGCCACCGACGGGCGTTCTGTGAAGCCTTCCACTCGGAAGTTGGACGGATGCACACGGAGGATGAGCGCGGTCTTCGGACCAGCGGCCACGGTGTAGTCGCTCACGCGCGTGCGGTTGGTCGTGCCGACTTCCCTCAGGATTGCGCCGGACTGCGCCATGACGTCCGGTACCCGGAACCCACCTCCGATCTCCACCAGTTCGCCTCGAGAGATCAGCACCTCCCGGCCGTGCGCAATCGCCGCCAGCATCAACATCGTGGCGGCCGCGTTGTTGTTGACGACGACGGCGGCCTCGGCGCCGGTGGCGAGCACGAGGAGCCGTTCGGCATGGGCCGTGCGCGAGCCACGGGCCCCGCGCGCCAGGTCGTACTCGAGATTCGAATAGCCTCGCGCGACGGCCACGAGGTGGTCGAGTGCGGCCGGCGCCAGTGGCGCGCGTCCCAGGTTGGTATGCACGATGACGCCCGTGGCGTTGATGACGGGCCGGAGCGATCCGCGCATGTCACGCGCGAGGGACACCGAAGCCGCGGACTCGATGGCGTGCGCGGCGGCTTCACCCGTCAGCGCCGCGCCTTCGCCTGCAGCCAGCGCGTCACGGAGCGCGCGCGCTCCTTCGCGGACGGCCTCGAGGGTGGCGGTGGCGCCATACGCCCGTTCGAGCGCCTGGACGCCTGGGCGCTGCCGAAGCAGGTCGATCGAGGGAATCAGGCGAAAGTCCGGCACGCCAGATGGTAGCATCCGCGTTCGCCCGCCGCCATGGACGTGCACCGTGAGCCCGGTGGGCCGCCGGCCGTGCACCCCGGCCGCCTTGATGTTACGATCCGCTTTCCATGTCCATCACCGAACGGACGCATCGCCCGCTGGAACGCTTCTGGCCCTACAGGGACCTCGCGGAGGATCCTACGCCCGAGGAACTGGCAGCGCTCGATCCCGATCTGCACGCGGCCCTTTTCGGGGCACGCGATCTCCCGTTCTCGGTGACGGTCGTCTTCGGCGCGTTTGACGGTCCCGGCTATCCCGATGCCGTCGCTCTGGCGCGCACCTCGTCCGAGTACCGGGAGACCGGACATGGCGACGAGCTGCGCCATCGGGCAAGGTACTTCTCGTCCGAGGCCGCCCGCCTCCGTGATCTGTGGGTCAAGGTGGGTGACGCGCCCGGCGTGGACGTCCTGCTTGACGATCGGCCCGTGCCGTACGCACGCGAGCTCTGGCTGCCGCTGCTCTGGTTCACCCTGCTGCGATAGCGCCGTGGCTCCGAAGTCCGAGATCGATCGCGCCCTGGTGCAGCTCGAGGGCGAGCTCAGAAAGCTCGAAGGCGAGTACAGCATGTACTTCGCCGGACGGCTTCCGCGTCCGCCCTGGGAATCACGCACGCGCGTGGACGGGATGGTGAAGCGCCTCGACCGCACGCACATGCAGAACACGGCAGAGCGCTTCCGGTTCACCACCCTGCAGGCACGATACGCGTCCTTCTGCGAACTCTGGGAGCGGGCGCTCCGGGCCAAGGAGGAGGGACGGCCGATTCCGGGCAGGATTCGGGCCGCGCCCGCCGCGCCGGCGAATGCGGCCGAACCCACCGCGCCCGCCCCGCGGGCCGAGCGGCTGGCGCAGAAGCGCGATCGGGATCTGGTACACGTGGCGAGTTTCCGCGATCCGGAATCGGAGGCGGAGAAAGTGAAGGACCTCTACGAGCGCGTGGCGGAGGCACGGCGCTCGACGGGAGAAGCCCAGGTGCCGTTCGAACGGTTCCGTGAACTCGTGCGGCATCAGGTGGCGAAGCTTGGGCACGGTGGCGAGGTGGCCTTCAAGGTGGCGCTCAAGGACGGCAAGGTCAATTTGACGTCACGTGCGGTTGCGCCGAAGGACGAATGAGGGGGGCGGTAGGGCGGGTCGGTCAGCGGGGCAGGGGCCGCGTGGAGGCCGGGGCGCCGGGTCGTCGCCGACCCGGCACCCGTGTGTGCGCAAGCGGTTCAGACGATCGTGACGTTGCCCGCCTGGGGGCCCTTCGGACCATCGACAATCTCGAACTCGACCGGCTGCCCCTCCTCGAGGGAGCGGAACCCCGAGCCCTGAATCGCCGAGTAGTGCACGAAGACGTCGCTGCCACCGTCCCGCTCGATGAACCCGTAGCCCTTGGCGTTATTGAACCACTTGACCTTGCCTGTGATGCGCATCGTTCTTCTTCCTGACTTGCTGTGGCGGAGCCACCGTACCGATCGAGTCCCGGCCCTCCGTGGAGGAGCCGGGGTCCTACACAAAAAGGCCGCGCTCGCGGCCTTCCGCAGGTCCCTCTCGCGGGACTGCACCGGGATGATATCGGCCCGTTACGAGGGTGTCAATTGTCGAGTCCGGTTTCAGTAGTGAAACCGGAGAGTTTCGCTTAACATTCGTCTTTTTCCTGAGTGGGTGTCCATGCGACGTGCAGTTCTCAGTGTGTCCGACAAGACCGGCCTCGTGGCGCTGGGCCGAGGCCTTGCCGCTCGTGACTTCGAGTTGGTATCGACCGGCGGCACCGCCCGGGCCCTGGCTGATGCCGGGCTTCCCGTCGTGAACGTCTCCGACGTGACGGGGTTCCCGGAGATGATGGACGGCCGCGTGAAGACGTTGCACCCTCTGGTGCACGGCGGGATTCTCGCGCGGCGCGATCACCCTGACGACCTGGCGTCCGCGCGCGCGCACGGAATCGGACTTGTCGATGTCGTGGTGGTGAACCTCTATCCGTTCGTCGAGACGGCCGCGAAGGCCGGGGTCGCGTTCGAGGATCTTGTCGAGCAGATCGACATCGGCGGTCCAAGCCTCGTCAGGGCAGCGGCCAAGAACTTCCGCGACGTGCTGGTGGTCGTCTCTCCATCCGACTACGCCAGCGTGCTCGAGGCACTCGACCACGACGGCGGCCCATCGCCGGCCTTCAGGTTCTCGCTCGCGCAGAAGGCGTTCGCGCATACCGGCGAGTACGACACGGCCATCGCGGCGACGCTCGCGGACGTTCGCGTGGAGGATGGCGAGTTCGTCCGCGACGCCGGCGAGGCCTTCGCGCCGTCACGCCTGCATCTGGACGCCCGCAAGATCCGCGACTTGCGCTATGGCGAGAATCCGCACCAACCGGCAGCCTGGTATGCCGTGGGCGAGCCGGCGACGGGCCTCGGCGCGCCGCAGGTGCTCCAGGGCAAGGAGCTTTCCTATACCAACCTCCTCGATCTCGATGCCGCCGCCCGCATCGTGCTCGAGTTCGACGAGCCGGCCGCGGCCGTGATCAAGCACACCAACCCGTGCGGCGCCGCCACCGGGGCGACCATCGCCGAGGCCTACGTGCGCGCGCGCGAAGCCGATCCCCTCGCCGCCTTCGGCGGCATCGTCGGGCTGAACCGTGCGATCGATGAGGACACGGCCCGGGCGATCGTGTCGACCTTCATCGAGGCGGTGATCGCGCCTGGCGTGGACGCGGCGGCGCGCGCGATTCTGGCGACAAAGGCGAACATGCGGGTGGTCGTCGCCGATGTGCGCGAACTGGCATCGACGGGCGGGCCGGCGGTCTGGCGGCGCGAGGTGCGATCGGTGTTGGGCGCGCTGCTGGTGCAGGAACGGGACCAGGTGGTCGAGGCCCGCATGGCGTGGCCCGATGCGGCACTCGAGGTGGTGACGAAGCGTCACCCCACTCCCGACGAGTGGCGCGCGCTTGGCTTCGCGTGGCGCGTGATGGCCCACGTGAAGTCCAACACGGTAATCTTCACTGATGCCGTGCGGACGCTGGCGATCGGCGCCGGCCAGATGAGCCGCGTAGACGCCGTAAAGGTCGCGGCGGCCAAGGCGGCCGGGTGGACGCTGAAGGAAGGCGCGCGCCCACTGGCCGGGTCGGTGGCTGCGTCGGACGCGTTCTTCCCGTTCCGGGACGGCCTCGACGCCGTTGCCGCTGCCGGTGCCACCGCCGTCGTCCAGCCCGGTGGTTCGGTGAGGGACGCGGAGGTCATCGCCGCCGCCGACGAGCACCACCTTGCGATGGTGTTCACCCGGCGGCGGCACTTTCGGCACTGACCGCGGGACGGGCGGTCTTCCTGGAGAAGCTATCGTGCCATCGAACGTCATCACGGTGATTCACAGCGGATCGAGAGCGGCCTCGGGGAATCGCACTCACGCCTGAGCATCGGGTCTTATCATGCTGCTGCGGAGGACCACGCTCGACGGGATAGGGGACGGCACGATTTCGCTGGCGTTCCGGCGCTGGCGGCGGCCAACCGTGCGCACGGGTGGGACACTGCTCACCGGTGTGGGGCAGCTCGAGATCCGGTGCGTGGTCGCTGTTGAGCTGAGCGACATCTCTGACGCCGATGCGCGTCGGGCCGGGGCCGCCTCGCGGGACGCACTCGTCGGTGAGCTGACTGCCAGGCCCGGCGGACAGATCTATCGGATCGAGTTCGGCCGGATCGGCCCTGACCCGCGCGTCGCACTCCGGGAGTCGCCCATCGAGAGCGCGGAAGATCGGGATCGGTTGCTGGCGCGCCTGCAGCGGATGGACGACGCAGCGCCGAACGCGTGGACCCTCGACGTGCTGGCGGCGATGGCCGCGCATCCCGGGGAGCGTGCCGCGGACCTGTGCCGGCGTGTGGGGCAGACGCGAGACGTCCTCAAGGCCCACATCCGAAAGCTCAAGGCGCTTGGTCTCACCGAGAGCCTCGACGTCGGCTACCGCCTGTCGCGCCGCGGGCGCGACCTGCTGAAGCAACTGACGTGAGGCCGTCTCAGGCAGAACGTATGGGATCCTGCCCGCAAACGGGAATGACGGGTGACGGCCGGCGGCCAATAGGCACCGAGAAAAAGGGAGAGCCCGATGATCGACGTTGTGCTCAAGCGGTTCGAGTCGCCGGACGAGGTCCGGACGATGACGAAGGGGAAGTTTGAGATCGTGCGCCTTGGCGGCCTGACGATCGGCCGGGCGACGTACGAGCCGGGGTGGACGTGGAGCGAGCACGTCGGCCCCACGGTCGGCGCCACGCGCTGCGCAGTCGAACACGTAGGGATGGTGCTGTCCGGATCGGCCACCGCCGCCTTTGACGATGGGACGATCGTGGAGATGAAGCCGGGCGAGGTCTTCCACATCCCGCCGGTGCCGCACGACAGTTGGGTCGTGGGCGACACGCCGTACGTCTCGCTGCACTTCCTCGGCGC
>CAZNOC010000152.1:0-9917 GCA_964574545.1 uncultured Bifidobacteriaceae bacterium | reverse complement strand
TGGTGCGGAAGAGAGGACTCGAACCTCCACGGGGTTGCCCCCGCCAGCCCCTCAAGCTGGTGCGTCTGCCATTCCGCCACTTCCGCGTAGAGAGAGGTCTGTCACGTGCGGGCCCACGGCCCGCGGTCTTGCCTACTGTCCCGGCGGCGGCTGTCCCTCCGCAGGCGGATCCGGCTGCGGCTGGGGAGGCGGCGCCGGTGTCGGGGTCGGGCTGTCGGCCGGCAGCGTGATGCCGGACGGCACTTCCGCGGGGCCATCGACCCCGCCCACCACCGATCCCGGTCCCTGCTGGCCCCAGATTGCCAGCCCGAGCGCGAGGACCATGAAGGCCACCGCGAGGCCTGCCGTCGCCTTCGTGAGGAACGTGGCGCCAGCGCGCGCGCCGAACGCCGCCTGGCTGCCTCCGCCCCCGAACGCCGCGGCGATGTCGCCGCCCTTCCCCTGCTGCAGGAGAACGACGACGATCAGCACAAGGCAGATGGTGATGTAGATGCCGACGAGCAGGTAATACATGGGTTCCTGCGCCGGATACGCCCGGCGTCACAAACCACAAGCATACAACGGGGGGCCGGGGGGCGTCCAGCAGGCGGCGCTTCGTTCAACCCGCCGATTTCGCGGATGACGCAGAGTCCAGCGAGGGGTCCCGCAGCCGCCGGTCCTCGACCGGCGGCGCACTGTGGCCGCTGAACGTGCGGGAGGAAAGCACGCCTTCCCGGCCCACTGGCGTGCTTTCCTCCCGCACGTTCAGCAGCCACAACGCGGCCCGTGGCCGCGGCGGGACCCCCGACGCCACCCACGGCCTGCGGACGCCCATCCGCGTAATCTGCGCAATCCGCGGATGAGCGTGGGCCGGCCCGTCACCCAGCAGCGCGCAGGACGATCTCGCTGAACGAGGCGACGTCCAGGCTGGCGCCGCCCACCAGGGCACCGTCGACGTCGGCTTCCGCGATGAGCGTGGCGATGTTATCGGGCTTCACGCTGCCACCGTAGAGCAGCCGGCACTGCCCGGCGGCGTCGGCCCCAAACCACTGGCGGAGCCGACCCCGCAGGTGCGTGTGCGCCTCGCCGGCCTGTGCCGGCGTCGCGTTGCGGCCCGTCCCGATGGCCCACACCGGCTCGTACGCCACGACCATCGTGGCCAGCTGCGCGCCGGTCACCCCGTCCAGGCTCTGCTTCAACTGCTGGTCGAGCACTGCCAGCGTCTGACCGCCCTCGCGCTGCGAGAGCGTTTCGCCGACGCAGACGATGGGCGTGAGCCCTTCGGCGAGGGCGGCCGCCAGCTTCCGGTTGACCGAGAGGTCGGTGTCACCGAAGAGCGTCCGCCGCTCGGAATGGCCGAGGATCGCATACTCGCCGCCGGCCTCGCGCACCATGCCGGCGCTCACCTCGCCGGTGAACGCGCCTTCGCGCTCCCAGTGCAGGTTCTGTGCACCCACGCCGATGTTGGTGTTTCGCGCGGCCTCCGCCACGGCGTGCAGCGCCGTAAACGGCGGCGAGACGACGATCTCGACGCCCGTGACGTTCGCCACGAGCGGGCGCAGCTCCTTCACGAACACGACGGCCTCGTGAACCGTCTTGAACATCTTCCAGTTGCCGGCGATCAGTGGTTGGCGCATGGGGGGCTCTTCGGGGACCAGGGACCGGGGACCGGGGACCAGGGATCAGGGATCGGTCACCGTCCCTTTGAACTGAGAACTGAGAACTGACAACTAATCAGATGGCCTGGTCTCCGGCCCCCTTGTCAGGGAGCGCCGTGACTCCGGGCAGGTCGCGGCCGCCCAGGAACTCGAGCGAGGCGCCGCCGCCGGTGGAGATGTGGGTGATCCTGTCGGCGACGCCGGCCTTGTTCACGGCCGCCACCGAGTCGCCGCCGCCGATAATCGTCGTACCTCCGCACGCCGCCACCGCCCGCGCAACGGCGAGAGTGCCTTTCGCGAACTGGTCGATCTCGAAGACACCCATCGGGCCATTCCAGACGATCATCTTCGCGTCGCCGATGAGCGTTGCGTAGAGCCTTGCCGTTTCGGGACCGATGTCGAGCCCCATCCGATCGCCGATGGCCGCGTCGTTCACCTTGAGCACTTCGGCCGGAGAGTCCGCGCCGATGGCTGGTGCCACGACGTGGTCGACGGGCAGGCAGAACTGCACCTCCCGCGCCTTCGCGTGCGCGATGATCGTGCGTGCCGTGTCCAGCTTGTCCTCCTCCACGAGCGAACGGCCCACCGGCAGGCCCAGCGCGCGGAAGAACGTGTAGGCCATCGCGCCGCCGACGATCAGCCGGTCCACACGCGGCAGCAGGTTCTCGATCACCTCGAGCTTGTCCGAGACCTTCGCGCCTCCAAGGATCGCCACATACGGGCGCTCCGGTTCGCCGAGGGCCATTCCAAGGTACGAGATCTCCTTCTCCATCAGCAGCCCGGCGGCTGCCTGCGGGAAGTGCCGGACGATGGCGTCCACCGACGCGTGCGCCCGGTGCGCGGCGCCGAACGCGTCGTTGACGTAGTGGTCGGCCAGCTCCGCGAGCGACGCCGCAAACGTCGCGTCGTTCTGCTCCTCGCCGGCGTGGAAGCGCAGGTTCTCGAGCAGCACGAGGCGGCCGCCGCTCGGGCCGGCGGCTTCTGCCACGGCGGCCACCGCGACGGTCCCGACGCAGTCGGCGGCGAACGCCACTTCGCGGCCGAGCAGCGCGCCAAGCCGTTCGGCCACGGGCCGGAGGCTGTACTTCGCCGTGACCGTGCCCTTCGGACGCCCCAGGTGCGAGGCGAGCACCACCGTGGCGCCCTGCTCGAGCGCCAGGCGGATGGTCGGGATCGCCGAGGTGATGCGGGTCTCGTCGCCGACCACGCCGTCCTTGATCGGCACGTTGAAGTCCACGCGCATGAAGACGCGCTGGCCCTTCAGGTCGAGATCGCGCACGGAAATCTTGTTCATGTCAGGTCGTCGGAGAAACGTTCGGCTCTCGGCTCTCAGTTGTCAGCCGAAAGCCGAAAGCCGAAAGCTGATAGCCGTCAGATCTTCTGCAGCAAGTCTACGCAACGATTCGAGTAGCCCCACTCGTTGTCGTACCACGCCAGCACCTTCACGAAGTCTCCGTCCATGGACTTCGTGTAGGCGGCGTCGACGATCGATGAGTGAGGGTTGCCCCGGAAGTCGATCGACACGAGCGGCTCCTCGCAGAACTGCAGGATGCCCTTCATCGGCCCGTCGGCGGCGGCCTTGAACGCCGCGTTGACCTCGTCCGCCGACGCCTTCTTGCGCAGCTGCACGACGAGGTCGACCACCGAGACGTTCGGCGTCGGCACGCGCATCGCGATGCCGTCGAGCCGTCCCTTCAGCTCGGGCAGCACGAGGCCGACGGCGGCCGCGGCGCCGGTCGTCGTCGGGATGATCGACACGGCCGCCGCGCGGGCACGACGCAGGTCCTTGTGCGGCAGGTCGAGCAGGTTCTGGTCGTTCGTGTACGCGTGCACCGTGGTCATCCACCCGCGCTCGATGCCATACGAATCGTGCAGCACCTTGGCTACCGGCGCCAGGCAATTGGTGGTGCATGACGCGTTCGAGATGATGTGATGGTTGGCGGCGTCGTAGGCCTCGTCGTTGACGCCGAGTACCAGCGTCACATCCGGGCCCTTGGCGGGCGCCGTGATGATGACCTTGCGCGCGCCGGCCGCAAGGTGCTTCGAGGCGCCGTCGCGGCTGGTGAAGATGCCCGTCGATTCGAACACCACATCCACCCCAAGCGACTTCCACGGCAGGTCCGCCGGGTCCTTCTTCGACAGGACCTGAAAGCGATCGCCGTTCACCGTGATGCTGTCGCCCGACGCCTCGATCGTCGCGTCCAGGTTGCCCAGCACCGAGTCGTACTTCAGCAGGTGGGCCAGCGTTGCCGCGTCCGTCAGGTCGTTGACTGCCACGAAGTCGATGCCCGGATTGGCCATCGCCGCGCGCATGATATTCCGGCCGATCCGGCCAAACCCGTTGATGCCAACCTTGGTTCCCATGGTGCTCCTTGCGCTCGCGAGGGCGCTGCGGGCGGCTTCACGCCGCGCGGGCAAACGTAGCATTTTATCCATGGGTTGCAGCGCGTCAAACGCGGCGATATACTTCTACGGCGATAACTCTCCTGTTTTCTGTTGGTTACATGTATTTTCTCTACAGCCTGGCCGCGCTGGCCTTCTTCGTTGCCGTGTCGCCGTGGCTGCTGTACCAGGCGATCCGGCACGGAAAGTACGTCGGCGGCCTGGCCCAGCGGATGGGCTCGCTCCCCGTGTCGTTCAACATGGATGCCGAGCCGTCGATCTGGATTCACGCCGTCTCCGTCGGCGAGACGCTCTCGGTCCGCCCCCTGATCCGCGACCTTCGCCAGCGGTACCCCCGGCTCCGCATCTTCCTCTCGACGACGACGATGACGGGCCAGGAGTTGGCGCGACGCCACGTGCAGGACGTGGATGCGGTGTTCTATTTCCCGTTCGACTTCGGGGTCATCGTCCGCCGCACGCTGGACCTCGTACGGCCGCGGCTGTTCCTGATGATCGAAACGGAGATCTGGCCCAACCTGCTGCGCGAGTGCCGCCGCCGCGGCGTGAAGACCGCGATCGTGAACGGGCGCCTCAGCTCGCGGTCGTACCCGCGCTACCGCCTGGTGCGGCCGCTGATGCGCCGCGTGCTGGCCGACGTCGATCGGTTCTGCGTGCAGAGTGAGGAATCGGCGCGCCGGTTCGTGGATCTCGGCGCAGATCCGGCGCGCGTGACGGTGACCGGGAGCCTCAAGTTCGACTCCCTCGACGCGCCGATGGCCGCGGCCGACGTGCGCGTGCGCGACCGCGTCGTCCGCTACTTCCGCATGCCGCCGTCGCGGCCCGTGGTGGTGGCCGGCAGCACCATGCGCGGCGAGGAGCGTGCCGTGCTACGCGCGTTCCGCCGGCTGAAGTCGGCGTCTCCGGGCGCGCTGCTCATCGTCGCGCCGCGGCACCCCGAGCGGTTCGACGATGTGGAGCGGCTGTCGCGCGATGAGGGGTTCCGCACGGTGCGGCGATCGGAGCTGCCCGTGGACGCCGAGCCGCGGGCGGACGTGGTGGTGCTCGACACGATCGGGGAGCTGGCGCGGGTCTATCAGGTGGCAACGGTCGTGTTCGTGGGCGGCAGCCTCGTTCCGACGGGCGGTCACAACATCCTCGAGCCGGCCCTGTTCGGCAAGCCCACGATCTTCGGGCCCCACATGCAGAACTTCAAGGAGATCGCCGACGCGTTCGTGGCCCACGAGGGCGGTGTCCAGGTGCGGTCCGAGGGTCACTTCGAGGAGGAACTGATCGACCTGATGGGCGACCCCGTGCGTCGCGCGCGGATCGGCGCAGCGGCGCGCGCGCTGGTCGAGGCCAACCGGGGGGCGAAGGACCGGACGCTGGCGGTCCTGCTCGACCTGCTGCCGGGAGAAGGCACGACCGGCGCAAGCGCCAAGGTGCGGCCGTTCCGCGTGGTGAACTGAACGGCGTCCGGGACCCCAATCAGTGCTGGACCATCTCTACGGACAGGTGATGCGCGCGCGGCGCGCCTGGTACGCGCGGCATCCGGCCAGGGTCCGTCATCTGTCCCGCCCCGTGATCTCGGTGGGGAACCTCAGCGTGGGCGGCACCGGCAAGACCCCGCTCGTGGCGGCACTCGCGTCCAGGCTGGTGTCGATGGGGGAGCGTCCGGCCATCCTGAGCAGGGGATACGGCCGGCGGCGTTCGCCCCGGAGCCCCATCGTGGTGTCGGATGGCGTACGCGTCCGCGCCTCCGTGTCGGACTCCGGCGACGAGCCGATGCTGCTCGCGGGCCTCGTGCCCGGCGCGGCGGTCGTCGTCGGCGCGAGCCGGTACCAGTCGGGCCTGCTCGCCGAAGACACGCTGGGTGCCACCTTCCACGTTCTCGATGACGGCTACCAGCATGTGCAGCTCGCCCGCGACGTGAACGTGCTTGTCACCACCCCGGACGAGATCGCGAGCGGGCGGGTGCTGCCGTTCGGGCGGCTCCGCGAAAGCGCGGCGGCCGCGGTGCACGCTGACGTCGTGGCCGTGGTCGGCTCTTCGGCGGCAGCCGCGGCCATCGAGGCTCGCCGGTTGGGCGTGGCGAGGTCCTGTGGTGCGACCCGCGTGCTCGGTCCCGCGACGCTGGTCGCGGCCCAGGCCGGCGCGGCCGTGGATCCGGAGCAGGTGCGGACTGAACGCTGGCCGGCCGTTGCGGTGGCCGGAATCGCGCATCCCGACGGGTTCTTCGAAGGGCTCGACACGCAGGGATGGATGGTGGCCTACCGCCTCCCGTTTCCCGATCATCACTGGTACACCCTTCGAGATATCGCGCGCATCGGCGCGGCCGTGCGGGACGCCGGGGCTCGCGTGGTGCTCACGACCGCGAAGGACGCGGTGAAACTCGAGACGCTCGGTCCGCTTCCGTTTCCGCTGGCGCTTGTGCCGCTGCGCCTCGAGGTGGATCCGGCCGCGTCCCTTGACGCGTGGATCGAGCAGGCGCGCGGTCCTGTGCCCGTGGTGCCGCTCGAGGACCGGCGATGAGGCACCGGGTCGAGTACTGGGCCGTCGCAGCTGCGCGGGCCCTGGTCCGCGCGCTGCCCGATGCGGCGGTGCGCGCGCTCGGGTCGGCCGTGGGCCTCGCGGTGTATGCGCTCGACCGCCCACATCGCCGGGTGGCGCTGGCCAACCTCGCCCAGTGCTTCCCCGGAAAGTCCTCGCAGGCGCATCGGCGGATGGCGCGGCGGATGTTTGCGCACTTCGGCAGGCTGCTCTTCGAGATCCTGAAGTTCACCACGCTCACGCCGGATCAGATGCTGTCCCGTGTCGAGTTCGACGGGCAGGAGCGCGCCGCGCATGCCTACGCCCAGGGGCGCGGCGTGCTGTTCTTCACGGGACACTTCGGCTTCTGGGAACTGCAGGCGGTGGTGCACGCCGTCGCCATGCGCCCGATCGGCGTGCTGGCGCGTGCGCTCGACAACGATCGCCTGAACACGCTCCTCGAGCAGATGCGTGGATGCACCGGCAACACCGTCATCTATCGCGAGGGCGCGGTGCGCCGCGTCCTGCGCACGCTCGGAAGCGGCGAGGGCGTCGCGATGCTGATCGATCAGCACATGCACAGCTCCGACGCGATCTGGGTGGACTTCTTCCAGCGGCCCGCGGCCACCACGTCCACGCTGGCGGCGCTGGCCTTGCGGACGGGCGCGCCCGTCGTTCCCGTCTTCGCGCTGCCTTTGCCGGGCGGGCGGTTTCGCATGGTGTACGAGCACCCCGTCGAGCCTCCGCCGCCGGACGCGCCAGATGCCGTCCACGAATTCACCCAACGCTGCACCGACGTGCTCGAGATGTACGTGCGGCGCCACCCCGAGCTGTGGCTGTGGATGCATCGGCGGTGGCGGGATGCACCGGCGCCCCCCACTCGCGGGATGTTTCCGGCCGCGCGGCCCGACGAGGGTGAGCATGGCTGATCGCGTGCTGGCGGTCGCCCCGAACTGGCTCGGAGATGCCGTGATGGCGCTGCCCGCCCTGACGGCGTTGCGCCGATGGCGCCCCGAGGCGCACATGGCCGTGGCGGCGCGCGCCAGCGTCGCGCCGCTCTTCCTGATGGTCGAGGGCGTGAACGAGGTCATCACGCTCGAGACAACCGCGGGACTGGGCGCGGTGAGACGCTGGCGCCGCGATGCGCACCGCCTCCAGTCGGGGCGGTTCGACGTGTCGCTGGCGTTACCGAACTCCTTCGTGGCCGCGTGGATCCTGTCGCAGGCCCGCATTCGCGAGCGTTGGGGATACGCAGCCGACCTGCGCGCGCGGCTCCTGACGCGGGCCATCCCCCGGCCTCGCACGTTCGCGCACCAGGCCGACTACTACCTGGCGCTCGTCAGCGCCCTCGGCATCCCGACCGTCGATCGCTTCGCCCGCGTGACAGTACCCGAGGCCGCGCGCACCGCCGCGGCGGCGCTGCTCTCGAGACACGGACTGACCGGCGCCACGCCGTTTGTCGCGATGGCGCCCGGTGCTGCGTACGGGAAGGCGAAGCAATGGCCTCCGGAGCGGTTTGCCGCGCTGGCCTCTCTGGCGCACGACTCGCACGGGTTGACGACGGTGCTCATCGGGACGAGAAGCGACGCGGCGGCGTGCGCGGAGATCGTGGAGACGGTCCGGCGCGCGCGCGCCGGCCCGCCGCCCATCAACCTGGCGGGCTCGACGGACCTGCCGACGCTCGCCGCGGTGCTGGCGGCCGCACGCGCGGTCGTCGCCAACGATTCGGGCGCGATGCACCTGGGCGGCGCGGTGGGGACGCCCGTCGTGGCGGTGTTCGGCTCGACCAACGAGCACCAGACCGCACCGCTGACGGCGGGGCCGCAGGCTGCCGCTCCCCGTATCGTCACTCACCCGGTCTGGTGCCGGCCGTGCATGCTGCGCGAGTGCCCGATCGATCATCGCTGCATGACAGAGATAGGGGAGGAGAGGGTGTTGAGGGAGTTGGAGAATCTGTTGATCTTGTGATGTGGTGATGTGGTGATGTGGTGATGTGGTGTTCGGGATGTGCGATGTGGTGATCTATCTGGTGACCTCTTGATCTATCTGGTGATGTTGTGATGTTGCGTCCTGCTGTGTTCCTCGATCGTGATGGCACCATCAACGAGGATGTCGGCTATCTGTCGGCGATGTCGCAGCTCACGTTGTATCCGTTCGCCATCGATGCCGTGCGGCTCTTGAACCGGGCCGGCTACGTCGTGCCGATGGTGACCAATCAGGGTGGCATCGGGATGGGCGCCATCAGGCCCGCGTTCGTGGACGAGCTGCACGTGGAGATCGACCGGCGGCTGGCGGCCGGGGGGGCACAGGTGGATGGGTGGTACAGCTGCCCGCATCATCCCGACGCCGTCATCGAGGCCTATCGGGAGGCATGCGCCTGCCGCAAGCCCGCCACCGGCATGGCGGAGGCGGCCATCCGCGATCTCGGAATCGACCCGGCTCGGTCGTGGATGGTCGGCGACAAGTGGATCGACGTGCAGCTCGGCCATAACATCGGCGCGCGAAGCATCCTCGTGCGCACCGGCTGGGGCCGGCGCCAAGAAGCCGCCCACCCGGAGGGACAACGCGTCGAGGCGATCGTTGACGACCTCGCCAGCGCCGTCGCCTTCATCCTCGCCGCCGCCCCCTGATCCCTGGTCCCTGGTCCCCGGTCCCTGAATCCCCGGTCCCGGTCCCCGGTCCCCGATCGTGCCGGAATCCCGGCGGCGCCCCGTTGTTCGTCCCAAGGAGCGCCCTGGTTCCGGCCCAAATCGGGTTGGCCGCGGCCTTGCACTTGATCGCGGCAGGCCCGGTCTGCGTCTCGCAGCCTCCCCCGGGCCGCGGAGGGAGCCATGGCCAGTGTGCGCGTCGGAACCCATATCGAACGGCCGATCGAGGACGTCTTCCGGTTGTTCACCGACATCGAGGGCGCGGCCGGCCGCGTGAGCAACATCCAGAAGATCGAGATGCTCTCCGTCGGAGACTTCTCGATCGGCACGCGATGGCTGGAGACCCGCGCGGTCCTCGGCCGTGAGTCCACGGAAGAGCTCCTGGTGACGGCGCTCGAGCATGGCCACACGTACACGATCACGATGGAAAGCCACGGCACCAAGTTCGAGTGCACGTTCCGGTTCGAACGCGCGCTGGGCGGCACGGACGTCCTCGCGGAGTTCGAGGTCGTCCCGCAGTCGTTCGGCGGGATGCTCGTGGCGCCGTTCGGCTGGATGATGATGAACACCGTCGAAGCCAGCCTCAAACAGGACCTGGCCGATCTGAAGGCCGCCGCCGAAGGGCGTCCCCGGGGGGCTGGTGTCCTGGAACCGTGATTCGTTGCACAGGTCCCGGAGCGCGGCGCCCGGCTGGCAAGGCGCGACGACCGAGAATACTGGGCGT
>CAZNOC010000151.1:0-10095 GCA_964574545.1 uncultured Bifidobacteriaceae bacterium | reverse complement strand
GTAATCCTCTGGTGTGTCGCCACTCCTCAGACGCACTCCGGCCAGTGCCGGTAGATCGACGGGTCGTGGTGATACTCGGCCCGCTGCCGCGGACGGCCGCGCTCGTCCCACGACACGGTGGCCACGAACGGCCGGCCCCGGTCATCCTTCTGGAACAGCGCGGGCGCCGCGTCCCAGAAGATCCGGAGCGCCCGGCCCGGCCGGAGTACGCCCAGGCGCTTGAAGACGGGCAGGCCCGACACGTCGAGCGCATCCGCGCCGGCAAGTGCGCGCGAGAACTCGACGACGATCTCCGTTGCGGCGGCATCCCCGTAGTTTGCCAGGACGAGATGTACGCGCCCCTCCTCGACTTCGAGGTCGAGCACCACCTCGGCGGATCGCGATGGGGGTGGCGGAGCCGCCGGCGTCTCACCGGGCTGGACTCGTTGCTTCGCGCGAGGAGTCCGCGCGCCAGGAGCCGGTCGTCTGGTGGGCATGGTCAGATCCGCACTCCGGATGCCGAGAGAACGGTTCGCTCCGCCCGCCGCGCATGCGCAGGCCGGGGATCAGTCGATCTCGAGCCCTTCATGACAGAGCTCGAGCGTCTCGATAGCGACCTCGTTGCCTTTGGCATTGAGCGTCGGGCCGGCCCACTTGCAGGGCCACGCGCGGCGGAACTTCCAGCGGAGGACGGGCTGGCGGGCTTCGTCGAGCAGCGTGATCGTCCCGTCGGCGCGCAGGACCTGACCGTCAAGCACGGACTTGATCCAGTTCCAGAACGCCATGTCGCCGATCACGCCGCGCTTGAGCGTGATGTTCGAGAACTTCTTCAGCCCCGGCAGCTTGCGCACCGTGAGGTCCTCGGACCCGTTGCGGTACTCGATCGGCGCGATCTCCACGTCGAGGCCGGAGACTTCGGCAAACGATCCCTGAATCGCCTGGCCGTCTTCGAACACGCCGTTGATGACCACGTGAAAGTTGAGGGCGGAGTACGGATTGTCGCGCTGCACGGCCATCGGGCGCTCCCGTCGTGATGGAGGAACGATTGCGACATCCTACCCGCTCGGCCGCCTCCTCGTCACCTCCGATGACCGAGGCGCGTCAGCGAGTGCCTGGCCGCAGGCTCTGTGATCGCCCGGGTCGAGGTCGCCACCTACGGGCAGGTCAACGCCGTGCCCGGAGCGCGGGACGCGCGCAGCAGCTCGGCCAGGTACTCGGTCCAGACGGCCGCGAGCGTGTGCGTGCCGTGGCCGGCGGTGCGATCGCTGGCGGGCACGGTCACGGCACACGCGTTCTTCACCCGCGCGGTCTCGCGCTCGAGGATGCCCAGCTCCGGCGGGTTGATGAGGTCGTCGGCGAAGTTCACCGCCATCAGCGGCGCCGTGATCTTCTCGAGTCCCGGCGCCGGGTCGTAGTCGTGCGACGCCTCGACGGCATAGAGCACGTCGTTGGCGTCGCCGCGGAACGCCTCGACGTACGTGTCCAGCACACGGTCGGTGTCGGCCAGCGTCGGCGCGGCACTCTGCCGGAGCACGGGGTTGCTGCCGACCAGCCACAGCATCTGCGCGGCCGTGCGCACGCTCTGCGGCGGCGTCGTGTAGGCGCCGCCCTGCCATTCGGGATCGTTCCGGATGGCGTCGATCAGCACACGGCGCCATGCGCGGTTGCGGCCCGAGATCTGCGTGGGCAGGCTCGCCAGCGGCAGCAGCGCGTCCATGAAGCCCGGATACCGCTGTCCCCACACCCATGTGTGCATGCCGCCCATCGACGTGCCCATCACGAGCCGCAGATGGTTCACGCCCAGGTGCTCGGTGAGCAGCCGGTACTGCGCGTCGATCATGTCGGCATAGCCGTAGCGCGGGAACGCCGCGCGCAGGCCGTCACTTGGTTTGCTCGACGCCCCATGGCCGATGGCGTCAGGCATGATGATGAAGTACTGCTCCACGTCCAGCAGCTGACCGGGCAGGAACAGCTCGCCGGCAAACGCGCGCGACGAGAACTGGCCCCCGCTGCCGGTGGTCCCGTGGCCGATCAGCACGGCGTTGGTCGCCCGCCCCGCGGCGTCCTTCCTGAGCGTGCCAAGCGTGCGGTAGTGCTGCGTCAGCTCCGGCAGCCGCTCGCCGGACGCGAAGACGAAGTCCCGGATGACGAAGTCGCCCTCGTCGGGCTGCGGCAGCGCCGGCTGCTCCGCGCCGCCCGCCACCACCACGGCGGCGACCATGGCGACCCCGATGACGAATCGCAGAGTGATTCCGGAACGCCTTCGCATGCCCATGCGCCTTCTCCTGGTCTGCGGTTACGACACGATCCAGAGTTCCGTCTGAGGTCCCGCCAGATACCGCGCCGGTCCCGAGGCGGGCACGATCATGTCCTCTTCCCGCTGCATGTTGACGAGCGCCCCGCCCCATTCGGGCACCGCCGTGCGCGTCCGGAATTCGAGCGAGAACCACACACCCGGGTGGAGCGGCGTGCGTGGGTGCGCGCCGTAGCGCTCAGGCCAGTCGAACACCGTCCACGTGCCGGCATCGTGCACCCAGTATCCCTGCACGTGCGAGTAGACGAGCAGGTCGATGCCCTCCGCCTGCGCGGCTGCCTCCGACCGCGTCTTGATGTCGATGCCCGTGCGCCCCGGCACGAGCTCCGCCGCGTGAATCTCCGCCCCGCGAGCGGAGTCCTCGAACGCCTTGACGAGGCCCGCCGGCGGCGCCGTCTCGCCGTCGCGCAGCACGTAGGCCATCTTCTGCTGATCCGTCACGAGACCCGCAAGCCTGACACCGAAGTCTACGTGCAGCACGTCGCCCCGCTCGATCACCGGGTCCTGCGAGTCGTCCATCCGCACGACCGCACCATCCTCGAAGCGCTGAAGGTCGAGGCTCGCGTTGAAGTTGAACTCGAGGTTCTGGCGCTTGCGTTCGGCGGTGATCCAATAGTGCACGTCCATCAGCGTCGTCGTACCCGGCGTGATGACCTCGTTCGAGAAGGCCCGGCGAAGGATCTCGTAGGTGGCCCGCGCGGCCTCTTCCTGAACGGCGTCTTCCTCGGGGGTGTGCACCGACACGTAGTCCACCAGCAGGGGTTCGGACGAGACGAGGCGGCCGGCGAACGCCGGGCCAATCGTGTCCAGCAGGTAGTCCTTCAGTTCGGCGGTGAGGCCGTCGGCCATGCTGATCGTGCGCGACTGGTTGATGGCGATACGCGCGGGGTTTCGAGCCGCGATGTACTTCTGGAGATGGGGCTTCAGCCCTTCTTCGCCGTAGCTCTGAATGGTGCCGTAGAAGCGCGAGAGGTGGCCGGAGAGGTGCGTGCCGATGACCGTGGTCTCGGGTTCGCTGCCGCCGGCGTCGTACAGCAGATAGGCGTTCCGGTGTCCGTACCACCCGGTGATGCCGCTGCCGCCAAACAGCTCGAGCGCCGGGTCCACCGCGTTCTCGCGGCTCATGATGACCCACAGATTGATGCCGTGCTCCCGCATGAGCGGCACGAGGTGCTGCCGCATCTTGTCGGCTTTCAGCGTCCATTCCTGCTCGGTCCGCTCGCGGACGCTCGCCGCCGTAATCTCGGCTGTGGCCGGCGTAGCCGCCGCGCTCGAGGTGGGCGCCTCGGGGGCCGGCGTGCACGCGACGAGCAAGGCGAGTGAAGAAGCAGTGACGACAACACGCATGGGCGCACTCCTGGAGGGCGGGATCGGTGACGAGGGGCTATCTTACCCGCCACCGTCACGGACCGCCCGATCTCGACCGGTCAGGCCGGCATCGACCATGGGGGCCGGCGCCGCCAGGCAAGGGCCCAGAGCCTGAGCGCGTCCGTTCAGTACTCTTTGAACATGCGCTGAATCTCGGCACGATCACCGGTGCGGGTGAGCGCGAGCATCAGCAGAACGCGGGCCTTCACGGGGATGTGATCCTCGGCGTTTACCGTGTACGCGAAGCGTCTCGCCGCGGCTGGCGCGACGTTCTCCGGCAGGGGCCCGTCGAACGCCGCGATCCGGCCAGCGCCGGTGCGCGTACTGATGGCCGTGAACACCCCCCGTTCCGCCGCATACGAGAGGCCCTGGCCCTGGGTGCCGCTCAGGCCAGCGGCTCCCACCGAGGCGATGACGATCCCCTTCGCTCCTGCGTCCACCGCGGCTGTGATCAGGTCGCCCGGTGCGCCCTGGTAGGTCATGATCACATCGACACGGGGCAGCGTCGATACCTGTTCGATGTCGAACTCGCTCCGGTGCGTGTGGCGTTGCAGCAGCTGCCGGAAGAACACTACGCGGTCCCGGTCGGCGATGCCGAGCAGGCCGTGCGTCGGGCTCCGGAACGTCTGCAGGCGAAGGGCGTCGGACTTGGTGACGTCGCGCGCCGAGTTGATTTCGTCGTTGAGGACGACGAGCGCGCCCTTGTCGCGGGCGGCCGGATCCGCCGCCACACGAATGCCCGCCAGCAGGTTCGCCGGGCCCTCGTAGCCGAGCGTGCTGGGGTTGCGCATGGACCCGACGAGCACGACGGGGCGCGGGTCGCGCACGGTCAGGTGCAGGAAGAACCCGGTTTCCTCGAGCGTGTCCGTGCCGCTCGTCACGACGATGCCGGCCAGGTCCTTGTCGTCGCGGAAGAGGGCGTTGATGCGCTTCGACAGCTGCACCCACTGGTCGAGCGTGATCTGCCCGCTGGCGACGTTGGCGAACTGCTCGTGCGTGAGCGTGGCATAGCGCTCGAGCCCGGGCATCGTCGCCGCCAGCTCCTCGGCCGTGAGCCGCTGGCCGTCTCGATTCGAGATGGTGCCGCCGGTCGCGACCATGTGCACGCGTGGCAGGGCCTCCTGGGCGCCCGGGAGCGCGGCGAGGAGCAGCACGGCGGTGACGATCACGAACGCGGATAACGAGAGACGCAGTCGCATGCGCTACCTCAGCGCCCGCCCGAGACGAGCGTGAGCCACTTGCTGAGCTCCCGCGCGGCATCCTCGGGTGTCGGGCCGTAGAATGGCATCAGGGCCGTCGGCATGCCTGGCAGCCTCGCGATCTGCGCGCGCCACCGCGACGGGTCCACGGCAGACACCTCGATGAAATAGGTCCGGCCGGCGATGAGTTCTTCGTAACGGTGAATGGTCACGGTGTTGTGCTGACGAGGGCGGCCGAGTGATGTGGAGCGATAACTGGAGGGACGATTCTACGCGGTCGAGCGCTGAGATCAAGCGAAGCGCGGCACGAAGACGATGCCAATCGACATCGGGCACGCAGATGAGCCCCAGAATCGCGAAACAAGTTTTTTCCTGTCCGGTCATCCACAGGCTTTCCACGATCCATGCACAGGATTTCCACAGCTGCAGCCGCTCGATGGCGCGATGGGACGCCTCTGGACGAAGCCGGGCCGATCCACTACGCTGGGGAACCATGCACCGGGCACACGGGCTGATGCTGGGCATCCTGCTGCTGTGCGGTGTCCATGCCGGTGTGGCGGCGGCTCAAGCACCCACTGCGGCCGTGCTGCTCCGGGTGTTTCTGACCGACGGCACGCACCTTACCAGCTATGGCGAGTGGGCGCGGCTGACCGACCGCGTCGTCTTCTCGCTGCCCCTCAATCCGCTCGCGGTGTCGCCCGACCTTCAGCTGGTGTCCGTGCCCGCCGAGCAGGTGGACTGGCCGCGGACCGAGCAGTACGCGGCGGCGGCTCGCGCGTCCCACTACGCGGTCACGCGGGGCGAGTCGGACTTCGCGTACTTCAGCGCGGAGATCGCGCGCGTGCTCAACGAGATTGCCCTCCTCCCCGATGCCGTACGCCGTCTCGAGACCGCCGAGATCGCCCGCGCGCGGCTGGCCGAATGGCCACGGCGTCACTTCGGCTACCGGGCAGCCGAAGTGCGCGAGATGCTCGGGCTGCTCGACGAAGTGGTCGCGGAGCTGCGCGTCGCCGCGGGGCAGGATCGCTTCGATCTCGCCCTGGTCGCCGACGTGCCCACGGTGCCGGACGTGGAGCTGCTGGCGCCTCCCGACACCGGTGAGGTCGCCGAGCAGTTGCTGCTCGCGTCTCGACTTGCGGCCACGCCGTCCGAGCGTCAGTCGCTGCTACAGGCGCTCCTCGACGTGGTCGATCGGGCCGTGGATCTCCTGCCGCCCACGCTGCTGTCGCGCCTGCGCGGCGAGGCGACCGCCGCTCTGACCGAGGAGCAGCGCCTCGACCGCGCCTACGGCGCCCTGAACGCGTCGAGCCTCGCGGCCGCTGAGCGGCACGCCGCGCGCGCGGACGTCCGCGGACTCGAGCGGCTCCGCGCGTCCGTCGTGAGGAACGACGAGGAGCTGGGCCGGCAGCGCCCGGAGTCGATGTCCGGCCTGCTCGCCTCGCTCGATCTGCACCTCGAAGCTGCACGGCGCCTTCGCCTCGCCGACGATCACTGGCGCATGCACGCCAGGTCCTATCGTGCGTACCGGCGATCGGTCTCGCGCACGGTCAACACGCTGCGCGGCGCCGGGACGAGCCTCGAGGACATCCGCGCACAGGCGGGTCCGGCCCGCGACGTCCTGTTGTCGCTCGAGACGCGCCTCACGCGGGAAGGCCGTCGCCTGTTGGCCGTCACGCCGCCGCCCGATCTCGCGCCGGTGCACGCGGTGCTGCGGTCGGCCTGGGAGCTGGCGTCGAGCGCCGTCCGGCTGCGCCTCGATGCGATCGCGGGCGCCAGCCGCGAACAGGCCCTCCACGCGTCGGCCGCCGCCGCGGGGTCGCTGATGCTGCTCGACCGCGCCCGGACCGACCTCGAAGAGGCGCTGCGCCGGCCATCGCTCCCGTGATCACCCCGCGCCGCACCCGCCTGCTGCGCGCGACGGATCCCGCCTCCCTCCGGCGCGCCCTCGCCGCCATCGTCGGCGCCCTGTCGCCTCAGGATGCCGCCGCCACGTTCGTGCTCGTCCCGACGCGCGCCGCGGCCGAACAGCTGCGGCGCACGCTCGAGGAACTGCTGCTCGATGCGACGAGGCCCGTGCTTGCCTTTCCCGCGATCGGCCCGCGCGCCGACCTCTACGATCTGCTGCACGAGCGTCTGCCCGCCGCGCCCCGCCGGCTCTCGGCCTTCGAACGCGAGGTCATGCTGGCCGCCTCAGCGCGTCAGGCCGACACCGGCGGCGATCCGGCGCCGTTCGCCCTGCGTCCGGGCCTCGTCGCAGAGATCCTGCAGCTCTACGACGCGCTCCGGCGACAGCTGCGGACCGTCGGCCGCTTCGAGGAGTACCTGACCGAGGAACTGGAGCGCGACGTCGACGTGGACCGCGGCGCGGTGCGGATGCTCCACCAGACGCGGTTCCTGGCAGCAACCTTTCGGGACTACGAACGGCGCGTGCGGGAGAGCGGCGCCGTTGACGAGCACGTCCTGCGCGAGCAACTGATCGTGAGCGTTGCCGCGCGACCCCTCGAGCGTCTCGTGGTCGCCGTGCTCGATCGGGCCGCCGATCCCCAGGGGCTCTGGCTGGCGGACTTCGATCTGATCGCGCGCCTTCCCGGACTGCGACACGTGGATCTCGTCGCAACCGAGCCGCTGCTGACCGCGGGATACCTGGAGCGGCTTCATGAGCATCTGCCGGGACTTGCCGAGGAACGAGCCCCCGACGCGGGATGGGGCCGGCCGCTGCTCCAGGTACCCGCGGCAGGCGAATGGGTCTTCACCAGCCGGGATCGCGAAGAGGAACTGGCGGGTGTGGCGCGGCGGATCAAGGCCGAGCACCGCGCGGGCCGGCGCCGCCCGCTGGCCCGCACGGCGCTCGTCGTGCGTCGTCCGCTGCCGTATCTCTATCTCGCCCGAGAGGTGCTGACCGACGCCGGCATTCCGTTCGACACGCTTGACACGCTGCCGCTGGCGGCCGAACCGTATGCCGCGGCCCTGGACCTCGTCTTCGCCTGCGTCGCGTCCGGCTTCACCCGCGCCTCGTCCATCGCGCTGCTTCGGTCGCCCCACTTCACGTTCCGGCTCGACGACCGGGTCCTGGCCGCCGATTCAATTACGGCGCTCGATGCCGCGCTCGCCGAGTCCCGGTACCTGGGTGGCTCCCGGCACCTCGAGGCGCTCGCCGTCGAGTGGTCGGACACGCAGGATGGGGCCAGCCGTCAGGCGCGTGGTGAACGCAAGGTCGCGGACGCCGCCCGAGTGCTGTCCTCCGTCGTGTCCGAGCTTGGACCGCTGTCGGATCCGCGCCTCGTGCCGGATCAGATTGACGACCTGTTGCGGTTTCTCCGGTCTCACGAGGGAACACTGCGTTCGGACGTGCCCACCGACACGCGGCATCTCCGCGTGCGGTCGGCCGTCCTTGCGGCGCTCGAAGCGCTGGGGGATGCCTACGCGAGACACGACCCCCGGGCGGCCGTGACCATCGTCGAACTGGCCGCCACCGTGCGTCGCTGGCTCGGCGGGCAGACGTTCGCGCCTCGCACAGGCGACGGCGGCGTCCAGATCCTCGACGCCGCATCCGCCCTCTTCGGCGAGTTCGACGATGTGCAGGTGATGGGGCTGGTGGAAGGGGAGTGGCCCGAGCGCGAGCGCCGCAGCATCTTCTACCCCGCCTCGCTGTTGCGCAACCTGAAGTGGCCCGACGAGCAGGCGCGTCTCGGCGCCGCGCGTGCCGGGTTCGCCGACCTGCTCCACCTCGCCCGCGATCGTACGACGCTCTCCACGATCACGCTGGAAGACGATGCGATTGTCGAACCGTCGTCGCTGCTCGAGGACGTGCGCGGACTCGGACTCCCGCAGACGGTCGCGTCACACGACCTCTCGGCGCGAATCTTTTCCTGGGAGGCTCTGGCGCTGACGCCGATCCGCGCGGAGGTCGTGGGCGAGTCCGCCGCGCCATGGGCGGCGCTCCGGGCGGACCGCGCCCCGGGTGAGGCATCGGTGTTCCACGGCGACGCCGGAAGCTGGGTGATGCCGCGTGTGTCGGTCAGCCGCGTGGAGCGCTACCTCGAGTGCCCGTTCAGGTTCTTCGCCTCGGAGGTGCTTGGGCTCGAGGCCGAACCCGAGGATGAAGAGACCTGGAGTCCGCTCGAACGTGGCCGGTTCCTGCACGAGCTGTTCGAGCGTTTCTACCGCCAATCGTCGGAGATGCGGCACGGACAGGTCACCGCTGGAACCCTTGACGACGCCCGAGCACTGTTCAGGGACGTCGCGGAGCGGGCGCTCGACGCGCTGGCGCCCGCCGAGGCGGCGCTCGAGCGCCGCCGGCTTCTCGGCTCGGCCGTAGGCGCGGGCATCGCGCACCGCGTCCTCTCGATGGAGGCCGAGCGGCCGGCGGCGATTGTCGAACGGCTGCTCGAGTACTCCTTCGAAGGCGCCTTCACGTTTGCGGACGATGCGGGAGGTACGCGACAGGTGACACTGCGGGGCACGGCCGACCGCGTGGATCTGCTCGCCGACGGCACCTTTCGCGTCATCGACTACAAGTCGAAGAAGGTGCCGGACCCGAAGAAGGCGCTCCAGTTGCCGATTTACAGCGCGTGCGTGGCCTCGACGTTGCGGGGGCGCCGGGGACGGGATTGGACGCTTGGCGAGGCGGGCTACGTCGCATTCGAGGGGCAGAAGTCCTTCGTGCCGCTGACGTCGAAGGCCGGCGCCCTGCCGGCGCTGCTCGATCGCGCCCAGGCGCGGATGGTGGGCGCGCTCGACGACATCGCCGCCGGCCACTTCCCCCCGCGCCCGGCCGACCGGCAGCTCTGCACGGTGTGCGCGTTCGCGACCGTGTGTCGCAGGGACTACGTGGCCGACGAGACCGCCAGCGGGCCCTCTGACGAGGAGGGCGGCGATGAATGACCGCCAGATCGCGCTCGACTTCGGAGGCGCTGACGCGCCGGACCCCCTGATCGCGCGCGACGAAGAGGCCCGCCGGCAGGCGGTCGATCCCGGCGCCAACATCGCGCTCGAAGCGTCGGCCGGCACCGGGAAGACGCGCGTGCTCGTAGACCGCTACATCAACCTGCTCCGCGCAGGCGTCGACCCCCGCAACATCCTGGCCATTACGTTCACGCGCAAGGCGGCGGCCGAGATGCGGCAGCGCATCGTGGATCGCTTGCGCGAGCAGGCCGTGCAGGGCGAGATCCCGCCCGAGCGCTGGCAGGACCTGCGCGATCGTCTCGGCGAGATCGCCATCAGCACCATCGACGC
>CAZNOC010000150.1:0-10101 GCA_964574545.1 uncultured Bifidobacteriaceae bacterium | reverse complement strand
TGAAAGGCGAGCGCCGCCAGGTGTTCCGGGTCCACGACCCGAACAGGCTGTTCGCCGTACTCGAGTGTGCGTGCGGTCGTGACCGCCGCCTCCGCCAGCGCGTTATGGACAGGAAGAAACTGGACCGGCACGCCGTGGACCAAGATGTGCTCCGCATCCAGGCCGAAGCCACGCGCCCGCGCCCAGTCGTAGAGGGGCCCGAGCGACACCAGCGTCCCACGATCGTTGGGCGGCAGCAGGACGAACACATCGAGGTCGTACGTCCGAGCGGGCTCCGCGTAGAAGAGCACGGCGGTCGCGCCCCCGATGGCGTAATCACGGACGACGCCGGCCGCCTTCAGCTCGTTGAGTTCCCGGAAGACGTCGGCGAGGGTGCTCATGATTCAACGGTCCGCGCCTCAGTGTACAACGGCGGCAATGACCGGAGCACCCGGGTCCTCCAGTTGCTGCTGCAGCCAGTCGTCGAACGCTTCGCCATGTCTCCGGTCGGCCTGGGATCAGGTGAGCACGGCGAACGCGGGATCCACGCGCGACTCCACCGGGCGCTCGCGCAGCAGCTCGGCGCAGAAGCCGTGGATGGTGCTGATGTGCGCTTCCTCGAACCGCCGCACGGCATCTTCGAGCCTGTCGGTCTCGCCGGGCGTCGCGCCCGCCGCCGCCCGCGCGCGCTCGATCTCCTCGCGCAGCCACACTTCAGCTCGCCGGCGGCCTTCTCGGTGAAGCTGACGGCCACGATGAGGGAGGACTTTCAGCTCTCGGCCTTCGGCTGTCGGCTCTCGGTGGCCGTACGTGGCCACCTCGGCGCCGCGGGCCTCGATGTCTACGAAGAGGAAGAGGGGATCTTCTTCCGCGACCTGTCCGATCAGGTGCTGCAGGACGACGTGCTGGCGCGGCTGCTGACGTTCCCGACGTGCTCATCACCGCGCACCAGGGGTTTCTGACCCGCGAGGCCCTGGCGAACATCGCGCACACGACGCTCGACAGCGTCCGCGCGTTCGAAGCGAGCGAGCCGCTGATTCACCAGGTGCATGCCGCGGGGTGATCGTGCGGCGGACCTGACGTAGGATCTCCTGGATCCCGCGCCTGGACACATGAGCGTTTCCTCGCACCTCAACATCCCGCTGGCCGAGTACGATGCCAGGATTCGCACCTTCATTCCGAGGTACGAGGAGATGCTGGATGCCGCGGCAGGCGTCCTCACCCTGCTCGACGTCCCCTCGCCTGCCATCGTCGACCTCGGGATCGGGACCGGCGCGCTGGCTGGACGGTGCGTTGCCGTGCGGCCGGACGCCCGGCTCATCGGCGTCGATGAGGACGCCACCATCCTCGACATGGCGCGCCAGCGGCTGTCTGCCCGCGCCGCGATGGTGTCGTTCGTGCACGGAAGCTTTGAGGACGTGGCGATACCGCCCTGCAGCGCGATCGTTGCGTCGCTGTCGCTCCATCACATCCGGACGGCCGAGCGCAAGCGGGCGCTCTACGCCTCCGCCGCCGCCGCTCTGGCCCCTGGCGGTTTCCTGATCAATGCGGACTGCATGCCGGCATCCGATCAGGCACTGGCCGAAGCCGGGCACCGGGCGTGGCGCGCACACCTCGGGCGCGCCTACTCGGAGTCGGAGACGGCGGACTACTTTGCCGCGTGGGCTGAAGAGGACGTGTACTTCACGCTCGACGAAGAGCTCTCGATGCTGAAGCACGCGGGATTCTCCACCGACGTGGCCTGGCGTGAGGGCGTGTTTGCGGTCGTGGCGGCGCGGCGACCCTAGCCCGGACTATTCGTGCACCAGAAAGTAGTCCGCCCTCCAGGCTTCGACTGCCCGGGCCCGGTATCGCGCACCGATGAGTTCGGTCGGCCACCATCGTCCAAAGCCATGAGGAGAGGTCATCATGGCAAACGACAACGAGCGCGAAGTGCCGCTGCACAACACCGTCGTCGCGCGGCCCGCGGGAACCTCAGCACGGCCACAGCGCCGGACCGGCTACATCCTGTCGCGCCGGGATGCCGCGTCGATCCCTTCACGCCGTCGCTCGTTTTCGTCCTCGGCCGTGTCGCCAAGCTCCGTGCGCTCCCCGCCGGTCTCGATTCCAAGGACGTCTCCCGGCTGCGCGCGGCCGTCGAGATGCGGGCTCTCGTCCATGGGCCGCGCATCGTCGGCCGGCGCACGCGTGACGCCCCGCCACCAGTCGGGCTGCGTGTAATGCCGGCGCATGCGGTAGGCATCAGGCCACGCCGTGCCCGCGGCAATCACGTCTTCGGGACAGCAGATGGACGACATGGTCGCCTCGTAGTGGCGGATGGCGTCCGCCGATGACGCGCGAAACGTTGTCTCGTCGAACCTGGGATACTGCGACAGCCGCTCCTTCGTCACATCCACGTGGAGGGCGGCGTGATCGGTGGAGAGATGCGCGTGACCGACCGGCAGGAGGAAACGCTGCGACGTGAACCAGCCGCCCGAGTCCACTACCAGATACAACAGACGGCCGGCCTCCGGGTCGATGATGAATCCATCGACGGTGCCGAGTTTGCCATCATCTGGTCCATGAACATCCAGATTGTGGAAGTCGACAACACTGTCATCCACCTCATCGGCATCGAGATAACGCAGGCGCGGAGCGTAAGTGTGCTGTTCCATCAGGCCTCCTCGGCAGCGGGTGCTGACGTGAGCGCTGCCACTGCAGTGACAGAGCAAGCGGCGTACCGACGTCGCCGCTTGAGCGGCGACAGCCGTTCTCGCGCTCGAGTCTCGGGCGCGAGCGAACTCATCCCTTGCCGCGCTCACGGCCCCGGATTGGCGACGGCTTTCGTTTCGACGAGGGCCGCGGCTCGGTCACCCTGGCTGGCGGTGTCTTCTTCTTGCCCTGATCCAGTTCGGGAACGCCGGTAGGAACATTGCGATTGAGACTGGGTTCTGGCGAACGGCGGGTTCGGGTCGCGGGTCGGCGCATGCTGTACCTCCGGGAGACGTAGAATGCAACGCGTGTGCCGCTCGTCCGTACGGTCTCGATGTCGCCGGCCTCAGCTGGTGAAGAGACCTCCCTCACGGGCATGGCGCCTGCGCAGCGGGCGCGAGAGATTCTGAGGACTCGTATGCATTCGGACACAAGGAAGTACAACGCGACCCAGGCGCCAGATGACCGGAGGATCTGTAACCTCCTCGCCCGGGAAATCGACCGAGGGTTGCCGGAGGCGGAGAACCGCATCTGGCACGCCCATCCCGTGTGGTTTCTGGACGGCAATCCCATCGTGGGATACAGCAAGCTGAAAGACTGCGTCCGCTTGCTGTTCTGGAGCGGCCAGTCCTTCGAGGAGGAGGGGCTGGCAAGGGAGGGCAGCTTCAAGGCGGCCGAGGCACGCTACACCGCCGTGGCTCAGGTCAACACCCAAGACCTGCAGCGCTGGCTGGCGAAAGCCCGCGACATCCAGTGGGACTACAAGAACATCGTGCGCCGCAAGGGCAAACTGGAGCGACTCAAGTAGGACCTTCCGTGACCGATGCCGATGTCAGCGCCCGAGCTGACCCTGGAAGAGCCGCATCGGTCCGAAGGTCGGCTGGCCGAGCGCTCCGGCGTCGATGCTGAAGCTGCCGTCCACCTGATAGGGCACGTTTTGATTCGTCACCGCCCGTCGCAACACGTCGGCCAGGCCAGGTAGATCGGCGAAATCGATCGACAGGTCGAGCGGAACGTCAGCCGTACCGCGCGCCGTGAGCGGCAGGCCCAGTGGGAAGTCGCCGGTCGCCGCACGGACGCCTTCGAGCGACACCTCCGCGCGGAGTGTGCTCAGCGTGACGTGATCTTGGAGTCCTCACGCGTTCTTTCCCCAGTGTTGACGATCCTGACGCTGATCAGCTAAGTACTGCCCGTCGTCACCCATGAGCATCCATTCCTGCACCCTCGCGGGCGCCCTGCTCCTTCTCTCCGCGGCGACCGCGGTTCGGGCCCAGGACGCTCCTGATCCAGCAGCAGCGTTGAATGAACGGATCGCCGCGGTCGCGGCCGAGCACCGCCTGGTCGTGACGCTCAAGGACGGGACGTTCGCCGGACCGGGCTGGGACCGGTTACTCGAGGAGGGCCGCGCGGCGCGGCACGTCCTCGTCGGCGAGGAGCACGGTGTGGCCGAGGTGCCGGCCGTCGTCCGCGAGCTCTTTCGTGCGCTCCAGCCCGTCGGGTACCGCCGTCTCGCGATAGAAGTCTCGGCTCCAACGGCCACGGTGCTTGATGGGCTGGCGCGGGGGCCCGACGGGGTCGGGCGGCTGGCCGCATTCTTCCGCGACCATCCCCCTGGAGTCCCCTTCTACACGCTCCGCGAGGAAGCCGAGTTGCTCGCGTCGGCACGCGCCACGGTCGAAGGCGCCGAGCCGGTGCTGTGGGGGGTCGACTACGAGGTGATGGCCGACCGCTACCTGCTCGACCAGGTGAGGCAGCGCGCACCCTCCGGCCCCGCCAGAGAGGCGGCCGATGTGCTGTTCGAACGATCGTCGGCCGCGTTGGCCACCGTCGTCAAGAACAAGAACCCCGCGGCGTTCTTCAGCTTCTCTGCGACGCCAGACGTGCTGGACGAACTGCGGACCGCGTGGCGCGATCCCGACAGGGACAGCGCCCTCGCACTCGAGGTGATCGGCGACACGCTCGCGATCAACCAGCACTTCATTCAGGGCCGTAACTGGGAGTCGAACGACGCGCGTGCCCGGTTGAACCGGCGTCAGCTCCTGCGCCACCTCGACGAGGCGCGTGCGCGCGGAGAGGATCCGCGCGTGCTGTTCAAGTTCGGCGCGAACCACATGATCCGCGGCCGCAACATGACGGAGGTCTTCGACCTGGGCAGCCTCGTCGCGGAGCTCGCCACCGCCGCCGGATCGCACGCCTTCCACCTGCTCGTGATCGGCGGTGCGGGGACCCAGCATGCGGTGTTCAACCCTGTCGAGCTCTCGTACGGGGCCGCGCCAGCCCAACTCGCCGTCAGCATGGGCCTCGAGCCCGTCGTGAGCCAGGCGCTGCCAGACGGATTCACGCTGATCGACCTTCGACCATTGCGGCCCCTGCTGTCGTTTGCGCAGGGGCGGATCGCGCATCCGGAGTTGATGCGCATCGTCCATGGCTTCGACGGGGTGCTGATCCTGACAGGCAGCCGGCCCTCCCAACCGCTGCGCTGACGCTCGGTCGGCCTGCGGTGTTCGCGTGCGCCCGCTGCGACGTCGCACTCGTGTCCGGTTGACCGTAGATTGTCCGTTTGCTCGAGCCTGCGAGGCGCCCCAGTGAAGCCATCCATGCCGTCCGCCACCACCAGCGCCGCGATCGCGACCGCGCTCGAACGCAACGTGAAGGCCGTCACGCTTCGCCCGGCAGTCGGACAGGGCACCGCGACGACACGGGTGCGGCTGCGCGAGGGCCTGGCCTGTGACATCACCGACGGGTCGTGGACCCTCACGGCAGGCATGGCCGAGAAGTACGGCGGCATCAACGCGGGTCCCAATCCCGGTGTGCTTGGTCGCGCCGCGTTCGGCGCCTGCCTCGCGCTCAGCTACGCGATGTGGGCGGCCCGGCTGGGGGTCGCGATCGACGCCCTCGATGTCGAGGTGCAGGCCGACTACGACGTGCGCGGCGAACTCGGCGTGAGCGACGACACCCGGCCCGGCTACACTCAGGTGCGCTATGTGGTGTCGATCGAGAGCGCCGCGCCCGTAGAGGATGTGATGCGCGTGCTCGACACCGCCGACCGGTACGGCTCATGGCTCGACAACCTCCGCAACCCGATGGACGTACGGCGCGAGGTGCGCATCCAGGCGGCGTCGGAGGACTGACATGGAGCCGGCACTCCAGCGGCGCGTGCAGCGCTACGGTTGGGACAAGGCCTCGGCCGACTACGAGCGGTACTGGTCGGCACAGCTCAAGCCCGCACAGGATCGTCTGCTCGACATGGCGGCGCTCGAACCCGGCGAGCACGTGCTCGATCTCGCGTGCGGGACGGGCCTCGTCAGCCTCCGTGCCGCGCGTGCCGTCGGTCCATCGGGCCGGCTGGTCGGCACGGACATCTCCGCGCGCATGGTCGAGCGCGCACGGGAGGAGGCGCGCAGGCAGGGCCTGTCCCACGCGGTGTTCGAGCGGATGGGCGCCGAGGCGCTGGATGATCTGCCGAACGGGGCGTTCGATGTTGTCCTGTGCGCCCTCGGACTGATGTACCTCCCAGACGCCGGCGCCGGGCTGCGTGAGATGCGGCGCGTCCTTGCGCCGGGGGGGCGCGCCGTCGTCGCAGTCTGGGGCGCCCGCGCCAAGTGTGGCTGGGCGGATATCTTCCCGATCGTCGATGCCCGCGTGCAGAGCGAGGTGTGCCCGTTGTTCTTCATGCTGGGCACGGGCGAGCGCCTGGCGCACGAGCTCGCCTCGGCGGAGTTCACCGACGTCGCCGTCGATCGGCTTTCCACCGTGCTCGAGTACGCGACCGCCGACGAGGCGATCGGTGCGGCGTTTGCCGGCGGCCCGGTGGCGATGGCCTACTCGCGCTTCGACGAGGCCACGCGCGCGGCGGCGCACGCCGAGTACCTGGAATCAATCGCCGCCTATCGGCACGGCGAGGGTTACCGGATCCCCGGAGAGTTCGTCGTGGCGCGCGCGATGCGGCCGGCGCCGGAAGCCGCGTAAAGCGGGCGGTCCGGCCCACTGACGCGTCCCAGGGTCGGCTGATGGATACAATCAGAGCATGAACCGCCGAATCCCCATTGTGGCTCTGGCCATCCTCCTCTCCCTCTGGACCTCGCCCGCTGCGCAGACCCCACAGGGCCCGTCCGGTCAGGATGAAACCGCGCGACTGAATGCGTGGTTCGAGGCCCGCTTCGAAGAGCAGCTGGCCTTCAGTCCGATTCAACAGACGTTTCTCGGCCGGAAGTCTGGCGCGATCGACGACATGAGCCTCGACGCACAGGACCGCTTCCTGGAGTGGCAGCGTGCGACGGTCGCCGACCTGAAGAAGAACTTCGACTACGCCGCGTTGACGCCGGAGGCGCAGACCTCCTACGACTTGTGGGTCTACCAGGTTCAGCAGGCCCAAGCCGCGCGCCCGTTCCGGACCAACGCCTACATCTTCGACCAGATGTCGGCCCTCCACGGGTTCTTTCCCCAGTTGCTCATCGCCTTCCACCGCGTCGAGGACGTGGCGGATCTGGAGGCGTACATCAACCGCATCCGCGAGTCCGGCCGCGCCATCCAGCAGCTCATCGCGATCTCGAAGCAGAACGCCGCTGCAGGTGTGCGTCCTCCGAGGTTCTCGTTCGATTTCGTCATCGAGGAGTCCACCAAGATCATCACCGGCGCGCCCTTCGACGACAGCGGCACCGACAGCGCGGTGTGGGGCGACGTCAAGACGAAGATCGAGGGGCTTCGGAAGGCGGGCGCGCTCGACGAGGCCAGGGCCACGGCTCTCGTCGGCGAGGCGCGCGCCGCGATGACCGGCCCGTTCCGTACGGCCTATCAGGCGCTCATCGCGTGGCAGCGGGAGGATCGCGTCAACGCGCCGGAGACGACGGCAGGGGTCGGCGGGCTGCCGAACGGTGCTGCGTACTACAACGAGCGTCTGGCCAACCAGACCACCACGACGCTGACCGCGAACGAGATTCACGAGATCGGCATCCGGGAGGTCGCGCGCCTGCGCGCCGAGATGGAATCCGTCCGCAAGGAGGTCGGCTTCACCGGAACCCTGCAGGAGTTCTTCGCCGAACTCCGCGACAGCAAGGACAATCCCCTCTACTACTACCCGGATACCGACGAGGGTCGTGAGGCCTACGTCCGAGACGCCACGGCCGCCATCGACCGCATCAAGGCGGTGCTGCCGGAGTACTTCGGCCTCCTCCCCAAGGCCGATCTGGTCGTGCGCCGCGTCGAACCGTTCCGCGAGCAACCGGGCGCCGCCCAGCACTACTTCCCCGGCACACCGGATGGCTCACGGCCTGGCGTGTACTACGCTCACCTCTCGGACATGAAGGCCATGCCGAAGAGCGAGCTGGAAGTCATCGCGTACCACGAGGGCCTTCCGGGTCATCACATGCAGATCGCCATCGCGCAGGAGCTGACGACGGTTCCCACATTTCGGCGACAGGGGATCATCACGGCGTACGCCGAGGGCTGGGGGTTGTACTCGGAGTGGCTCGCACAGGAGATGCCCGGCACGTACCAGGACCCCTACTCGCGCTTCGGGAGGATCGGGTCGGAGATCTGGCGCGCGATACGGCTCGTCGTCGACACCGGCCTGCATGCCAAGGGCTGGGGCGAGGAACAGGCCGTCCAGTATTTCCTCGCCAACTCGGCGACCACCGAGGCGCAGGCCCGCTCTGAGATCCGCCGATACATGGTGTTGCCGGGCCAGGCGACCAGCTACAAGATCGGGATGCTCAAGATCCAGGAGCTTCGGCGCAAGGCCGAAGCCGCGCTTGGCGACCGCTTCGACATCC
Organism: uncultured Bifidobacteriaceae bacterium; assembly: GCA_964574545.1. Lineage (GTDB taxonomy): Bacteria > Acidobacteriota > Vicinamibacteria > Vicinamibacterales > UBA2999 > JAUXWO01. Next base: position 1,660 of record CAZNOC010000150.1, on the reverse strand, counting down.
GCGCCTTCCACGACACCATCCTCGGCGGCGGCGCGATGCCCCTGACGATCCTGGAACAGCGCGTTGACCGATGGATCGCGTCGGTGCCTGCGCGGCCGTAGGGGGTCGCGTGTGCATGCGTGCGCAAAGCTGGGTGAAGCACCTGGTCGTCCCGCTGGCGATCGTCGCCGTCATGTTGCCGCGCGGCGGCCAGGCGCAGGAGGGCCAGCCGGGAGGCCCGCCGTCCTCGCAGGCTGACTCGAGCATTTCGCTCTGGACATCGAGTGGGACGAGGAACGGCATCGCGCTGGCCTATCGCGACGACCCTGCGGCCAACGCCCGCGAAGTCCGAGCCACGTCTGAGTTGCCCTTCCCGGCGCGGCAGATCTTCGATGCGGTCTGCGACCAGACGCAATACGGATCGGTGGTGGCGGGCCTCGAGGAAACCCGGCTGCTCGACGGCGCCGTGCCCGCCGACTACGAGATGTACTTCCGCTATGCCTCGAGGTTCGCAGTGGTGGCGGCGCGTGACGTGGCCGTCCGCATCCAGAGCGACACCGGGGCCGGGGGTCTCGGCTGCCGCTGGTCGAGCCTGCCGGACCGTGTGCCGCCACGTCCTGGCGTCGTGCGGATGCGCCTGCTGCGGGGCAGTTGGCGAATCGAAGCCATCGAGGCCGCACGCTCGCGTGTGACGTACCAGGTGACCGCCGATCCCGGGGGCCGCATTCCGGCCTGGCTCGTCCGGCGCGGCGCGCTGAACGCCCTGCCCGACGTGATTGAACGGGTGAGCCAGCGGTTGCGGCGCGACACCCGCGAGTGAGATCGCGAAGGCTATCAGCGGGGCAGGGGCCACGTGCCGCTGTGGCCGGCCTCGCGCTCTATCTCGCTGACGACAGCCTCCAGTTCCTTCACGAGTCTCCCGTGATGACCCGTCGCCTGATACGCGGTCACCAGACCCCGGTAGTAGCCAATCACGCCCGTCTTTCCTGCGTCCGCGTTGAAACGAAGAAACACCTCTTCGCCCATCTCGCGGTAGTCCGAGAGAACCGCCCCGGCGTTATGAAGCTTGTCGGCGGCCGACACCAGGATCACGTCTGGAGGTACAGCGGCCACGTGCTCGATGTAGCGCTCCTTTCGCAACCGCCAGGCAGGCTTGGGCACTTCGTCCGTATCGGTGCAGCCCTCGACGATGCTCAGCACCCGCGCCCCGAAACGGAAGTCGATCCACGTTCGCACCCAGGCTGCGCCAAGGTCCAGCGGAGCATCCTCGATCGAATCGTGCAGCAACGCGGCGATCGCCTGATCCTCGTCAGCCCCATGGTGCAGCGCGATCGAGGCGACCCCCAGGAGGTGGGCGACGTAAGGGATCTCGGTGCCCTTGCGGGCCTGCCTGGCATGCAGATCTGCGGCGCCCACAAGGGCCTCCGAGAAGCGGGATGTCAGCGGGGTGGTCAACTCTTCCATTCGTTCTCCATGGGCCTGTCACTCGGAAACCGTGTCAGGGATGCCTCCCCCCTCTATCGGCATTGTCGCCGGCTTGCCGTCTGACGCTGGATCGCGGATAGCGCAGCAGCTGATCCAGATCCGCGTGCAGCGCCGCCGGCTTGCGGTGGGTGCGCCGGAACTCGAAGGGACCGCACACGGCGCGGTAGCTGCACCAGTCGCACGCCTTGTCGTCCGG
>CAZNOC010000149.1:0-10123 GCA_964574545.1 uncultured Bifidobacteriaceae bacterium | reverse complement strand
GTGAGCCGCGGCTGCTGGCCGGCGGCGATGGCGACGATCATCGTTTCGCCCACCGCGCGCGAGACCGCCAGGATGAACGCGGCGGTAATTCCGGAGAGCGCCGCGGGTACGACGACCTGAAGCGCGGTCTGCATCCGTGTGGCGCCAAGCGCGTACGCGCCCTCGCGGAGCCCGCGAGGCACGGCCTGCATGGCGTCCTCGGACAGCGAAGACACGAGGGGCAGAATCATCAGGCCCATGACGATACCGGGGCTGAGGGCGTTGAATCCCGAGAGCGTCGGGAGGAACTGCTGCAGAAGCGGTGTGACGAACTGGAGCGCGAAGTAGCCGTATACCACTGTCGGAATGCCGGCCAGCACTTCAAGGACCGGCTTCAGGACTCGTCTGACGCCCGACGGCGCGTACTCGCTCAGGTAGATGGCGCTCAGCAGCCCCATCGGGATGGCCACCGCCATCGCGATGGCCGACACCAGCACCGTGCCGGCCACGAGCGGCAGCACGCCAAACTGCTTGTTGGCGAAAAGCGGGGTCCACTCGGTGCCGAAGAGGAACGAGAGCAACGGCACTTCGCGCAGGAACGCCGCCGTCTCGAACGCGAGGACGCCGATGATCCCTACCGTCGTGAAGACGGATACCGCCGCGCACACGAAGAGCGCGCGCTCGATGAACCACTCGGCCGTGCGGGTCTGCATCGCCGTCCGCGCCTACTGCGGGGCGCGCTCGCGCGTGAGCAGCTGCTCGAGCGTGATGCCCACCTGGGAGCCGCCGTGCTCGAAGGCCGAGCCGAGCTGCCGTGAGTCCAAGTGCGCGCCGACCATGCGGTAGCCTTCGGCGCCGAGATCGACGTATCCCACCTCTGCGGCAAGCTCGCCCGCGTGTTCGACGTAGAAGTCCATGAACGCCTGCACTTCGGGACGGTCGAGCGACGGCGCCGCCACGTAGATGAACACCGGGCGCGAGAGCGGCTGGTAGTCGCCACTGCGAATCGTGTCCATGCTGGGGGCGACCGGACCGGCCACGGGGACGTCCTGCTCATCGTCAACCGGAACGAGCTTCAGCGAGTCCCGGTTCTCGTGATAGTAGGCGAACGGCAGGAAGCCGAAGGCGAGTTCGTCGTTGCGGATGCCCTGCACCAGCACGTTGTCGTCCTCGCTGGCGGTGAAGTCGCCCCGGCTGGCGCCTTCTTCGCCGACGACGGCGTGCGTGAAGTAGTCGTAGGTGCCCGAGTCAACGCCCGCGCCGAAGAGGTGAATCTCGCGGTCCGGCCACGAGGCGCGCACCTGGTTCCAGCGTGTGACCGTCCCCTGCGCGGACGGTTCCCAGAGCTGCTTGAGCTCCGCAACCGTGATGTGGTCGATCCAGTTAGCCTTCGGATTGACGACGACGGCGATGCCATCGTAGGCCATCGGCAGCTCGATGAAGCCGATCCCGGACTGGCGGCACGCCTCGATCTCGACCTCGGAGATGGGGCGCGAGGCGTTGCTGACGTCAGTCTCACCGCGGCAGAACTTCTGGAAGCCTCCGCCGGTGCCGGAGATCCCGACGGTGACGTTGGTGCCGGTCGCGAGCCGGAACTCCTCCGCCACGGCCTCGCTGATCGGAAAGACCGTACTGGACCCGTCAACGCGCACGAGCGCCGTGGTCGAACGCCCTTCCGGGCCTCCGCACGCGGCGGTGGCGGCGAGCAGCAGGACGAGCACGCAAGCGTGACGATAGAGTGACGAACCCATGAGCTCCAGCGTAGCTGGTGGGCGTTTCACCTCAGTTTCCGACGTGTAAATTCCGTGTAACGCCCCGGGCCGTCGTCAGCCATGGGGACCGGACGCGTCGGGTCGCTGAAGGCTGGGGCGGGCGCCACGCCCGCCCCAGCCGGCGTTTCAGTGCCCGGCCTCGGGAAGCAGGGCGCGGGGCGTCTCGAACGACCACGGCCCCAGTTCGAGTGCCGCGGCCTCGGCGGAGCCTGCCAGCGCCCGCCGGCGCTCCAGTTCGAGCTCGAGCAGCTCCGTCTGCAGGCACTCCCGCCGTGCGGCCAGACGCATCCGCTCGATCCGGATCAGCTCCTCGGCCTCGCGCGTCGGCTCGCACGACGAGCAGTGCGCCAGCTCCGCCTCGTACAGGGTCCCGTCGGTCGGCAGCGTGATCTGTCGGGCCTCGTCCCGGCCTTCACCCGGCGCCGGCAACTGACGCCGGATCTCGTCGAGCATCTTCCGCTGGCCGTCCGTCACCCCGTCCACATCGTCGAACGACCGCCAGGGCCCGTCGCCGATCCGCCATTCGACCGATGCGACACGGCTGTGAACCGCGTACACCTCGTTGACCCGCCGCACGTAGTACGTGACGGCGTAGCAGTGGTTGTGATTCTCCAGCGTGCGCGCCGTCGTGGTCTGGTGCTCCGCCTCCTCGAAGTGGCTGACGACGAGCGACCGTTCGGCCTCGATGGCCTGCGATGCGGTGACGGCCAGCTGGGTGAACTGCTCGCTGACCGTGCGCGTCGAGGCGCCCGACGCCACCGTCGTCTGCGTGTCGAACCCCGACTCGCCCTTGACCTGCGGCGCGCCGAGGAAGCCGGCGAGACCGCCTCCGGCCGACACCGAGGTGTCGGCATGCGTGCGGATGTCGGTCAGGGTGTCCAGGTAGGCCGACGACGTCGTCGAGCGCCGGCTCTGCGACAGCGCGCTCAGCGTCTGGCGGAAGGAGGTCTGCACCGAAACGCGCTCGGTGGAGGAGCGGACGCGGCGGAAGCGATCGAACTCATAGATGCGTACCGTCTCCCCTGGCAGGAGCGTCGTCGTGTAGAGCAGCGGACCCTGCTGGCGGCCCAGCAGGCGGAGGCAGTGCTCGTAGATGACACGGACCTGCAGCCGCCGATCCTGGATCTGCGCGAGATCGAACATGCGCCCCTCGTAGAACATGAGGCAGCGGTCGTAGGGAAGCCACTTGGGCGCCGCCGGGGCACGGCAGGCCTTGGGCGTGGCGCACACACACGCGCCGCCGCACCCTGAGCACTCCTGCCGGGTGTCGTCGGCGAGGGCGCACGAGGCCAGCAGGGCCCGTTCCGCGTTCACCCGGCCGTACCCGACTTCCTGGTGCCACGTGCCGCTGGGCTTGGAGCCGACGTTGGCGTAGGCGTAGAGCGCCGGCGAGATCTTGTCGCACGTGCTCTCGATCAGCCGGCGGACATCGGCGTTGCTGAGCGACGGCCTGGCGCTGATGAGGAGGGCCGCGATGCCCGCCACCAGCGGCGTCGCCGATGACGTGCCATTGAAGCGATCGTAGTAGTCCCCGAGCGGGTTGTAGCCGTCGGCGCCCAGCCGGTCGGTGCTGGGCATCTCGAGGCACGGCGCGACGACATCGACGTCGGGGCCGTAGCTGGCACCCCACCAGGCTTCACTCGACGCGTCGCCGATGCGCTTGCGCTCGTCGCTGCGGTTGCTGCCGCCCACGCAAAGCGTGCGCGCATCGCTGCCGGGGAAGCGCGCCTGCGGACCGTTCTCGTTACCGGACGCCGCCACGAGCACCAGGCCCTTGTCGTAGGCGTACTGGAGGGCGTCCTGGACCAGCGCGAAATCCCAGACGTTCCACGACGCGTAGACACCGAAACTCATGCTGACGACCCTCGCGCCGTTGTCGGCCGCGAAGTACAGGCCCTCTGCGATGTCCACGTCGGCCCAGGTCGCGGTCGCAATCGCCATGATGCGCACGCCTCCCGCGGCGCCGGCGACGCCCTGGCCGTTGTCGAGCCGCGCCCCGATGATGCCCGCGCACGGCGTGCCGTGATTGCCGGTCGGGCTGCCGTCCGGCGTGTCGTTCGAGGCATTCCACGACTGCGGGTGAAGGTGGAGATCGGGATGGTCGAGCTGCACGCCCTCATCGATGACGGCGACCGTGACCGTCGCGGCGCCCCGGGCCATCTCCCAGGCGCGAGGCACGTTGGTCCGCTGGAGTCCCCACTGGATCCCGAACATCGGGTCGTTCGGGGAGAACTCGCCCGATGGCGGCCGGCACGCCAGCGCGGTCTCGTGGCCGCCGTGGTCGTCTGTGTCCGATGCGCAGCCGCAGCCGCCGGTGGCTGGCGAGAAGAACGGAATGCTCTCGTACTTCACCGCACCGTCCTCGAATGCGCCGGCGGCATCGGACGCCAGCAGCGCCTCGGCATCGCGCCCGGCTTCGACGGCGGTTCGGCCTTCGGCCAGGCTGGGGCGCTGGATCCGCAGCGCCACGTACCCCTTGAGGCGTCCGGTCCGCTCGGTGTCGATCGACACAGGGGTCGCCATCCGCGCGACGCCGCCTGCCCGATTGAGCGCGGTGTCCCGGACGTAGATGCGCGTGGGGTTCACCGTGAACGTCGAGGCATCGCTCTGCGCGCTGCGAAACGCCGGCGCGACCCACTCCACAAGCGCGCTGGACTCGAGCGCCGCAATCGCCTCGGACGACACCGTGCCGCCCTTGGCGCCCTGCACCCACGACAGGCCCTCGGTCTGATTGACATGCGGTAGCGGCGCCTCGCCCCGCTGGTCCAATGTGGCCAACTCGACGCCGGCCGTGCGCATGAGCGCGGCTTTCTCGTCCCCGGTGACGCCGTCCTTCCATCGAATCGCGACGTAGCGATCCAGCCGCTCGCATGCCCCCGCGACGGGATGGACGAACGGTGTCGCCGGAGCTCCCTTCTTCTGCTGTGCCATGATGTGGCCCTCCGTCCGGTAGTGACGCGGAGCCGGCGAGCGTTACGGCGAGTCGAGCCGAATGCGCGTCAGCGCTTCGCGCCGGCTCGAGGCGCGCGAGGCGTGGAGGCGCGTTCGTCAACGCGCTTGACGTCGAGGCGCAGGGACTGGCCGAGGATCTCTTCGAGGGGCCCGCGTTGCCGCTGGGCCGCCCACGCTTCCAGTTCGACGTCGCCGGCGGCCTCGAGGCGCAGCACGGCTTCCGTCCCGCTCGTGCGCAACTCCACGCCCCGCACGGCGCCATGACGGCTTCGATCGAGAGACTCGGCCATGCGCAGGCAGGCGCTCAGCGTTCGGACGACGCGGCGAAGCGGGGCGGACAGGTCGCCGTAGCCGTCGTGTTCGCGCTTGGGAGCCGCGCGGCGGTGATACCGGGCGACGAGCGCCATGACCTCGATCTCCTCCGGCTCGAACCCTCGCAGGTCGCCGTTCTTGATCAGGTAGTACGAGTGCCGGTGATGGCGCTCGAAGCTGATGTTCATGCCGACGTCGTGCAGCAGCGCCGCGTACTCCAGCCACTCCCGCTCCCGATCGGTGAGCCCGTGCAGGGCGCGTGTCTGATCGAAGAGCGCGAGCGCCAGCCCCGCGACGCGGGTCGAGTGTCCGGCGTCCCAGTTGCAGCGCTCGGCCAGCTCCATCGCGGACCGGCGCCGCACGTCGGGATAGCGATCCACCTGAGCGATCTGTTTGCGGTTGCGGTGGACGTAGTCGAGGATCAGGCCTTCGCGCAACGCGAGATCGCAGAGCGTGATGTCGCTCGCCCCAAGCTTGCGCAGCAGCGTGTCGAGCAGCACGGCCCCCGACACGATGAGGTCCGCTCGGCGGGGATCGAGGCCGGGCAGACCGAGCCGCTCCTCGATGTCGAGGGTGGTGACGGCGCGGCGCGCGCGCCTGATCGACTTCGCCGGGACGCGCAGGTTCCGCATCTCCGGGGGAACGGCGCCGCGATCGAGCGCCGTGGCCACGACGCCCAGGGACAGAATCGTGCCCGAGGTGCCGATCACGCGGTCGAATCCCGCCGTCACGATGTGTTCGAGGTAGCGGCCCACCTGCTCGTTGATGTGCTGCACCATCTTGCGCTCGTCGCGGCCGCTGAGCGGGTCCGAGGTCGCGAAGCGTTCGCTCAGACGGATGACGCCGAGCTTGAAGCTCCGCGCGTAGCGCACGGCGCCCCCCGTGCCGAGCGTGATCTCCACGCTGCCCCCGCCGATGTCGATGACGACCGTGGCGTTGGGGGTGTCGACGCCGTAGACCGCCGCCAAGTGGATGAGCCGGGCTTCTTCGGTCCCGGTGATGATGCGCGGGCGCAGGCCGATCCGGCGCTCGATGGCGGCCAGAAACGCGCCGCCGTTGCCGGCCTCGCGCGTCGCGCTGGTCGCGACGGCCAGAATCTCGTCCACCTCGTGGGATCGGGCGAGGCGCTCGAACTTCGAGAGCGCCTGGAGCGCCGACGTCATGGCTTCACGTGTCAGCTTGCGTCCATCCAGGCCGCCAGCGCCAAGCCGGACCATCTCCTTTTCGCGGTCGATGATCTCGAACGAGAAGTCCGGGCGAACCCGGACCACGATCATGTGCACCGAGTTGGTCCCGATGTCGATGGCAGCGATGCGCATGAGATGTTCCGATCAGCAGGACGGCGGGAATCAGGCGGCGGACCCGGATCGTATAATACCGGCTACGCTGGCTCCGTACGCCGGTGCTGGAGGCCCTCGAACGTCCATGACCCCTCATCCCCCTGATCCCGCGGCGCAGCTGGTACGGGCGCGCCTCGTCCGGCTGTTGCAGGCGCTGCCTGCCGCGCAGGCGGGGGACGCGACGTCGGTGCACCAGGCGCGTGTCGCCTCCCGGCGTCTGCGCGAGGTCCTGCCCGTCGCGGGCGGCCCCGACCCGGGTCCTGGCTGGCGCCGCGCCACTCGTCGCGCCCGGCGCATCACCCGCGCCCTCGGACCCGTGCGCGAGCTCGACGTGGCGCTCGAGACCCTCGAGGAGTTTGAAGGGCGTGGCGTGGCCGCGCAGACGGCGACCGCCCGCGTCCGGCAGGCGCTGGTGGCCGGCCGTCAGGCCCGCCGCCGCGAGATGCTCGAGGCGCTCTCGCCGCGGCTCCTGCAGAAGCTGCGACGCCGGCTCGATGCGGTGGCGGAACGCCCGGCGCCCTCCGATCGGGAGGCCGCGCTCGAGGAGGCGGGACGCCGGGTCGTGGCGCGTGCCGCCCGCTTGAAGGAGGCGATCGAGCACGCGGGCGTGGTGTACCTGGCCGACCGGCTTCACGCAGTCCGGATCGCCGCAAAGAAGCTTCGCTACGCGATGGAACTGCAGCGGGAACTCAGGCGTTCGCGCGCCACCGCCCGGATCCGGCGTCTCAAGGCGGCGCAGGACCAGCTGGGCCGGCTGCACGACCTCGAGGTGCTCATCGAGCGCACCCGTGCGGTGCAGGCCGATCTGGCCGTCCCGTCCCGCCGTGCGGCGACCGAACTCGACCGCCTCGTGCGCGCGCTCGAGGCCGAGTGCCGGCAGCTTCATGCCGGATACCTGGCGTCGCGCCGCGCCCTGCTCGCGATCTGCGAGGCAGTGGCCCATCCGTCCCCGGGCGGGCATTCGTCGACCGCGGCCGCCTGAGCGATGGCCACCCCCATCGAACTGCACCTCGTACGCCACGCCATCGCGGGCGAACGCGGCCCCTCGTACCCCGACGACCGCCTTCGGCCGCTCACCCCGGAGGGAACCGCCCGCTGGCGCAAGGCGGTGATCGGGCTGCGCGCCGTCGGGATGGAGGTGGACCTCGTGCTCACGAGCCCGCTCGTTCGTGCGCGCGAGACGGCCGACCTGTTGGCCGCCGGTCTGCCGGGCAAGCCAGCGGTCGAGGAATCCACGGCGCTCGCGCCGGGAGGGGATGCCGCTGCGATCACGCGTCTGATTGCCAGGGTGGGCCGCCGGCACCGGCGCCTCGCACTGGTCGGCCATGAGCCCGATCTCGGCGAACTCGCGTCGCGGTTGCTGCAGGCCCGCGGCCATGTCGAGTTCAAGAAGGGCGCCGTGTGCCGCATTGACGTGGACGTCGCGACACCTGGTGGCCCGGGCGCGCTGCGCTGGTTCCTCGCGCCGAGGATGCTCAGGAAGCTCGGCGGGTGAGGGGCGTCTCAGTCCTCATCAACCCCATCTCGGGGATACGCCGGCGCCACGACAGCCCGGAAACGCGCCGGGCGCTGGCCGAGCGCGTGGTGCGCGAGTTCGGCGCGACGCCGCATGTGACCGTGACCGAGGCGCCCGGACATGCGCAGGCGCTGGCACGCGAGGCCCTGGAGCGCCAGGACGCGGTCGTCGTCGCATGGGGGGGCGACGGTACGGTGAACGAGGTGGCGGGTGCTCTCAGGTTCACCTCAACGCCCCTCGCGATCGTGCCCGCCGGCTCAGGCAACGGGCTGGCACTGGACCTCGGGGTGCCGCCCCGCGCCGAGGAGGCCTTGCGGGTGGCATTGACCGGCGTCACGCGCCAGATCGACACCGGCGAGATTGACGGCGTTCCGTTCTTCAACCTGGCCGGCATTGGGTTGGACGCCAGTATCGCCGCGCGTTTCGCCCGGCGCGGCGCCGGGCGCCGTGGGTTGCGCGCCTACGTCCAGATCACCGTCGCGGAACTCCTTCGCTACGGGCCTGTGAGCTACACCGTGGAGGGCGGCGGCGAAACGGTGGTTCGCAAGGCGCTCTTCATCGCGCTGGCCAACTCGCGGCAGTACGGCAACGGCGCCTTGATTGCCCCTGCGGCGCGGCTGGACGACGGGCGTCTCGAGGTCGTCGTGGTCGAGGCGCGTTCACTCGCGTGGCTGGCGGTGCGGCTGCCGTCGCTCTTCCGCGGGACGCTGGTGGATGCGCCGGGGATCCTCATGCGTTCGTGGGCGAGCCTGTCCGTTTCGGCATCGGCCGGGATCGCGTACCACGTGGACGGCGAGCCGCGGTCGGGTGGCTCGACCGTAGAGATCCGCGTGCACCAGCGCGCGCTCGCGGTGCGCGTGCCCGAGCGCGTGACGCCGCTGTAAACGCTATAAACATCTACGGTTCTAGCATTTGCCCCAGCACGTTACATCCAATTTACACGGCGTGGACGATGCCGTGCGGTAAGGTGCGGGCAGGGGCAATCATGTACGCGTTTACCAAGAGCCTTCGTCACGAGCAGCACACGCGCCGATACGTCATCGTCCCGTCGCATACGGGGTGGGACGTACGAGAGGAACTGGATAGCCGCGTCGTGCGGCAGGCCAACTACACGGATTGGCACCGCGTCGAGCGCGCGCGCCGGGCGTTCACGATTGAAATGCGCGACCTGCAGCGCCAGGGGTGGGCCGAGGTCGGGGAGCGGTGATCAGGGACCGGGGACCGGGGACCGAGGGCTTGTTCTACTCGACGAAGCGGTATCCGAGGCCGACCACGGTCTCGATCTGGCGGCCGGCGGGACCGAGCTTGCTGCGGAGACGGCCGATGTGGACATCGACCGAACGCGTCTCGATCAGCCGGTCGTAGCCCCAGACGCGCTCGAGCAGGCGGTCTCGGGACAGCACGCGGTTGCGGTTGTCCACCAGATACTTCAACAGTTCGAACTCACGGCGCGTCAGCTTGATCGGCTGATCCTCCACGGCGATCGCCACCGCTTCGAAGTCCGCCACGAGATGCTTGCCGCGGTAGACCGCGGGCTGCGGCGAGGGTGTCTCCGGCCCGACACGACGCAGGACGGCGCGGACGCGCGCGGCAAGTTCGCGCAAGCTGAACGGCTTGGTGACGTAGTCGTCCGCGCCGGCATCCAGACCGGTGACGCGGTCGCTCTCGCTGGTACGAGCCGTCAACATGATGATGGGCACGCGGGCGGTGTTGGGCCGCGCGCGCAGCAGCCGGCAGACCTCAAGCCCGCCCAGGACCGGCAGGTTCAGGTCGAGCAGGATCAGATCGGGCGTCTGCTCAGCGACGGACTTGAGCGCCGCATCGCCGCTGGCCGCGACCTCGACGTCGATCTCTCCGCCGCGCTCCAGCGTGTGGCGGATCAGGCCGGCGATGTCCTGTTCATCTTCCACGACGAGGACGCGGGTGCGGGGGGCGTGAGACGCCGTTGTCGGCCGGGTGCGCGAGGCCGCATCAGCGGAAGCGCGGGCGAGGGTATTGGGCTGCATCCGGCTGGTCCTGCGTGTCACGGTGTGGAGACGGGCGGCGGGGTCGCGCCGGCTGACGCCGCCCCCCGACACCTTTCACCGTAACGACTGCAGGTTTCCGCGCAGTGACGGGCCTGTTAATTCTGGGTAACGGGGGGCGGGGGGACAGCGAGAGGGGAGCAGTAGTGGGTAGTGGGTAGTGGGTAGTGGGTAGTGGGTAGTAGGTAGTGGGTAGTGGGTCGTGGGTCGTGGGTCGTGGGTCGGGGG
>CAZNOC010000148.1:0-10129 GCA_964574545.1 uncultured Bifidobacteriaceae bacterium | reverse complement strand
CCGCGCACGGCGACTATCGCATCATCGTTGTGCGGGAACTCGACGACAACGACGCACGGGACCCGGAGTTCCTCGCGAGCGTTCGCGACGCCGCTGTGCGCTTCTCGCTCGCCGAGGGCGAACGACGCGTCGAGAACCTGCGTGTGCGACCAGACTGAGGCGAGCTCGCCGGAGGCGTCTCGAGTTCGCAGCGGCGTTCGGCTCACGGCCTTCGGCTTTCTGGGACGGCACGTAGGACGGGTTGGACCTTGAAGTCGGCTTGGGATTGCGGTCGATCGGGTAATCTCGGGGGATGACCCTGGCCATAACGGCTCGGCTCGCCACAGCGTGTGCGTGCCTCGCGCTCACTGCGATCGTCGCCGCGCAGCCCCGTGGCGGGCAGCGCGTGCCGCCACGGGCCTCCCAGGGCGAGGTGGCCGCGGTCGAAGGCACGTCCGCGATCCGCGGACAGATCGTGGCCGCGGACACCGGCACACCCATCCGCCGAGCCCAGGTCCGCGCCGCGTCTCCAGACGCTCGTGCCAGCCGCGTCACGATCACCGACGTCGACGGCCGCTTCGAGATCGCGAACCTGCCCGCCGGCCGCTACACCGTCACCGCCAGCAAGGGCGGCTTCGTGACCCTTCAGTACGGCCAGCGACGTCCTGGGGAGTCCGGCAACCAGCTCGATCTGGGCGAAGACGAGGTCCTCGAGAAGGTGATCCTGGCGCTTCCTCGCGGCAGCGTGATTGCCGGGCGCGTCTTCGACGAGTACGGCGAGCCGATCGCCAACGCGGACGTGGTCGCGCTGCAGTATCGCTACCTTGCCGGCGCGCGGCGTCTCGTGCCGGGTACCGGCAGTAGCCGCGGACGCACCGACGACCAGGGCAGCTTCCGCTTGTTCGGGCTCACGCCCGGCGAGTACACGGTGAGCGCCACGGTGCGTGAGGGTCAGGGCGCGGCGAGTGCGAACCTCGACAGCGACGAGCCGTCGGGATACGCGCCGACCTACTACCCCGGCGTCCCGAGCGTCCACGAGGCGCAGCGCATCACACTCGGCGTGGGCCAGGAGCAGTCCAACGTCTCGTTCGGGTTGCTGCTGACGCGCCTCGTCCGCGTCAGCGGGCGGGTGGTCGATTCGCGCGGCCAGCCAGCCACCCGTGGCGCCGTCATGCTCCTGCCAGCCGACACGCTGCGCACGGGCGTCGGCGGCATCAACGCCGGCAGCGTGGCCGTCCTCGGCGACGGCACGTTCCTGTTGCCGGGCATCGCGCCGGGCAGCTACCTCCTGTTCGTGCGCCCGGGCGGCGGGGGCGGCGGCCGGGGCTTCGCCGCGGGCATTGGCGACGGTGAGTTCGCGCGCCTCCCCATCACGGTCGGCCTCGACGATGTGCGGGATCTGTTCGTGGCGACGGCGCCAGGGGCGGTCGCGCGTGGTGTCGTGACCACCGACCAGGGGCAGCCCCTGCCCGCGCAGGGACGGCAGGTCGGGATCATGGCGATCGGCGCGGACCCTACGAGCCCGGTGGGTGCCACTCCAGCGCGGATTGCGGCGGACGGCTCGTTCGAGCTCCGCGGATTGAGCGAGGCGCGCGTCATCCGGGTGAACGCGCCTGCGGACTGGTATCTGAAGTCCGTGCTCTACGACGGCGTCGACGTCACCGACACGCCCATCGATTTCGTCCCCGGCACCACGACGTCCTCGCTTCGTGTCGTGCTGACAGAATCCACGACGGAGTTGTCGGGAACGGTGATTGACGGCCGGGGCGACCCGGTGCTGGATGCTGCGGTGGTGGTGTTCGCATCCGACGAGAGCGCGTGGACGTTCCAGTCACGCTTCGTCCAGACTGCCCGCCCCGATCAGGACGGCCGCTACCGGATCCGCAACCTCCCGCCGCGCACCGACTACCGCATCGTGGCCGTGCAGGGCCTGGAGGACGGCCAGGCCGGCGACCCCGACTACCTCCGCACCCTCATCGACGCCGCCGATCGCCTCACGCTCAACGAGGGCGAGGCAAAGACGGTCGATGTGCGCGTCCCGGAGTAGCGCCACGCGTCACCCTTGGAGCTGATGGCTTCGTGCCGTCTTCGTGGCCCTCGTGGTCTTCGTGTTTGCACGTGATCAGAACACGTCGGCGTGCCAGTACGCGATCTGGTTCGCTTCGAGCGGTGGGAGCGGAAGCGTGCGGTCCTGGAGGGGGCGAAGCATCATGACCACTGAGGCCGGCTGCGTCTCGGTGATCTCGAGCTGAGGCGGCGTCCACCCGTTGGGCCACCATGCGTGGATCTCCGGTCGCGCGCGCGAGGGTTCGCGCGCCAGCATCGCCTGCAGCATCGCCCCTACTCGGGCCCCCGTGGGATCGCGGTCGCCGCACTCCTCGATGGTCCACCGCCCTTCGTCGTGCGAGCACACCAGGTAGGCAACGGCCCTCAGTCCCTCCTCGGTCACCAGGAACTCCACCTGGCGAAGCCCGTCGGGCCCAAGACCAGCGAGCAGGCGCTTCTTCGCGATCGCGTACCGGACGAGGTCCTCGGCGCGGTCGAGCGAGAAGCGGGCCTCCCGGCTGGGCCCGGCGCTCATCTCCGCCACGAGGGGGATGTCCCGGTCTTCACCTGCACGCACGAGGACCGCGGGCGTACCGTCCGGGCCCTTCACGGTGATCGCGGACGCCAGCAGGGGCAGTGGCACGAAGTCGAAGCGCTCGTAGAAGCGCGGCTCGATCTCCGAAAAGAGCAACGCGAACTCGTAGCCCTCGGCCACGGCCGCCTCGAGCAGATGCGACATCAGCGCCGACGCGCCACCCTGCCCGCGCCGGTCGAGCGCCGTGAACACGGCCCCGATGCCAAGCACGCGACGGATGCGGCCATCCAGCCGCGCTGACAGATCGTAGCGTTTGGCGCTTGCGACAAGCGTGTGGCCGTCGACGAGCGCCACCCTCTCGAGATGGGCGGCGCCCCACGCCGTCCGCATCTGCGCGGTGTTGTACCGCGCGTACGCCTCCGGAGAGAGCCCTTCGCTCCAGAGCGGATAGGACTCGCGGAGGATCCGATCGAGCAGGGCGCCTTCTGCGCGGACGAGACGGTACGACATGCGGCGTTGAGATTACCCCACGGCGGCAGGTCACACACCGTTCATCCGCGGATTACGCCGATCACGCGGATTCTGCCGCGACCACCCTCCAACACGCGGATGACCCCGCTTGCGCGGCCTCAAGGCCGCGCAAGCGCGAGCGAGCCACGGTGGACGAGAGCCCTACACCGGCGAAACTCGATGGCTCTCGTCCACCGTGGCTCGTTCGCGCCACCGCTGCCGGTCTTCGACCGGCAGCCCGCGGGGTGGCAGCCCGGCGAAGGTCTGCGAAATCTGCGGAATCTGCGGATGGTCGTCGAGGTAAATGCCCTCATAATCCCGGGGTGACCATCGACCAGCTCCCGACCCCGTCCGTCCTCATCGAGCGCCAGCGCATGCGGACCAACATCGACCGGATGCAGGAGGCTGCGACGCGGCGTGGCCTGCGGTTGCGCCCCCACGCGAAAACGCACAAGTCTCCGGCCGTGGCCCACTGGCAGATCGCGCGCGGCGCCGCAGGCATCTGCTGCGCGAAGCTCGGCGAAGCCGAGGTGTTCGCCGAGGCAGGCGTCGCGGACATCCGCCTGCCGTACCCGCTGCACCCCGTCAACGCGCCCCGCGTCGTCTCGCTGCTCGACCAGACGCGCCTCTCGTTCATCGTCGATCACGCCGACGTCGCGCGTGGCTGGTCGGACCGGATGGTGCAAGCGGGACGGGAGGTGGAGGTGCTCGTGAAGGTGGATGTGGGCTTCCACCGGTGCGGCATCGATCCCGGGCTGCCCTCAGCCCTCGACTTCGTCCGCCTGGTGGCCGGACTGCCCGGCCTGCTGCTCCGCGGGCTGCTGAGTCATGCGGGCCACGCGTACCACGCCACCTCTGAAGATCACCTGCAGGCGATCGCAGTCGAAGAAGCCGCCTTGCTGACGCGGCTTGCCACCGTGGCGCGAGACGCGGGGGTGGCTATCGAAGAGGTGAGCGCCGGCGCAACGCCTCCCGCACGCTACTCACTCGAGCAGGACGGGCTGACCGAGCTCCGCCCCGGCAACTATGTCTACTTCGATCGCACCCAGGTGGGCCTCGGCGCGGCAACACTCGACGACTGCGCGCTCACCGTCCTCGCGCGGGTCGTGAGCGCACCGGCCGCTGACCGGGTGATCCTCGACTGCGGCAGCAAGACGCTCGGCGCCGACCTTGCGCGCGGCTTCTCGCCGCTCCCGGGGCACGGCGTGGTGTTCCGAGGCGCGGGCCTGCCGCCCGGAGGCCGGCCGGACTCACGGCTGGCCGTCGAACGCCTCTCCGAGGAGCACGCGACAGTGCGGGTGGCCGCTGGAGCCGACCCGCTCGCCCCCGGCGACCTCGTCCGAGTGCTCCCGAACCACTCGTGCGTGGTCTCGAACCTGGTGGACCGTGTCTGGCTCGTCGACGGCCTCGAGGTCGTCGAACCCCTCCCCATCGCCGCGCGCGGCCGATTGACGTAGGCGATCACGTTCCACCCACGACGTTCGTCAAAGAACGTTTGTATGTGATCAGTTTGTGCGCGATCGGTGTTAACGTGATGGGCCAGAGGCACTGATGGCCAAGGCAAAGGAATCGACCGTGGGCGAGACCAACTACGACGCGCTTGGCATGGTCGAAACGCGCGGGCTCGTGGGCATGGTCGAGGCGGCCGATGCCATGCTGAAGACGGCGAACGTCGTGTTCGTGGGCTGGCAGAAGGTGGACGCCGGGCTCGTCACCGCCATCGTCCGCGGCGACGTGGGCTCGGTGAAGGCCGCGACGGATGCCGGCGCCGCCGCCGCGCGGCGCATCGGCGAGCTCGTGGGCGTACACGTCATCCCGCGGCCGGGCGACGACCTCGAGACGGTGTTCCCGATCGTGCCGAAGGCTTAGCCTTCTTCTTCCCTTCCCGCACGGTCAATTCGCGCAACTTCACGTCCTGGCCGAGCATCAACAGCGGCTGCGAGGCATTCTCGAGCAGGTTGTAGAGATCGCCGCTCTCGGTGCGCGCGTAGATCTGCTGCCCATCGATGAAGAGCGTGACGGGTCCGCCGCCCTCGATGGCGTCGTAGAGGCGGGTCTTGAAGCGCGACCGCAACGCCGCGAGCAGCCGCCGGATCCGGGAGATCGAGAAGCCACGGCGCCGAAGGTCGGCCAGCACCATCAGCTCGAGGAGCTCGATTGGCGTGTAGCGGCGTTCGGTGAAGCCGCCGGCCTCCGTCCGGTGCGACGGCACGGACGCCGAGAACAGCCGCCGCTCGTCCCACCACTGAAGCTGCCGCGCGCTCAGCCCGGTGAGTGCCGCCACCTCGCGTGACGCGTACAGCTTCTTCAGCTTCATTGGGGAGCGTCCGCCTGGACCGCCTCGGTGAGCCGCGCGCCCGCCAGATCCTTCTCGGTCAACCCGCCCTCGGAGTGCGTCGTGTACTCGACGGTCACCTTCCGGTAGTTGATGGTGAGATCGGGATGATGATCCGCGGCCTCGGCGCCTGGTACGAGACGCGTCACAAACCCGACGGCCTCTGGAAAGCCGGCAAACGCGAACTGCTTGCGGATGACATCGCCGTCACGAGACCAGCCCGGCAGTTCCCTCAACGCGGCATCGACGGCAGCGTGGCTTAGCTTCGGCATTGACGAATCATAGCCGGTAGTGGGGGGTGGGTCGTGGGTAGTGGGTAGTGGTGGGTCGTGGGTAGTGGGTCGTGGGTAGGAGGAAGTGGGGGACGGTGGGTTAGACGCCAGTCCCTGTGTCAGCGTGCGTCCCCACCCCCCACTACCCACGACCCACCACCCACTACGACTACCACCTAAAGCCTCCCCGCCCGGGCGGGGGCGAGCAGTGCCAGTGCGGGGTCGGGCGGATCGTCCATGACGATCCCGCGGACGAGCGCGGCGGTGAGCGGGGCCAGCAGCACACCGTTGCGATAGTGCGCCGTCGCGTAGATCAGGCCAGGCATGGCGTCGGAGGACCCGACGAGCGGCAGGTCGTCAATCCCTCCAGGCCGCAGCCCGACGCGCGCAGACACGAACGTGGCCTCCCGCAGCCGAGGCACGAGCGACTGCGCCGACTCGAGCAAGGCGGCCACGCCTTCGACGGTCGAGCGCTCGTCGAAGCCTGCATCCTCGACCGTGGCGCCCGCGAGCACAGTGCCATCGGGCCATGGCACCAGATAGCACTCGGCGCCCCAGACGATGCGCGAGAGGAGCTGGTCGGGCAAGGCGAGATGGAGCAACTGGCCACGAACTGGATGCACTGGCGCAGGCTGTGCTCCATCCACCTCCACTTGACCAGACCACGTACCCGCGGCGATCACCACGCGTTCTGCCGTGAACGTCGCATCGTCGCACCGCACCGAGAGGCGCGCCCCCTCCGCAGCCGACACCCGGCGGGCACGGACGGGCGTCTCGACGATGGCGCCCCGCGCGACGGCGGCCGCGAGCAGCGTTTCCGTCAGGCTCGCTGCGCCAACGAACCCATGGATGGGTATGAGGAGGGCGCCCACCGCGTCCGCTCCGAGCAGCGGCTCTGCCTCGGCCAGGCTGGAGCCCTCCAGCCACTCTACCTGGACGCCTTGCCCCGAGAGCGAGGCCGCCGACATGCGCAGCCGCGCCGCGTGTCGGTCATCGCACGCGACCTCGAGCGTCCCGCGGCGGTTGTAGATGGGGCGCATCCCCGCGTCGGCCGTCACTCGTTCGATGAATGTTTCGTAGGAGTCGAGACCGCGCCGCCCGAGTGCGCGCAGCGCGTCGGACTCGTGGCCTTCGATGAAGGGCGCCAGCATGCCCGCGGACGCCTGCGTGGCGCCGCGCGCCGGGCCGCGGACGTCGATCACGCGCACGCGTGCGCCGGCCGCCGCCAGCTCCCACGCGACAGCAGCGCCGACGATGCCGGCGCCGATGACGATCACATCAGATGAATACGGCACAGATCACGTACACACACGAAGGACACGAAGGGACGAAGGACGCACGAGGCAAGAAAAGTAAAAGGCAGAACGCTGTGACGCCTCACTGCATTCTGCCCTCAAGAGTTGCAGGCCAGCGAGAGAAAGTTGATCTTCGTGCGTCCTTCGTTTCCTCGCGACCTTCCCGCCTTCGCTCCCTCAGTCCACCGGCGAGCTTCGGCGAGGTCGCGCCGAAGCGGCCTGCGGCCGCGGAGGTGGACGTGTGTGTCCGTGATCTCCGAGCTAGAATCCGAATGTCGCGCCGATCTCGATGCGCCGTGGCGGGGCGGCAGACGTGGCCGTGCCGAAGAAGGGCGAACGCAGATTGCCCACGAACTGGTTGTAGCTCGCGTGATTGAACACGTTGAACGCCTGGATGTAGACGTCCAGCCGATAGCGGGTGGCGCCACCCTCCATGATCATCATGACGGGCCCGCCACCGCCGCCGCCGCCCATCGTGGAGACCCCCGGGCCGGGACCTCCGCCGCCGGGGCCCGGACCGCCGCCCGGCCCCGTCGTCTGGCCGCCGAGGTTGAAGCCGCGGCCGAGACGGAAGTTCGCGTTCCACGTGGCCGCGCCGCGCGCGCTGTTCCGGCCGACGCCCTCGGGCCGATCGTTGAACACGGTGTCGCGATTGTCGTCGGTGCCCGTCGTGATCGTGTACGGCAAGGCCGACGAGCCCTGCACCTGGTACATGACCCGCACGCCCAGCGGCAGCGGCACACTGCCCATGAAGAACACGCGGTGCCGGACGTCCTGGGCCGCCGGCCCCCAATCCGCGTCGGGGTCCGCGTTGTTGGACGGCAGGCTCAGCGCGCTGTCCGCGAAGTTCTTCGAAGTGGCGAGCTGATACATCACGTTCGCCGAGATGCGGCGGCCCGGCACCGTCAGGCTCATGCCAACGGACAGCCGGTCCGTGTTCGACTTGCCTGTCGAGACGATCTCGCTCACGTTGCCGAGGCCGTCGTCGGGACGCATGCCGTTCACCGGCGCGTTGACGTTGATCGAGCGCAGCGTGTTGGATCCCCGGAGCCGCAGGTAATCGGACCGCACGGTCAGCCACGACGTAAGCGGCCGGTCGAAGCCGATCGACATCTGCTGAATGGTCGGCATCACCAGATCGTCGCCGGCGCGAATCACGCTCGGCGGCAGCGACTGTCCCGCGCCCAACCCCGCCTCCGGATACCCCGGATTGACGATGATCACTTCCTCCTGGCGGGTGCCGTCGAGGCGCAGCGTCTGTTCGTAGAGGCTGGTGTCGTACCAGTCGTAGAACAGCCCCCAGCCGCCGCGGATATTCAGCTGCCCGCCGCCGGGGGTCCACGTAAACGCGGCCCGCGGCGCGATGTTCCACTTGTCGGCCAGGTGTGTCTGCACCTCCTGCCGGACACCCAGCCCGAGCGACAGGTTCCGGCCGATCCGGAAGTCGTCCTGGAGGTACCAGCCGGCCTGCAGGTGCCGGTATGACACCTGCGCCTCGCCGATGCGCTGCGCGTAGAGTGACGGGCGGCCCAGCAGGTAGTCTTCGACGCTGCTGAACGTGAACATGCCGTTGGTGTTGCTGGCGCTCGTGCTGTCCCACGAACCGCCTTCGAGGAGGAGCCCCGCACGCAGCGCGTGCCGGCCTACCGTGAAGTCGACGTTGTTGGCCACCTCGAACTCGCGCGACTCGCGCACGCCCGATTGGCCGGCGCCGCCTCGCGTGAATGCCTCGAGCACGCGGACCGTTGGGGCATCGGTGAGTGGCGTCTGCGCCGTGGACGACGAGGTGAACGACACGCGCAGCTCGTTGAACGCCTTGGCGCCGAGCACGCGGTTGTTCGTGACCCGAATCTGGTCGCTCGTCGTGTCGGTCGTGAACGCGCGGTCGGGCAGGTCGAAGTCGCCCACGCCGAGGTTCTCGCGCGTCCCGTTGCGGCGTTCGTACTGCGCCATGAGCTGGTTGTTCTGGCCGAGGGCGTGGTCGACACGCAGCCGCACGTTGGCGGCATCCACGGGCCGGCGCACCTGGCCGTTGAACGTCTCGCCCGGAAGCGCCGCGACGATCGTGCGCGAGTCATAGGACATCTCGCCGTCCACCGACAGGCGGAACGACGTCCGGTTGGCCACGAGCGGCCCGCCGAAGTTCACCATGAAGCGCCGCTGCTGCTCCGCCCCCTTCTCGGCCGCGAACACGTTCCGCGCGTTGAGCGCTTCGTCGCGGAAGCCGAAGTTGACCATCCCTCCGAAGCCGGTCATGCCGGGGCGCGTGATGACGTCGATGCGCACCATGCCCGCCTGATGGTTCTCGGCCGAGAACGAGTTGGTGCGGAACCTGATTTGCTGGATCTGGTTCTTGGGCGGGAGCCGGCCGCCGCCGAAGCCATCGACGAAGATCTGCGCGCCGGGGCCGGCCATCTGGCGCAGCGCGTCCGCCATCTCGTCGGGGTCGTCGGGCAGCGCGTCGATCTCGTCGGCGGTCAGCGTACGCGCAAAGGCGTTGCCTGAGCGGTCCGGCGCCGATCGGTCGTCCACGAAGATCTCCTCCTGCAAGGCCACCGGCAGCTGCACCGCGGCCTCGAACGGCGCGCGGGCCACCGTGATGGGCTGATGCAGCGACTGGAACCCGCCCGCCTCGACGCTGAGCTGCCACACCCCGGCGGGCACGTTCGTGATGGTCACCACGCCCCGATCGTTCGGGGTGCCGGCGAGCGACTCGCCGGCCTCGTTCGTGAGCCGGACCTGGGCGAACGGGATAGTGGCTCCCGTCTGGTCCTGCACCGTGATCCTGACCACGCCCTCCGGCGCCTGCGCGGCGGCCCGCGCGGGCACCGAGGCCAGGGACAGCAGGAGGACGAGCGCTGCGGCGATCTTCGTGGACATGATCCGCCTACTTCTTGTCGAACAGTTCGGCGTTGAGCCGCGGGTTCACTTGATACCTGTTGATGGTCCACTCCTCGGTGGGCTTGCCATCGACGGTCTGGATGATGAGGTGCGGGAGCTGGATCCCATTGACGGCGCGGTGATCCTCGAGGCGCATGATCACCGTGGACGGAGGCGGCGGGCCCTCGGCCTGCATGCGGCGCCGCATCTCTTCGACGTCGGGCGGCGGCCCCTCCTGCCCCCCCTGGCCGCGTGGCCCGCGCGCGCCCGGACCGCC